>SCTZ01000157.1 GCA_004297765.1 Chloroflexota bacterium | reverse complement strand
GGCGGGGCTATCGGGTGAAGAGATCGATCGATTGGTGGATCTGATTCGCCGTCTGAAGGACCAGGGCTGCGCGGTGCTGCTGGTGGAGCATCACGTGGACATGGTCATGCGTCTGGTGGATTGGATTACGGTGCTGGAATCCGGCAAGAAGATCGCCGATGGGCTCCCGGACGAAGTGCGCCGATCGCCCGAAGTCATCAAAGCCTACTTAGGAGGAGAAGCTTGAACCCGAACCCGTATCAGTTCACAGAACGCGAACTGGAGCTCCAGAGGACGCTGCGGGAGTTCACCGCCCGGGAGATCACCCCGCGCACGCTGGAGATGGACCGCAAGGCAGAGATTCCCACCGACCTGCGCAAGAAGCTGGCCGAGCTAGGCTGCTATGGCCGCATTCTGCCGAAAGAGGTGGGCGGGCAGGCCGGAACCGAGATGGAGCTGTGTATCCAGGAGGAAGAACTGGCCTACGGTAATATGTCGGTTTCCGGCAGCACCCTGGCCACCTGTCTGGGTAGCATCCCTGTATGTTTCTACGGCACCAAGGACCAGCAGGCCCGCTTTCTGATTCCCGTGATCAAGGGCGATGTGATCACCACCATCGGCATCACCGAGCCGAACGCCGGCTCCGACGCGGCGTCGCTGCAGTCAACCGCCGTTCGCGACGGCAATGATTACATCTTGAACGGCTCCAAGCGGTACATCGACAACACGGCCTGTGCTCAGTACTTCACCATCTGGGCCAAGACCGACCCGAGCGCCGGATACAAGGGCATCAGCACCTTCGTGGTCCCGCGCAACGCTCCGGGCTTCAACATCGACGGCGTATACGATCTGCTCGGCATGCGCCCTCTCGGCGTCGGTGGATTCAGCTACAAGGACGTGCGGGTACCTATCGAGGACCGCATCGGCGAGGAAGGGCAAGGCTGGTATCACATGATGCGCATGTTGGTGTATGGACGCACCTCCACCGCCGCAATGTGCCTCGGTCTATCGCAGGCCGCCCTGGACGCCGCTAAGAAGCACGCCCTGACCCGCCAGCAGTTCGGTCAGCCCATCGGCAACTTCCAGGCCATCCGCTTCAAGATCGCCGACATGGCGGTCTCGGTCCTCACCGCGCGCCTGCTGGTCTACCATGCGGCACGCCTGATCGATTCCGGCGACGGCGCCGAGCGCGAGGCCTCGATGGCCAAGTTCTACGGGGCCGAGACCGTGCAGCGCGTGACCCAGGAGGCCGTCCAGATTCATGGCGGCGACGGCGTCAACAAAGACTACCCCATCGAGATGTTCTTCCGCGACGCGCGGATCTTCTCCATAGGCGAGGGAACCTCTGAGATCCATCGCAACGTGACGGCGAAGCGAGAGCTGGGGCTCTAGGGGCAAACCATTACCTGCCAGGGGCGCCCTGACGGTCGCCCCCGTGTCCTGTCTACTGGCGCCCCCCTTGCCTGTGCAGGGCACAGAAAGGAAAGGAGACAACCATGGATTTCAACCTCAGCGACGAGCAGAAGGCATTTCGAGAGGTAGTGCGGCGCTTCGCCGACAAAGAGCTCGAGCCGCGTGCCGCCGAAATAGACCAGACCGGAGCGTTCCCACATGACCTCCGGCCCAAAATCGCGGCCCTCAACCTGTATGGCATCCTGCACCCTGAGGCCTACGGCGGAGTCAACGCCGGCTACATGGCCATGACCATCTCCCAAATCGAGCTTGCGCGATCCTGTCCGGCTATTGCCATGCACATCCAGGACCAATCGATCGTCGGCTATGAGATCAACCAGTACGCCAGTGAGAAACAGAAGCAAGACTGGCTCGTCCCCATCATCAAAGGCGAGAAGCTGGGCTTCTTCGCCTTCACCGAGCCGGCGACCGGCTCCGACCCGAACATGCTAGAGACCCGCGCCCGCTCGGTGGAAGGCGGATACGTCCTCAACGGGGTCAAGCGCTTTATCACGTCCGGACCAATCGCTCAGGTAGGCGTCGTTTTTGCCAAGGACGACTCAGGCGACGTCAGCCTCTTCCTGGTCGAAACGGACAGACCCGGCTTCTCGGCCGGTCAGACCTACGAGAAGCTTGGCCACCGTGGCGCTACACTCTCGGATATTTACATGGACAACGTCTCGATCCCGAAGGAGAACCTGCTGCGTGACGGCAACTGCTTCAAAGAGCTGCGCTCAGCCATGACCCTCGGCAAGCTCTGTCTGTCTTCCCAGTGCGTCGGGATCATGCAGGCAGCCCTGGATGAGGCCATGCGCTATGCCCAGACCCGCGTGCAGCGCGGACATCCCATCTGGGAGTTTCAGCACTGCCACTATCTGATCACAGAGATCGCGACGCTGCTCGAAGCGGCCCGCTTGCTCACCTATCAACTCGCCTGGCAGAAGGATCAAGGAGTCGACGCGATCAAACAGGCTTCGATTACCAAGCTCTTCGCGTCCCAGGCGGCCGTCATGGCCACCAAGCATGCGCTGCAGGTGCACGGGAGCTACGGCTACCTCAAGGAGTTCAAGGTCGAGAGGCTCTTCCGCGACGCCCGCGGCTACGAGCTCTTCGAAGGCGTCTCCGAGGTCCAGCGCGAGATCCTGGCCTCGCGCCTCGCGAAAGAATACGGTATCCCGGGCTGATCACTATTAGTGCTGTATCATTTCACTCGTGATCTGAGAAAGTGTGTGAGATGGGCTATTAGGCTCGAAGCCTCCTTCCGTCATTCCCGCTTTCGCGGGAATCCACGGCGCTCTGGATTCCCGCTTTCGCGGGAATGACGGGGTCTAAGAAGCTTCTCTCACACTTTCTGAGAGGCAAGCACGTGCTGATCGGTCGGATCGGTCCGATCGGACCGATCGGTCGGATTCAGCGGACACGCATCAGTTTATCAGTCACAGAGCACTAGTGTTCGACCACACTGGTTTTGTCATTCTGAGGCGCGCACCCTTCGGCTCGGCTCAGGGCAGGCGCCGAAGAATCCGCGCCCTGGGGATACGGATTCTTCGCGCTGCGGCGCTCAG
>SCTZ01000156.1 GCA_004297765.1 Chloroflexota bacterium | reverse complement strand
CCTCGCTGATGATAGCCCAATCCTGTCGAGCTTCGCCAACCGGCGCGATGGCCTGGCGCACGCGCTGTACGCGCCGCTCGGTGTTGGTGAAGGTGCCTTCCTTCTCGGCGAAGGTCGCGGCGGGCAGCACGATGTCGGCCAATTGCGCGGTCTCCGTCAGGAAGATGTCCTGCACCACCAGGAACTCCAGCTTCCCGAAGGCAGCGCGCACGTGGTTGACGTCCGGATCGCTCAGAGCCGGGTTCTCTCCCATCACATAGACGGCCTTCAGGCTGCCCTCGTGGGCCGCCTGGACCATCTCCTCAATGGTGAGACCCTGCTCGTCGCTCAGCGACACACCCCAGGCCTTCGAGAACTTCTCGCGCACTCCCGGGTCCGCCACCTGCTGGTAGGCGGGGAAGAAGGGCGGCAGGCTTCCCATGTCGCAAGCGCCCTGCACGTTGTTAGCGCCACGGAGCGGATTCACGCCCGAGGCGTGCTTCCCGATCTGTCCGGTCGCCATGGCCAGATTGGCCAGCGCGAAAACGTTGTCTGTGCCGTGGGTATGCTGAGTGATGCCCAGAGTATACAGGATCGAGGACGGCTCGCTGGTGGCATAGAGCCGCGCGGCCTGCTGGATCAGCTCGATCGGAACACCGGTGATCTGGGACGCCTCAGCCATGCCAAAGCTGCGTAGGCTCTCTTCCAACTGGGCGAAATCCTCACAGCGCTCCGCCACGAACTCGCGGTTCCACAGACCTTCGTCCAGGATGGTCTTGACCATGCCCATGACGAGTGGAACGTCGGTCCCGGGGATCAGCTGCAGGTGCAGATCCGCGTAGCGGCAGAGGTCGATCTCACGCGGGTTGGCGACGATGAGCTTGGCGCCCTTGCTAACGGCCCGCTTGATCTGGAGCGCCAGCACAGGATGTGCAACCGTCGTGTTCGAGCCAATCACCAGGAGACACTGCGCGTCCGCGATCTCCTCGATGGCGTTGGTCATTGCGCCGCTGCCGAATGTGGTGGCCAGACCGGCCACGCTCGGAGCGTGTCAGAGACGGGCGCAGTGGTCTATGCTGTTGGAGCCCATCACCCCCCGCGTGAATTTCTGGAAGACGTAGTTGTCCTCGTTCGTACAGCGTCCCGAGGCCACGCTGGCGTACTCCGATCCGCTGTACCTGGCTAGGCGCTCGCTGATGATGTCGAGGGCCTCGTCCCACGAGATGGGCACGAACTGCCCGTCCTTCTTCATCAAAGGCGTGCGGAGGCGATCCTTATGGTGCACGAACTCCACGCCGAAGCGCCCCTTGACGCATAAGGTCCCATGATTGACGGGCGCGTCGTCGTCTCCGCGCACCTGCACGATCTCGTCGCCGCGCAGACCCAGGACCAGACCACAGCCCACGCCGCAGTAGGCGCAGGTGGTCCGTACCTCCCGGGTGGGCATCACGTTCTTCTTCCTGACTAGTGCCCCGACCGGGCACTGGTCCACGCACTCACCGCACGACTCGCAGTTGGATTGCGTCAGCGGCCTGTTGCCCATGGTGGCGATGACGGCATCGTAGCCCCGTCCGCCGTAGTCGATGGCATTGACGAACTCGACCTCGGCGCAGGCCCGCACGCAGCGCGCGCAGAGGATGCACTTGTCCAGATCTCGGTAGAAGAACGGATTGCTGTCGTCGACGGGAATACCACGGTGCACCTGCTCGTAGCGCACCTTCGTCAGCCCCACGTAGGCACCAATGCGCTGCAGCTCGCACCGATTGTTCTTGGCGCAGGCCATGCAGTTGTCGTGGCCTTCGGCCACCAGCAGTTCCACTATGCCGCGGCGCAACTGATTGAGCGCCTGAGTGTCGGTGCGCACCACCATGCCGTTGTTGGCCGGCAGGGTGCACGAGGCAGGATAGCCCTTCACGCCCTCCACTTCGACCAGACACAGGCGGCAGGCGCCATAGGGCTTCAGGTCCGGATCATGGCACAGTGTGGGAACGTAGACGCCGGCTTTCCGCGCCGCATCCAGAACGGTGCTTCCTTCCGGCACCTGAACGGGGCGGCCTTCAATGGTCAGACTTATCATCACTCCGCGCTACCTTTCCACCGGCAGTTCAATTGCCTTCTCGATGCGCACCGTCACTCTGCTCGCGCGCACAAACGCCCCGTTGCGCTTCAACAGGCCGTTCACCTCGCTGCGTACACCCGATGGCACGAGCACCTGCCCCTGTTCCACTCGGTCGCTCCAGACCGCGCGCGCCACGACGGAGCCGGCGGGCGAGACGACCCGGACACGGTCACCGCTCTGGATGCCCAGAACGACGGCATCGACGGGATTCAACTCGGCAAAGTCCGTTCGCTCGACCTGCAACAGGTTCCGCCCATTGATGGGTGGCTCCCGCAGATCGGAGAACAGTGTTTTCTCCGTCACGAGCAAGAACGGATAATCGCTCGCCGCGGGAGCCGTGCTCGATTCGTGTTGCACGGCCACAAGGCGAGTGTTTGCTTGATCCAAAACGTCCGCTGTGCCCTGACTGGTCGCCGACGGGCACGGCCACTGCAGTCCGCCCTCTTCCAGGCGGTCATAGGAGATGCCAGCGTAGGTCGGGACCAACGCCCCGATCTCGTCCATGATGGCCTTGGGACCCTCGTACTCCAACTGGACCTTGGCCGCTCCGCCTAAGCGTGCAGCTAGCCGTTTGCCCAACTGCCCAAGAACCCACCATTCCGGCCTGGCATCGCCGATCGGATCGATGGCCGGGCGGAGCTTCTGCACGCGGCGCTCGGTGCTCGTGAAAGTGCCCGCCTTCTCGGCGAAGCTGACGCCGGGGAGCACCACGTCGGCCAGTTGCGCCGTCGGAGTGGCGGTCACGTCGATCACCACCAGGAGCGGCAGGTCAGTCAGGCACTCGGAGACGTAGGCAGTATCCGGGATGGATGTCACCGGATCGTCGCCCACCACTACCATGGCCTTCAGCTTGCCGTTGCGGGCCGCCTCCAGCATCTCGCGGAAGCCGAGACCGCGCTTGGAGGGCAGTTGCCCTTGCGCACCCAGCCAGGCGTGAGCGATGCGTGCGCGTGCGGCGTCGTCCTGGATGGCGACTCGTCCGGGCAGATAATCGGGAAGCATGCCCATGTCGCAACTGCCCTGCAGGTTCGCGTCCGCGGCCAGCGCCGCCACTCCAACCTGAGCGCCCGCGGCGTCGAGAAGGACCGCCAGATTCGCCACCGCGGCCGCGACGTCCGCGGGAGTCTCCGCATAGCTCAGTCCCGAGCCGTAGACTAGCACGATGGGCTTCGATGGACGCAGGGGCAGTGGCTTCTCTTCTCCCGCCTGAGCCTTCGCAGGGGATGTCTCGCCAGCCGCCTCGGAGAGGATCTTGCTGGCCTGTTGCAGCGCCTCGCTCGCGACGCCGGTCTGCGTCGCCACCGCGGCTGCGTCGCTGCCTTGCAGGGAGGCGCGCAGATCAGCGTAGCCGGCGGTCTGTTCCAGATCGGCGCCGCGCGCCGAGAGGAGTCCGGCCGCCAAGCCCTTCAGCAAAGCAACTTCGCTGCCCGGCTTGTAGTGAAGCGAGAGCGTGGCAAACCGATCGAGATCCGTTCGGAGGGGATGAGCCACGATCAGCTTGGCGCCATGGTTCTTGACCGCGTTCTTGATCTTGAGCGCCGCTATGGGATGCGTGTTGGCGGTATTGTTGCCCACCACGACGATGCAGCCGGCCTTCTCCAGGTCCGCGAGACTATTCGTCATGGCGCCCACACCCAGCCTGGCACCCAGGCCGTCCAGGGTCCCGCGATGGAACATCGAGGCCGCCTGATCCACGTTGTTCGTGCCCACCAGTCCACGTGCCAGCTTCTGGAGGAGATAGCCCTCCTCGTTGGTCAGCCGGCTGGATCCCACGAAGGCGATGGCGTCAGGTCCGTGATGCTCGCGGATATCGTAAAGTCGATCGGCAACCTGGCCGATGGCCTCTTCCCAGGACACAGGCACGGCCGTGCCGTTCACCGCGGGTTGGCCCTTGACCAGAGGCGTTTTCAGACGGCTTTCGCTCTGAATGTATCCAAAGCCAAACTTGCCACGCACGCACAGATCGTTGCCGTTGACCGCGTGGCTCTCAGGCGCGGTCACGCCGATGATCTTGCCATTCTTGACGTCGATCTGCAGCCCGCAGCCAACGCCGCAGTGACCACATACCGTCGGAACGCTCACGTCGGGCACCCCGGTGTAGCGGCGGGACTTCTCCATGATAGCGCCGGTCGGACAAACCTCGGCGCAAGCGCCGCAGAACTCACAGTCCAGCTCTTCGCCGAAAGCGGTGGAGATGGTCGCCCGGTAGCCGCGATGCGAGAGCTCCAACGCGCCCACGTGGCGTCGCTCCGCGCAGACGCGTACACAGCGCGTGCAAAGAATGCACTTGTTCGGGTCGTACTGCAGGAATGGATTCTTCCAGCGGATGGGCTGCGTCTTGGGCACCGCGTAGAAGGGCTGATCGTCCTGGCGCATGTTCACGAAATCCACCACGCGCTGCAGCTCGCAGTCGCGGTTGCGCGGACACATGACGCAGCGATCGGTGACCTTCGCATCGCGCTGGCAGTGCCAGAGCGGATTGCACCGCTCACGCCGCCAGCAGGTCAGACACTTCCAGGGATGCTCGGAGATAATCACCTCGAGCAGGTTGCGCCGAGTCTCAAGCACCTTGGGCGTATTGGTGCGCACTATCATGCCATCGCGAACTGGCTCCGCGCAGGAGAGCTCCAGCCCGCGAGCCCCCTCGATCTCCACCGCGCACAGGCGGCATCCGACGTATGGTTTCAGACCGTGAACGAAGCACAGGTGAGGAATGTAGATACCAGCTTGTTCGGCAGCCTCGAGAACCGAGGTACCCTTCTTGACCTCTACCGTGCGCTCGTCAATTGTCAGCTTGACGGTATCCACTTCCTATCTCCCTCCAGAAGCGACCTGCGCCGCAGCCAAGCTGTGGCCGGCACTGGCGGCCGCGGGTTTCCGCGCGGGCGGTCTCTCCGCCTTGTCTATGACAACCGCCGCGTCGGGGCATAGCTCTACGCAGATATCGCAGTGGATGCACTTGTCCTGATTGATTGTTAGCCTGCCGTCGCGAGAGATAGCCCCGCTTGGGCAAGCCGGCTCACAGACCCCACATTTCGAGCACTTGGCCGGATCGATTCGGTAAGCCGTCAAGGACGGGCAGACCTTGGACGGGCAACGCTTCTCGACGATATGGGCTTCGAGCTCGGCTCGGAAGTGCTTGAGGGCAGAGCGAACAGGATTTCCGGCGGCCTGACCTAGGCCGCAGTGGGTCATGCGGCGCATGAGATCCTGCAGCATGTTGGCTTTGTCCAGATCCTCCAGGGTGCCCTCGCCCCGCCCCACGCGGACCCAGAGATCGTGCAGACGCTGGCAGCCAATGCGGCACAGGGTGCAGCGACCGCAGCTCTCGTCCATATTGAAGGCCAGGGCCCAACGCATCAGGTCCACCAGACAAACGGTCTCATCGAGGATAACCAACCCGCCCGCGCCCAGTGGAGCCTCGATCTTCTTAAACGCGTCGAGGTCCAGGATCGTGTCCAGAAGCTTGGCCGGTATCAATCCGCCCGATGGACCATCCGGCATCACGGCCTTCAGTTGGTGGCCCTCCGGCACGCCCCCGGCCGCATCGATCACGGCCCGCAACGGCAGCCCGAACGGCACCTCCAGGATACCGGTCCGCACGATCTTGCCGCTGATGCTGAACAGGGAGGTTCCGCTGGTGCCCTCGCTGCCCGTGGTCTTGTACCAGGCGCCCCCGTTGTTGATGATCCAGGGGACGTTGGCGAACGTCTCCACGTTGTTCATCGAAGTCGGCTTGGCCCACAGTCCTTTCTCCACGCTGCGAGGCCGTTTCAGTCGCGGCATCGCACGGCCGCCTTCGATGCTGGACATCAAAGCCGAGGACTCACCGGCCACGTAACTGCCGGCGCCGCGGCGGATCTCGAGACGGAAAGTGAAGTCCGTCCCGAGGATGTTCCTGCCGAGCAGACCACGCTCTTCAGCTTGCTTGATGGCTGTCGCGAAGCGTTCCGCTCCCAGCGGATACTCCGTGCGGATGTAGATATAGCCGATGTCCGAGCCCACCGCATAGGCCGCTATGAGCATGCCCTCGATGACCGCGTGCGGGTCGCCCTCGAGAAGAAAGCGATCGACGAAGACGCCCGGGATTCCCTCGTCGGCGTTGCAGATAATGTATTTGGGATAGCCGGGAGCTTTGCGGCACGATTCCCATTTCAAGCCGGCCGGGTACGCCGCTCCGCCTCGACCGTTCAGCACGGCGGTCTTGACCTCTGCGATTACCTCTTCGGGTGTCATAGAAGTCAGGGCCTTATTAAAGGCGGCATAGCCCCCGCGGGCCAGGTAGTGGTCGATATTCTCGGGATCGATCTCGCCCGTGTTTTGGAGCAGTCGGCGAACCTGGATACGATAGAAATCCTGGCTGTTCAGGCTAGGAATTTCGTGAAAGGTGCTTTCGCCAAAGTTGGCGAAAGCCAGATCCTGCCTATACTTGCTTCCGGCCACAACATCGCGCACCAGCTCTCGGGCCGTTTCCGGGGTGACCTTGCGATAGCTAATGCGGGGCTGGCCCGGCTTGATGATGTCCACCAGGGGCTCCTCGTAGCACATCCCCATGCAGCCGGTGGACATGATATCAGCCGCGATGCCCTGCTTCTTCACCTCGTCGCGGATGGTCTCCAGCACCACATCCGCGCCAGCGGCAATGCCGCAGGATCCCATGGCGACGATGATGCGTGGTCGGGGGCTATCCTGAAGCCGCTTCCACGCCTCCTGCGCCTGCGCTCTGATCTGCTCGAAGTCGCTCATGCGGCTCCTCCCTGGACTTGATTCGCCGATCGATCAGACCGATCGGTCCGATCAGCCGGATCGGCCGCCTCCCTCAGACCCGCGAGCAAGCGGGGTACGTCGGAGAGACGCAAGTGCCCGTGCTGCTTGCCGTCGATGTGGATCATGGGGGCCAGTGCGCACGTGCCGGTGCATTGCGCACCGCGTAGGCTGATCGATCCGTCCGGAGTCGTCTCACCCTCCTCGATGCCCAGTATGGTCTCCACGACCCGCCGTATCTTCGCTCCACCTCTCACGTAGCAGGCCGGGCCCACACAGAGCTCGACCAGATGGGTGCCGAGCGGCTTGGTACGGAAATGGTCGTAGAACGTGAGCACGCCATACACCTGGGCCGGCGTCAGCTCGACGTGCGCGCCGATAGCCTCGACCGATTCCCTAGAGATGTAGCCGAACGCGTTCTGCACCGCGTGCAGGATCGCGATCAAGTCGGCGCGATCTCGTCTGAACCCAGCCAGAACTTGCTCGATTGGCGTTGAGGACCCGGCAGCAGTTCCTTCTGCAATCACCATCTCATTCCTCCAGGGTCAGTCTTCCAGATCGCAGCGGAGACAGCGCAAAGCCTCCTGCAAAGCGACCTTGGCATCAAAAGAGAGCTCCACTTCCATGAAATTGCCCTCGCGGGCCTCGACGGGGATGGCCGGCGGGTGATGTCGATGGGAGCGATCCACATCCTCCTCATCCTGCCACGGCTCAGCATCCAAAGTCGAATCGCTGATATCGATGACGCCCGAGCCACCCAGGTATCGGTCGATAGAACTGGCCGCACGCCGTCCAGCCGCTATGGCCGCGATCACTGAGGCCGGACCTGTCACGGCATCGCCGCCCGCGAAGACGCCAGGGCGCTCGGTGGCTAGCGTGTGGCTATCCACTTTCACCGTGCCGTTGCGATTCGCCTTCAGACCCATTCCGGGGGGCAGTTGCGTCGCCTGCCCTATGGCGGCGATCACGGTATCGGCCACCAACTCGAACTCGCTGCCCGGCACCGCTACGACACCACGGCGTCCACTGGCGTCCATGGGACCAAGCTCCATGCGGTGGCACAGAACACGGAGCGTACCGCCGTCACGGACGATGCGATCGGGCGCGACCAGATACTCGACGCGCGTGCCCTCGTTCACCGCGTCCTGCACCTCGGCCGGCAACGCGGGCATCTCGCGTGCCGTGCGTCGATAGATTATGGTAACTTCTTTCGCCCCGAGGCGCAAGGATGTGCGCGCCGCGTCGATGGCCGCGTTGCCGCCGCCCACCACCACGACGCGCTGTCCGACCTGAGTCGGCAAGCCGAGACGGAAGTCACGCAGGAAGCTCATGCAGTCGAAGACCGCCGGATCATCCTCGCCCTCGACGCCTAGCTTCATGCCCTTCACCGATCCCATGCCCAGGAAGACGGCGTCGTAGCCTTCCTCGAAGAGGGTGTCCAGCTTCTCCACCGGACTGTTGAGGAGAAGGTCGACCCCCAGACGGCGGATGTTGTCGATCTCCATCTCCAGAATATCTTCGGGCAGCCGATACGCGGGAATGCCCACGCGCAGGACACCTCCCGCCACCGGCAGGGCCTCGAAGATTGTGACCGCGTGTCCCAGACGAGCCAGGAAGAACGACGCGGCGAGTCCGGCCGGACCGGACCCGACAACAGCCACCTTCTTGCCCGTGGGCGGCAGCGGCGGCGGCTGATTCTCCCAGCGGCCATCGTAGCCGGCCGCAAAGCGCTTGAGGTAGTTGATGCCCAGCGGCTGATCGACCTGACCGCGTCGGCACTTGCTCTCACAGGGATGGAAGCAGACCCGCCCACACACGCTGGGGAGTGGATTGCGCTCCCGAATCACGGTCACCGCGTCGGCGTAGCGTCCCGCCGCGATGAGCCGAATGTAGCGCGGGATGTCGATGCCCGCCGGGCAGGTATGGCTGCAAGGTGCCTTGACCAGTCCCTTGCAAACTACCGCCTCGCACTTCTTGTCCCGCACGTGAGCCACGTACTCATCGCGGAAGTGCTTGAGCGTGCTGAGCACCGGATTGGCGGCGCCCATGCCGAGACCGCACAGCGAGCCAGCCGAGATCGTCTCGCCCAGCTCGACCAGCAGGTCCAGATCGGACATCTCCGCTTTGCCGCTGGTGATGCGGTCTACCACGTCCAACAGCCGCTTGGTGCCGAGACGACAGGGCACGCACTTGCCGCAGGACTCGCTCTGCGAGAAAGCGGTGAAGAAGCGAGCCGTATCGACCATGCAGGTCGTGTCGTCCATGACGACCATGGCCCCATCGCCGATCAGAACGCCGGCCTCGGCCATGGTCTCCCAGTCGGTGGGCAGATCCAGTAGACTGCCCGGAATGCAGTTGCCGGTCGGTCCATCGGTCTGCGCGGCCTTGAACTTGCGCCCCTCTGGCACGCCGCCGCCGATGCCGAAGATGATCTCGCGGAGCGTCGTGCCCAGCGGAACCTCAACCAGGCCTGGGCTCACGACCTTGCCGGTCAGAGCGAATATCTTGGTCCCCCTGCTGCCCGCGGTGCCAATGCCGGCGAACCAATCGGCGCCCCTCGACATGATCAAAGGAACGTTGGCCAGAGTCTCCACGTTGTTAATCACAGTGGGCCTGCCCCACAACCCCGACTCCGCCGGATAGGGAGGCTTGGGACTGGGCATTGGCCGTCGCCCCTCGATGGTGGCGATGATGCCCGTCTCCTCACCGCCCACGTAGGCGCCCACACCATGCTTTATGTCGACATCAAATGCGAAGGACGAGCCCATCACGTTCGGCCCTAGAATGCCCTTCTCGCGGGCCTGGGCGATAGCCACCCGAAAGCGCTGGGTGGCCAGAGTGTACTCCGTGCGCAGGTACAGATAGCCCTGCGAGGCACCAACCGCGTAAGCGGCGAGCAGCATACCTTCAAGCAGCGCGTGAGGATCCCCTTCAATGATGGTGCGATCCATGAACGAGCCCGGGTCCCCCTCGTCGCCGTTCGCGATAACGTATTTCTGTCCCGCGGCTGTTCTTGCCGCCATCTCCCACTTGTTCGCCGTGGGTTGACCACCACCGCCCCGTCCCCGCAGACCGGCTTTGCGGATCTCGTCCAGCACTTGCTCCGGACTCCCGTCGAACAGCGCGTTGCGCAGGGCACTGTACCCGCCGACGGCCATGTAGTCCTCGATGCGCTCGGGGTTGATCCGTCCGGTATTGCGGAGCACGTGACGCTGCTGCTTGCTGTAGAACGTGATATCGCGCTGGTGCGGGATTGTCTCGCCGGTCAGCGGATCGCGGTACAGGAGATCGTCGACCCATTGCTCCTCGATCAGATGCTCCTGGACGATCCGCGCGGCGTCCTCGACCTTGACGTGTGTATACAGGATGCCTTCCGGCTCGACGATGACGGTGGGTCCCACGTGGCAGAAGCCGTGACAGCCCGTCAACTGAACCTGAACGCGATCCTTCAGTCCTCGCTGCCCGATCTCCTCTTCGAGAGCCGCCTGGAGAAGATTGGACTTCGACGACTGGCAACTCGTTCCGCGGCAGATCAGCAGTGTGGTGGCGCGGCTGGTCTCACCGTTATGCTGGCTCACTGGCCATCCTCCATGCCCTGTACTCGGCCAGTATCTCGGCGACCTTCTTCGCGGTGAGTTGTCCGTAGGTCTCCTTGTTGATGAGCATGGTGGGAGCGATCGCGCACGCCCGAATGCACGCCACCGTTTCCAGCGTGAACTCCATGTCCTCCGTCGTCTCGCCCTCCTTGATTCCGAGCTGACGCTCTACCTCCTGACGAATGCGCGGGCCGCCCTTGACGTGGCAGGCTGTGCCTCGGCACACCTTGATCAGGTTGCGCCCCGCCGGCTTCAGTCGAAACTGGGGGTAGAACGTAATGACGCCATAAACATACGACGGAGAGGTGCGAAAATGCCGCGCCAGCGCCTCGATTGCATCATCGGGCAGATAACCGAGTGCTTCCTGTGTTTGCTGCAAGGCGGGCATGAGATGCTCCCGCTCTCGGGGGCAGCTAGATAGAATGGACTCGACCGCGCTACTTGTTCCGTTGCTACCCATCGTGCTCTGTCATTCCTCTTCTAGCGGGACGGCGGGCCGTTTCACCGTCCTGGCTTTGCCGGGTCGACCAGGCAGGGCCTGCGCGTACAGGTTAAGATGCCCTCGGCCGACGCCGCTATAGTTGAATCCCAGCTCCAGCATCCCCTCTGGATCGTAGATGTTGCGCCCATCCACCAGAACCGGGTTGCGCATCGAGCTCTTGATCTTGGCCATGTCCAGGTTCTTGAACTCGTTCCACTCCGTTACCACGATCAGCGCGTCCGCGCCGTCCGCGACGGCGTAGGCGTCCTCGCATAGCGTTACGTTGGTGAGGATATTCTGGGCCACCTTGCTGGAGACTGGATCATACGCACGAACCTGCGCTCCCTCGTGCTGCAGGAGACGAATGATCTCCACGGCGGCCGCCTCTCGCATATCGTCGGTGTTGGGCTTGAAGCTCAGACCGAGAATCCCGACGACCAGCCCTTCCAGCGATCCGAAGAGGCTGCGGACCCGCGCCAACATGGCCCGCCGCTGGTCATGGTTGATCTCCATCACCGCCCGCAGCAACTGAGGATGGCAGCCGTGAATGGCCGCCATGTGAGAGAGCGCTTTGACATCTTTCGGAAAGCAGCTCCCCCCGTACCCCAGACCGGCGTCCAGGAAAGAAGCGCCGATACGTCGATCCAGACCCATGCCGCGCGCGACCTCCTTCACATCGGCCCCGAGCTTATCGCAGACAGAAGCGATCTCATTGATGAAGCTAATCTTGGTGGCGAGAAACGCGTTGGAGGCATACTTGATCATCTCGGCCGTGCGCAGATCCGTGATGACGGTCGGGCACTTCAGAGGAGCGTATAGCTCCGCGACTCGCTCTCCTGCCTTTCTGTCGCTGGCGCCCAGCACGACCCGATCCGGATTCATGAAGTCCGCCACGGCGTTGCCTTCGCGCAGGAACTCCGGGTTGGAGACCACGGCAAAGGTTGCGGTGGAATTCTTGCGCTTGACGATCTGTGCCACGAGGTCGGCCGCGCCCACCGGCACGGTGCTCTTGTTCACGATGATGGTCATGCGGTTGGAGGATAAGTGCTTAGCCACGGTCTGCACGGCCGCGCGAACGTAGCGCATGTCCGCCTCACCTTCGGGTCCGGACGGGGTCTCCACGGCGATGAAGACGATGTCGGCGTCGCGCAGCGCGTCCGGATAGCTCGTGGTGAAGCTAAGCCGGCCGGCCCTGGCGTTTCTCCTGACCAGCTCTTCGAGTCCCGGCTCGTAGATGGGCAAGCTGCCCGCATTCAGTTTGGCGATCTTCTCCTCGTCGATGTCCAGGCAACGCACCTCGTTGCCGAGGTCGGAGAAGCAAGTTCCGGTAACCAGTCCAACATAACCGGTTCCAACAACGCAGATTCTTTTCATTTGGGCTCCTCGGGTGATAACACTAGGAATGATCCTGGTCGCAGGGGAGAGCTCACGGGGAATAGGAAAGACGGGGAATCACTCTCTGAGGGAACCCTGGTGCCAGTTGTCTCGGCTCCGGTCGCCGTCAGCCCAGTGTGCTTCGATGCTGCACACCAGCCATGGAAAAACCCCTGGCCGGCCGGACACACGACTTTGTGGTCACTCCTGCTGCCCAAGAAACCGCGAACCTGCCATCTATTGTGATATCGTAGTAACACCAGCACGGCTAGTATAAGGCAATTCGCTGAGGAATTCAAGGGAGCTTGTGCCCCCAAAGCGGGCGCCCACGCCACAGTGGGCATGCTCGTGCGATTTGACACGTTGCGCCCGAGCGGTCAAAATATCTGGTGCAGGGGCAAAACGAGGAGAGTGGATCATGAGCGAGCAGTATGAGCTCCGAAGAACGTGTTTGGGCTTCTACAGTGCGGAGAGCTACGCGGCTACCCTGGCCGCTCATCGGCACTGCCCGGACTGCGGAGATCACACGCGTCCCATGTTGATTCGTGGACGCGCGGAAGGTAGCAACAAGATCGTCGGATCCCCCGTGCAGCTCTTTGTCTGCGATCGCTGTCAGGTCGCTTTCATGATCAGCTACGATCCCTGCGAGGACGCCGCGCTGGAGGCAAGTCTTCCCGAGATAATGGACTCCATTCGGCCCGATTCCAGCAAGAAAACTGGGCTCTTCCGCTAGCACGCGCAACCGCGGTAGGTCCACTGGTAGCGCCCCCGGTCTTTGATTCCAACGCCGTGTGAGAACACGTGATGCAAATCGTCGCAAGGGATAGTCCTTCTGGGAGCATGGGCGTCCTTCCCCGGAAGGACGCCCATGCTCCGTTGAGGATTCCGACGAAGGTGCCACATGGTCCAAATGCTGATCCTATTCTGGCGGTTCTATCGCAGATTCCACGTCCTGAAGACCGTCTTCCTGTTTGCAGCATTCGCCGCTCTGCTGTCCGCCTGTCAGTCTCAGACACCAGAGCCGGCGTCCGCCCAGCTCGTGTCGGCATCTACCGCCACTCTTCCGATAGAATCCGCGCCGACGTCCACGCCACAGGTGGTGCCCCACCAGGTCAGCCCATCCGCGACCGCCACCTCCACCATTGCTACGACGCTCACCAGCACGACGACGCCAACGCCCACTTCCACGGTTACACCGTCGCCCACCCCGACTGAGGTGACGCGGGACAACTCGTCTAATGACAACCAGGCTGCGCCACTCCTTCAGGGTCTCAGCAGTGTATCTCCCCACACCGGAGCCACGCCTGGTGGCTCGCAGGCTGACGGCGCTCCCACGCGCATGATCATCCCCAAGATCGGCGTCAATGCGCCCATTGTGGTGGTTGGTGTCTTGGAGAACGGGGAAATGGACGCTCCCAAGGGTCCGGATGAGATCGCCTGGTATGGCGACGGAGTCATCCCCGGCCAGCCGGGCAACGCCCTATTCGGAGGTCATCTGGACTGGGGAACCAGAGGCGCCGTCTTCTGGCGACTGCGTGAGCTCCGTCCAGGCGATCGCATCGAAGTTGTGGCAAGCGACGGCAATGTGCTGACCTTCGCTGTCACCAGCACCAACCTCTACCGGGCCGACGACGCTCCTGCAGATGAGATCTTCGCCAGCAGCGACGAGCCCACCATCACCGTCGTCACCTGTGAAGGGACCTTCAATCGCGCCACGCGCAACTACAGCCATCGCCGGGTTGTGAGCGCCAGCCTGGTGCAGTGAGTCTACGGGCTTCAGGCAATCACGCGTTGGACTACCTGAGCAAGGTGCTTAGCCCCTGGTCCATGATGAAGTAGCGGTGGCGGCGGTATACTTATGGTATGCAACCGCGTTCAAGCGGGCACAGAGGCAATCGAATGTCCAGGCTGAGGCGATCTACTGAGGCTCAACTGCGACAGCTCGCTGAGCAGAATGAGCAACTGCGAGCACAAAACGATGTGCTACGGGAGAACGAGAAGAGGCTAGAGGCCTTCATGTACAACAGCCCGGCCGTCGCCTGGGCCAAGGACGAGGTTGGCCGGTACGTCTATCTCAGCAGGACATTTGAAGAGCATCACGGGGTCCGGCTGGAGGACTGGCGAGGGAAGACGGACTTCGAGCTCCGGCCGCCGGAGATTGCGGAGGAGCAGCAAAAGTACGACCTCGCGGTACTGACGAGCGGCCAAGCTGTGGAAGCTGTCGAGGCAACTCTTGATTCCGACGGAGTCCGCTGCTACTGGTGGAGCTCCAGGTTTCCGTTCCATGACGCTGCCGGAAGGAGATACGTCGGCGGGCTCAGCATGGCGCTCACTGAGCGTAAGCTAGGGGATCTGATGGCCGGCAGGTTACGGGAGGCAGTGACCGAGGCGGAACGTAACCGCGCCCAACTCGAAGCGGTCTTCCAGGCGATGAACGATGGGGTTGTGATCTCCGACATGGACGGCAACTTCATACTCGTTAACGAGGCCGAGGCCAGGGTAAGCGGATTCAAAAGCGCCGAGGACATGAAACGGACCCGATCCTATTTCGGCGAGGTCTACGAGATTGCCTACCCTGATGGACGGCTCGTCCCGTTTGACGAGTGGCCAATAGCGAGAGTGTTTCGGGGCGAGTCGTTCTCCGACTGGGAGTTGCGCGGCCGGCGCAAAGATACGGGGCAGGAATGGTTTTACAGCTTCAGTGGACAGCCAGTGCGCGACGAGCGCGGCAACCAGATCCTGGCCGTCATCATCACGCGTGACATCACCGCGCGCAGGCGGATCGAAGAACAACGCGAGGATTTCCTTCGCGCGTTGTCTCACGACATCAGGAACCCACTTGGGATTATTCTCGGTCAGGCGCAGATGATACAGCGCCTGGGTGACAGGACCGATCTCATGCGCAAGAGCGCCCAGGCTATCGTCACCAGCGCAAGACGGATCGACCTGATGATTCAAGACCTGGTGGACTCGATACGGCTGGAGTCCGGGCAACTGCGGATCGAGAAGCGGGCCGTGGATGTGCGTTCGTTGGTGGTCGATCTGTTGGAACGAGCAAAGGTATCGATGGATATTGGGCGAGTCAGGCTTCAGATACCAGCAGACCTGCCGAAGGTGTACGTTGACCCCGACCGAATAGAGCGGGTTCTGACAAATCTGATCAGCAATGCCTTGAAGTACTCGGCCGCCGAAACCGACGTGCTGATTAATGCCAAACTGAGCGATAAGGAAGTGCTGATCTCGGTGACCGACAGGGGAGTAGGGATAGGCTCCGAGGACCTGCCCCATATTCTCGAACGCTTCTACCAGCCAAAGGTATGCCCAGCGGCCCGGGGTCTGGGCCTAGGGCTGTACATCACGAAGATGCTGGTCGAGGCCCACGGCGGACGAATCTGGGCGGAGAGCGAGGTTGGTAAGGGCAGCACTTTCTACTGCACGCTGCCAGCGGCGTAGGGAGTGCTGTAGGTAGAACGTGAAAGCTCAGCGGCCCAGGTCCAGGCTCATGGTGGAGTGGCATTTGTGGCGATATACTTATGGTATGCAATCGCGTTGAAGCATACATAGAGGCATTCAAATGCCGCAATCCAAGAGCCCTCTCTTTCTCGTGATCATTGGTACTGCCATCGGCTCGGCGGTTCTCGAAGCGGCTGTGATGTTGATATGGGGCTCGGAGCGGGTCGCGGTCTTGCCGTGGTATGCGCCGATGATGAACCTCTTCAACATCGTGGTGGCCCTCAGTGCGGCCTTCCTCGCCTTTGGACGCTATCGGGTCCTGCGACAACCACTGCCGTTCTGGATAGGATTGGGCTTCAGCTCGGTCTCCGTAACGGGTTTGGCGTATACACTCTCCTTTCCCGGCCTCTTGCCTACCGGGGGGGGAGTGATCGCTCAGCTCCCCAATACCTCCACCTGGATCTCGGCAATCGGGTATAGCATACTGTCCATCTCGCTCTTAATAGCAGTGGTGGCACGCTGGCCGCAACAAGGAATGCCGGGGGAACGCTGGGCATTCTGGTTAATTCTCGCCACACTGGCGGCCGTCGTCGCAATAGTCAGCCTATCGATAGCCTTCGAGGAATACCTGCCTGTCCTCGTCACTCTTGACGGAGAGTTTACCCCTGCCTTATACGGCTGGTACTCTGCTATTGCAGTTCTGTTTGTCATTGACGCCGTATTCTCAACCCACCGCTATCGCCAGACTGGCGTCTATCTCCTCGGTTATCTACCTCTGCTTGAGGTGCTGCAGGCCTCCGCCCACATGGCGATAGCTATCCCAGGAAGGCGCTACGCTGTGCTATGGTACTTGGCGTTCGTATTCGGAGTCAGCGCATTCACGACGATGCTGTTCGGACTACTCTCGGAGTACGTGGAACTGTACCGGCGTGAGCGGGACAAGACTGTCGAGTTGGAGAACAAGACTGTCGAGCTGGAGAACAAGACCGTCGAGCTGGAGAACAAGACCGTCGAGTTGGAGAACAAGACTGGCGAGCTAGAGGGCAAGACTGTCGAGCTCGAAAGGTTGCGGGAGGATGCTCAAAGACGAGCCGCCGAGCTTCAGACCATCCTCGACAACATGGTCGACGGCGTTTTCGTCTGCGATGTCCAGGGGCATCTCATCCTGGTCAATGAGGCCGGACGGCGGCTGCTGGGTGCGACCAGTGCCGACGATGTCACGCAACGCTTCGCGGAGTTGCTCGTGCGGGCTCGGCTGCGGCGTATGGATGGAACACCCATCCAGCCCGACGAGACGGCGCTCCTTCTTGCGCTGAGGGGCGAGACCATCATGCAGGAGGACGCTATACTTTTCAACCCGCGAGCCAAACGGGATATCTACATCCGGAGCAGCGCCGCGCCCATCAGAGATGAGAAGGGTAGGACCATAGGCGCGGTCGCGGTGACCAGAGATATCACCGACCTGACAGAGCTCGACCGGCTCAAGGACCAATTCATGCTTGTGGCTGCCCACGAGCTCAAGACGCCCGTTACCGGCGTCAAAGGCTACGCCCAGTTGTTGCTGCAACGGGAGCACGAGGGGGTCAGTCCCTTCGGTCTCAAGGCTCTGGAGGCCATCAACCGCCAGAGTGATAGAATCAGCAGGCTTGTCAACGAGCTGCTCGATATGACGAGGCTCCAGACCGGAAGTCTCGATCTTCATCTCGCCCAGCTTGACCTGTCCGAGCTCGCGGCCTCAACCGTAGCACGCATGAGGCTAGCCACAGAGCAACACGCGCTTCTCTTCCAATCACCTGACCCGGTGCTTGTCGATGGCGATCGCGGGCGCCTGGAGGAGGTCCTCAGTGCCCTCCTGGACAACGCTGTCAGATATTCCCCGCACGGCGGAGAGATCGAAACGACGGTATGCACTGTGGAGGGGCAGGCAGTGGTAAGCGTGCGGGATTACGGCGTGGGCATTCCCGAAGACAAGCAGAGCCGCATCTTCGAACGGTTCTACCGTGCGCATACGGGCACGCCCTATGACTATGGCGGGATGGGGGTTGCACTGTTCATCTCCAGGGAGATCATCGCTCGCCATGGCGGTAGGATGTGGTTCGAGAGCGAGGAAGGCAAGGGCAGCACGTTCTACTTCAGCTTGCCTCTTGCCTCCTAGTTGACCGCAGACGTCTAGAACAGGCCACCAATCATCCCATACCCTTCCTCACTGGTACCACGGTACTCGCTGACTCAGGCTTCCAATCTAGCGATAGAGGGATCGACGGAACTCGCCTGGGCATGCACATACCAAGCATACTTGATGCGGCAGTGAGAGCTGCCTGGCTTGATTCCGCTCTCCCGCACCCCCAGAAACCAGACACTCGGAATGTCCGAACGCATTTGACCAATTCGTACACAAGCGTCCGACAAGCATGCCAATCGAGTGCTCCAAAGGTATTAAGAACTCGACGACGCGTGCCGATCTATCATATACGTGTGGCAGCCATCCCTGGGTTAGCAGGCTTGGATGTACGATATCACAGTACGTAAGGAGGAAAAGAAGTATGTGGAGTCGTCTGACCATGTTGAGTCGCTGGACTATGATAGGTCGCCTGTCACTGAGGGCCAAACTCACCGGCGCCTTCATAGCGGTTGCCATTGTCGCGGGCTTCATCGGCCTCGTGGGATGGAACGGTCTCAACGCCGCCAAGGCCGACTTCGACGAGGTGGCGAACATACGGCTGCCCACTTTGCAGATCCTGGGCGACCTCACCTCGGCGATGGAAGATGTCCAGTTGATCCAGAACGCTATGCTATCGGTAGATAGCTCGATGGTCAGCGTGGATTTCCTTGAGGCCGGAGACATCAACTCCTACGTGACCGCGACCCTGAATTCTTATAACGCCGATAGGACGAAAGCTCTTAGTAGAGCCGACGCAGCCCGGAAGGCGTACGAGGCGTTGCCTCGCTCCGCGGAAGAGCAGGAGATCTGGACGCAGTTCAGCACCGCCTGGTCTGACTGGATTGGTGACAACCAGGCCATCGTGGATCTGCTCAATAAGCGGACTTCGGGCAGCAGCATGATGGCCAGCTCGTATGCCTCGACCACGGGCAGCATATCTAGTCAGAGAGCCGGAACTCTTCTGCGCAAGCTGGTTGAGATCAACTACACGAGAACCCAGGAGACTGGCAGACAGACTCAGGATCGCTTATCTCTCAACACGACAGTGCTTGTCTCTGCTATGGCCTTCGGCGTGCTCATTGCGTTATTCTTCAGTGTCTTCCTCTCTCGAAACATCGCACGCGGTATCGGCCGGGTCGTGGCGGTGGCCAGCGAGATCGCCCAGGGCGATCTCACCCGGCGAATCGACGTTGCTTCTCGGGACGAGCTAGGCAAGTTGGCCAGCGCGTTCAATCATCTTGCCGATAGCCTGCACGATACGATCGAGCAAATCGCGAATTCCGGTGATCGCGTGGCCTCCGCCTCCGAAGAGCTTTCCGCGACCAGCGAGCAACTCTCGTCGGGCGTCGACGCGCAACTCCTGCAGAGCCAGCAGATCGCCTCGGCCATGCATGAGATGAGCGCCTCCGTTCTGGAGGTGGCCAAAAACGCGCAAGAAGCGGCCGCTGCCGCCAAGCACGCCGAGGACACCGCCAACAGCGGCGCCGACATAGTCGGTCAGACTATCGAGGGGATCAAACGCATAGCGCTCACGGTGGAGGACACGGCCGGGAAGGTGGCGGCCCTCGGCACGTCGTCATCCCAGATCGGAGATATCATCGAGGTGATCGACGACATCGCCGACCAAACCAACCTGCTGGCATTGAATGCGGCCATCGAGGCCGCCCGAGCCGGGGAGCAGGGACGCGGGTTCGCGGTGGTCGCCGATGAGGTCCGCAAGCTTGCCGAGCGGACGACGACGGCGACCAAGGAGATCACCAAGATGATCACCAGTATTCAGAAGGAGACCAAGCAAGCTGTCCAGTCCATGGAGGGAGGACGCTCGCTCACGGCCGAGGGCGTAAAAATGGCCAATCGGGCGGAGTCCGCGCTGCAAGAGATAGTCCAGGTCGCCGAGCGCGTCGGCGGCATGGTGACGCTGATCGCCTCGGCCGCCGAGGAGCAGAGCACGGCCACCGAGCAGATCAATGCCAGCGTAGAGAACATCACCGTCGTCATCCGACAGACCGGTGAGGGCGCGCGCCAGAGCGCGCGGGCAACCGAAGAGCTAGCCCAACTGGCTCTCGATCAGCAAACCCTGGTCGGCAAGTTCAAGCTATCGGACGAATCGTCCAGCACACCGCAGAAAATCGTCAGCCACCCGAAGCTGAAGCTGGCCATCTGACCACCTTTCAGGGGCAAGCGCCGGCCATGCTGGCCAGTCGCCTCAACGGCGAGGCGACAGCTCTCCCTCAGGACTGCTCAACATCTATCCTCGCTAATGGACTCCCGCTGCCCCTCTGCTCGGCAGATTGAGGAAGCCCCGCGGCCCGGGTGTAGAGAGCGTTTGAGAAGCCTTAGCGGTGTCGATGTCCCCCGTCCGCCGCCCCCAGGGCACATGCAATGTGCCCCTACATCGCGCCCCGCCCCAGGGCACATGCAATGTGCCCTGGGGCGGGGCTTGGCGCCTGCTCTATACGGACCGAGCCTAGCTTCTCAGACATCCTCTAGGCTCATGGTAGAGCGGCGCTTGCGGCGATATACTTATGGTATGCGATCGCTTTCAAGCAGATATAGAGGCAGTCAAATGCCACAATCCAGTCCCCCGTTGCTAGGCGTGATCATAGGTACTGCCATCGGCTCAGCGGCGCTCCTGGTGATCGCGGCGTTGGTTTGGGGCTCGGCCCCCGTCGTCGTCTTGCCTTGGTATGCGCCGACGATGGACAGCGTCATCGTTGTGACAGCCCTCAGCGTGGCGTTCCTCGCCTTTGGGCGCTATCGGGTGCTACGACAACCCCTGCCCTTCTGGATAGGATTGGGCTTCTGCGCGATTGCCATATGGTTCTTGTCGCATTTACTCTCTTTTCCCGGCCTGTTGCCTGGCGGGCAGGGGTTGATCGCTCAGTCCCCCAATACCTCTCTGTGGCTCGCGGCAATTGGGCTGGGCATGCTGTCCATCCTGCTCTTGGTAGCGGTGGTGGCACGTTGGCCGCAACAGGGCATGTCGGGTGTGCGCTGGGTATTCTGGCTAGTCCTCGGCACACTGACAGCCATCATCGCACTGGTAAGCCTGTCGGTGGTCTTCGAGCAATACCTTCCTCTCCTCATCGTTGACGGGAAGTTCACCCCCCTTCTCAATGGCTGGTACTCTGCTATCGCGGTCGGGTACGGAGTAGGCGCTGTGCTTTCAGCCTACCGCTACCGCCAAACCGGCCTTTTGCTGCTCGGTTATCTTTCCCTGGCTGAGGTGCTGCTCGTCTTTACCCTTGCGGCGTCGGTCATAGCAGGAGGACGTCTCGGATCTGTATGGTACTTGGCGTTTGTTTTCATAGTAAGTAGCTTCACAACGATGCTATTCGGAATGCTCTCGGAGTACGTGGACCTGTACCGGCGTGAGCGGGACAAAACTTTGGAGTTAGAAAGGCTGCGGGAGGATGCTCAAAGACGAGCCGCCGAGCTTCAGACCATCCTCGACAACATGGTCGATAGCGTTCTGGTCGGCGACACCCAGGGCCGCCTCATCCTGGTCAATGAGGCCGGCCGGCGGCTGCTTGGTGTGACCAGTGCTGAAGATGTCGCGCCTGGCTTGACGGAGTTGCTCGCACGAACTCGGTTGCGGCACACGGATGGAACACCCGTCGAGCCCGAGCAGACGGCACTCCTTCGTGCGCTGAGGGATGAGACCATTGTGCAAGAGGACGCGATACTCTACAGCCCGCGAGCCAAAAGGGATATCTACATCCGGAGCAGCGCCGCGCCCATCAGAGACGAAAAGGGCAAGACCATCGGCGCGGTCGCGGTGACCAGAGATATCACCGACCTGACCGAACTCGACCGACTCAAGGACCAATTCATGCTCGTGGCTGCTCATGAGCTCAAAACGCCAGTCACCGGCGTCAAAGGCTACGCCCAATTGTTGCTGCAACGGAAGCACGAGGGGATTAGTCCCTCAGATCTCAAGGCTTTGGAGGCCATCAATCGCCAGAGTGACAGAATCAGCAGGCTTGTCAACGAACTGCTTGACATGACGAGGCTCCAGACCGGGCGTCTCGATCTTCATCTCGCCCAGTTCGACCTGTCCGAGCTCATGGCTGAGACCGTATCACGCATGCGGTTGACCACAGAGAAGCACAAGTTCCTCTTCCAATCACCTGACCATGTGCTCGTCAATGGCGATCGAGGGCGCCTGGAGGAGGTCCTGAGCACTCTCCTGGACAATGCCGTCAGGTATTCCCCGCAGGGCGGAGAGATCGAAACGACGGTACGTGCTGTGGACGGGGAGGCGGTGGCAAGCGTGCGGGATCACGGCGTGGGTATTCTCGAAGACAAGCAGAATCGCATCTTCGAACGGTTCTACCGAGCCCATACTGGCACGCCCTATGACTATGGTGGAATGGGAGTTGGACTGTTTATCTCCAAGGAGATCATCGCTCGTCATGGCGGTCGGATGTGGTTCGAGAGCGAGGAGGGCAAGGGCAGCACGTTCTACTTCAGCTTGCCTCTTGCCTAGTAGCCGGCCACTGAGGTTTCGCGCAAGCGTGCGATAGAGCTCACGCCGAGCTGGGGCTCGGCGGTCCCAGGTGTGGTCCCGGGAGCGCCGAGCCCCAGCTCGGCGCGGTTATCCTCGGGAGGGCAATCGCTCCGGGGGCTGTGAGAGCCATCCAGCACGCATGCTCCGGGCAGCCTTGATCGCACGGCGTCGTGCTCACACCAGGCCGTCGTTTGTGATACCATTAGCTGACGGAGGCCATGATCCATGACTAACGACAATCTATTCTCGACCACCATTTCGTCCAGCCTGAAGACCCTTTTCATCGGGCGCGACCTGCGCTACTTCGACAGCGTGACGTCCACCAACGAGGTGGCCCGAGAGCTTGCGCGCGCCGGCATCCCGGAGGGAGCCACCATCCTCGCCAACCACCAGGACGCGGGGCGCGGTCGGATGGGGCGGACCTGGGTTGCTCCCCCCGGCTCTAGCCTGCTAGTTTCGATCGTGCTGCGCCCTGCCCTGGCCGAGGTGAACAGCCTCATCATGGCCGCCGCCCTGGCCACTACAAGAGCCATCGAGAGTGCCACCCCACTCAGGGCATCCATCAAGTGGCCCAACGACGTGGAGATCGACGGCAAGAAAGTAGGCGGCATCCTCGTGGAAAGCGAGATCGAGCGTGGACAGCTCCTCTTCGCCGTCCTGGGCACCGGCCTCAACGTCAACTTCAACCCCCATGAGCACGCTGACATTCCTCCTACGGCCACCAGTCTGTCCAACGAGGTGGGACATCCCATCGGCCGGGTGACCTTACTGCGGGCCTATCTGGAGGCGCTGGAGCACTATTGCCTCGCTAGCCGCGGCGGTGCGCCCGTGTGGCAGGAGTGGAGAGATCGCCTCGAAACGCTGGGGAAATGGGTGCGGCTGACCAGCGGCGATTCCGTCACCGAGGGTTGGGCCGAAGACGTCGACTCCAGCGGGACGCTCTACATTAGACAATCCAACGGACAGATCACCAAAGCCAGAGCCGGTGAAGTCACCCTGCGTCTGGCCCAACCGCCTGGGTAGTCAATGCCCTGATCTACCCATCGAGACCTCGACGGCGTGGTCGCGTGCGCGAGGCCGCGGTGGTCTCGGAGACCGCCGCGGTCTGAAGAATGATCGCTCCCCTGCCGCCACCCCTTGCCCCCCGCCGCAGCCATCATGGCACCTGCACGAAAGGCTACATAGGACTATACTGAAACTAGGGGAGACATTCATCGGTAGGCTTGGTCAGAGGGGCGTAAAGTTGCAGTCCAGTCACTCCTCCGAGTCATCCATCAGCACGGCCTTGCGTCAAGTACTGAGTGCAGAAGCAGCCGCGCGCCGGATTGTCGTCGCCGCCGAGCAAGAAGCGGCGGAGATGGTTCGATCCGCTCAACGCCAGGCCGAGGCCATACAGGCCACGGCAATGGAGGAAGCACACCGCACGGCCGACGAGCGGCTGCGCGCTGCCGAGGCCGACGCCGAGCACGAGACGAAGCAGATGCTAGCCGTCGCGGATAAGCAAGCCGATCACATGGAGAAGCGCGCCTCGAAGAACATGTCTCGCGCCATCGCGCTTGTGATCAACCAGATCACCGGATCGTCGGATCAGAGCCTGATATGAGCGTTGGCGTGTTCGTGTATTCCAGGTCCCAGGCCTTGACCCGCGCGCTACTCGGCAATTTGCTGGATGATGCGCAGATCAAGGGGCTGGCCAATGCGGACGACCTGGTCGGAACAGTGCGGATCTTGCGCGGCACGACCTACGGACCGTGGCTTGAGGGACCGGAGTTCGAGACACTACCCGGGGCCGAGCGCGCTCTCGACACATCGACCGTGGATGCCTATGAGCGCATACGCGACAGCCTGACTGGACCGTCCCGAGCCCTGATCGTCGGACTCGCCAGGAGGGTCGAGCTGCTCAACCTGCTGGCGGTGCTGCGTGCTCTGGTACGGGGGAGGAACACCGACGAGGTGGCAAACCTGTGGGTAGACCTGGGCGACATGGCCACATTGCCGCGCGAGGCGCTACTGCGGGCAACGGACGTGTTCGAAGTCGCGCGTCTGGTTGAGCGCACCCCATATGGGCCAGCGCTTCATCACGCCCTGGATCGGTATCGCCAGGAACGGTCGTTGTTCCCACTGGAGATGTCGCTGCAACTGGACTATTACGGACGCCTCTGGGATCTGGCCGAGCGTCTGATGGCTCAGGATCGCTCCTCCGCCCTGCGCCTGCTGGGCCTCTGGTACGATCTCGTGAATATCGAATGGGTGATCCGTTTCAGGCTTCTCTACCAACTGTCTCCAGAGGAGCTTTTCAACTACACGCTGCCCCATGGGCGATTGATCGATAGCCAGACATTGCGTCACATGGCCACAGCCAGCAGCCTGGCGGAGATCGTGGAGGTTCTGCCGGCGCTCTACCAGCATCTCTTGACCAGCGTCACCCGGGGGACGGACGAGCTGTGGCGAGTCGGCGTGGCCCTGGGGCGCGGGCTGCGTCGCGCGGCGAGGTCGGAGCTGCTGGGATATCCGTTTCGCATCTCTCTGCAAGTAGCCTATGTCTGGCTGAAGGAGATCGAAGTGCGCGACCTGAAGACGATTCTGGAGGCGAAGCAGTACCAGAAGCCGGCCGAGGAGATCGAGCCGCTTCTCTTCACCCTGGGAGGCTAGCACCTTGTGGCGGCCGGCTCCCATGCAACGCGTTAGCCTGCTGGTTCTCGACGATGAGTTGCTGCCCACCCTGGGCCGCCTGGGCGAGCTGGGAGCACTCCAGGTAATCGACGCGCCAAGCCTGAAAGGCTGGCCAGACGGCATCCGCCGCCCTGATGTCGACCGCCTCGTGGCAGAGTACGAGCGTCTGAGCGATCAGATGAGGCGTGTGGTCGGAACCCTGGGTCTTACGATCTCTCCTGATCTGCTAAGACCAGCCACATTGGCACCCCAACAGATGGTAGCTCAAGTCGAGGCAGATCTGAGCGAGCTAGACGGGGAGGTCCAGCGTTTGCTGGACGAACGCTCCGCCATTGCCGACCAACTGGAACGGCTGGAGGTAGTCGTCCTGCAACTGGAGTTGCTGGAGCCGCTGGATATCGATCTGGCAGAGTTGCGCACGCTGCGATTTCTGTACGTCACGGCGGGACTCCTTCCCGTCGAGAATCTCTCGCGCCTGGAGCAAAGCCTGAGCGAAGTGCCCCATCTCCTCCTAAGGCTGGGGAGAAGCGAGCGGCGCTGGCGTGTGATCGTCTTCGCCCCGCGGACCCGCCAGCAAGCGGTGGACGCCGCTTTGCGCGGCGCCTTCCTCGAGCGCACGGAGATCCCCAACGACGTCTCGGGACTACCGTCCGCGGCGCTCCAGCAACTTCATGAGCGGCAGAGGCTGCTGCTCGCTGAGAGGGAATCGATTGGCAAGAAGTTGACCGATCTCGCGAAAGAGCGACATGCAGAACTCCTCCGGCTGGCATCGTCCATCGAAACCAATCGCAGGGCGGTCACCGCCCTGCGAGACTGTCTCTCGACCGAGCGAGCTCGCGCAATCGTGGGCTGGGTGCCGGAAGCGCAGGCCGATCGCCTTCTGTCCGACGTGCATGGTCGCGTCGCCACTCTTGCCTGGTACGCTGAGGGAGTTCCGACCCTGAGGGCGAGCGAAATAGCTCCCCTGGCTCCGACCAAGCTATCGAATCCGGCCTGGTTGCATCAATTCGAGCCTCTGACCAGTACGTACGGACTTCCCACCTATTGGGAGGTAGATCCGACCCCGATCGCAGCCGCCCTGTTCCTGCTGATGTTCGGGGCCATGTTCGGCGATCTGGGACAGGGCGCCATCCTGGCCTTGCTGGGACTGATCGCCGGTCGTTGGAGCGCCCTGCACGCCTGGCGTGCCCTGGGCCCGATTCTGGTCGGCTGTGGAATATCCGCCATGGTGTTCGGGCTGATCTATGGCAGCGTTTTCGGCTCCGAGGATCTGATCCCGGCCCTGGTAGTCCGCCCGCTGGAGCATATTTCGCTCCTTCTCGGCATCGCGGTAGGCTATGGCGTGGTCGTGATGAGTGTGGGGTTCCTGCTCAATATTATCAATGCCGGTCTGCGGCACAACCTGCGCTCCGTGCTCTTCGCACCGTATGGTCTGGCCGGTCTAGGCTTCTACTGGATTGCCGTCGGACTGGCGATCTCCGTTGGGCTCGGGCACGTCGCTGGGGTGACCATCGGTGTGGTCCTGCTGATCATCCCGCTGCTTCTCATGTTTCTGAAAGAACCCCTGGATAACTTGCTCGGCGGAAAATCCCTCTCTCCGGCAGAAGGGCCGGTGTACTTCCTTCAGTCAGGAGTAGAGGTCTTCGATGCCGCCATTCGCTATCTGAGCAACACCCTCTCATTTGTCCGCGTGGGCGCCTTCGCGATTACCCACGTCGGGCTCGGATTGACCGTCTTCACTCTCGCAGCCATGCTGGCGCAGGTGCCGCTGGGGCGACCTGTAGTTCTGATCCTGGGCAATGCCCTGATCATCGGTCTGGAAGGTCTAATCGTCGGGATCCAGGCCTTGAGGCTCGAGTACTACGAGTTCTTCGGCAAGTTCTTTCGGGGGGACGGCGTTCCATACCGTCCACTAGTTCTACCGGGCTTTTTGCACGACGGTAAGCCGTGAAAGAGAGGTCTGGGGGCGTCGGACTGGGGCGGGAAGCACAGATGCGTTCCCAGATGGTGTGCTCGTACCTCAAGATCGGGTCTCAGTTAGTGGTGCATCCGCCAAGTCTAATCGACATCCGTAGTGGCGGACCGCCGTGTCCGCCGGGGGGTAGGGCGGGGGCGCGCCCCTCAGGAGTGGGCAGGATTCGTCTTGCTTTGGCTGGGGTGAAGTCGTGCCGGTCCCCTCTCCCTTGCGCACAAGGGAGAGGGTTAGGGTGAGGGTTCGCCCTGGCTACCCTCACCCTAACCCTCTCCCTCTGCGGAGGGCGAGGGAACAAGCTAAACCCAATACCTGCCCACTCCTGAGGGGCGCGCCCTACCCCACCCCCCGGCGGACAGAGCCGTCCGCCGCTACGAAAACGTAAGGGACTTGGTGGATCCACCAGTTAGGAGGACAGAGATGCCTGTCGAGCTCATCCTAGTGGGTGTTGCGGCGCTCGTGGCCTTCGCGGTCGGCTGGCGAGCGTCCAGACGATCCAGCGGCCCAACGACCCTGCGGCCGGTGCTGTACGCCCTGTTGACCGTCGATGGCGTCGGGTTGGCCGCGCTGGTCGTCGTGGCCGTTCTGGCGCTGGGTGGTCTCTTCCCGACCGGAGCGCAGGCTGCGTCGCTGAGTCAGGCCCCCTCGAGCGCGTCCGACTGGGCCTATCTCGGGGCAGGTCTTTCCACCGGGCTAGCGACCATCGGCGCGGGTATCGCGGTGGCCGCCACGGGCTCGGCCGCGCTCGGCTCGGTGGCCGAGCGTCCTGAGCTCTTCGGTCGATCCCTCGTCTACGTTGGGCTGGCCGAGGGTATCGCGATCTATGGTCTGATCGTCTCCATTATCATCCTGGGCCGGATATAGGTGAGAAGGCGATGGCACGCATATATGTGCTTGGCAACGCCGACGCTGTCCTTGGTTTTTCGCTGGTCGGGATAGAGGGTCACGCCACCATCGATCCCGCGGACGCCGCGGCCCATCTCGAGGAGCTACGGTGGGCCGGTGATGTCGGTCTGATACTGGTGACCGAAGAGGTGGCCGACCTACTGCGATCCCAGATCGCCGAGTTGCTTGCGGATCCCAGCGCCCCTCTCGTTCTGGAGGTACCAGACCCAGGCTCGGTGCCCGAGCTCGGCAAGCTAGCGGATGCTCTGAAGCGGGCCATGGGGATACCCTTGTGATGGAGATCAAGCATACTTAACCTATACGGGAAAAGTCAAAGATGGACCAACAACTAGAGCCTCTCCTGGCTGAGGTGGAGCGCGAAGCGCGCGAGGAGGCATCGCACATCCTGGGCCGCGGCCAATCTGCTGCCGGCTCAATAGTCGAGGATGCGCGCGCAAGGGCCGAGGAGGAACGTCAGCGTCTTCTGTCCATCACGGAGAGACAAGTCGAGCAGATCTATCGCCGGGCGCGTTCAGCCGCCCAGCTAGCCGCCGAACATCGACGGCAGGCCCGTCGCGAGCATCTCATACAGCGCGTCTTCACGGAGGCCCGGCAAGGGCTGTCCAGGGCACTGACGGCTGACCAGCGCCGAGCGACGCTGGCAAAGCTGATCGAAGAAGGAGCCCGCTCTCTGGGTGGAGGACCGTTACTCGTGCGCGTGGCGCCTGCCGACAAGGCGATCTTGACGCAAGAGCTACTGAGCGAGGTGGCGCGCTCGTTGCTCCAGCAGGGCTTGAGCAGCGATCTAGCGTCCGCGCAGGAGCCCGCGGAGATCCTGGGCGGCGCCATCGTCGCCACACGCGATGAGCGCGTCAGCTTCGATAACTCCTGGGAGTCCCGACTGAAAAGGCAGATGCCCACTCTACGCCCCCTTGTGTGGCGCGCGCTATCGGACGAGTCGGATGACAAGGGCACAAGGTGAAAAAGGCAAAAGGGGAGAAACGTACCCCCCTTTCCCCCTTTTGTCCCCAACCCCAACCTCCAGTCGGAGCGGGAACGAACGATGGAAAAGCAGGCCGGTATAGTAGTTGCCATAGATGGCCCGGTAGTTCGCATGCGAGGGGCCGCACTGGTTGGGATGCTCGAGTTGGTGGGAGTCGGCGAGGAACGTTTGCCCGGTGAGGTCATTCGTGTGCAGGGAGACGAGGCCTCCATTCAGGTCTACGAGCCGACCAGCGGTCTGCGGCCGGGCCTGCCCGTTTACGCCACGGGGCGGCCTCTTTCGGCCGCGTTGGGACCGGGGCTGGTCGGAGGGATCTTCGATGGCATGGGCCGGCCGCTGACCGTCCTACGCGAGGCCGCGGGCGCCTTCATCAAGAGGGGCGTCCACGCCCCGTCGCTCGATCCACGCCGGAAGTGGCCGTTTCGTCCCGTGGCCCGGCGGGATCAAGAGCTGTCGGGCGGAGCTGTGCTGGGGACAGTACAGGAGACGCCTTTGATCGAGCATCGCGTGCTGGTGCCACCGGATGCTGGCGGCGTCGTCCGCCAGATCGTGTCCGAGGGAGAATACACGGTAGAGGAGGTCATCGCCGTCACGTCTCGCGACGGTCAAGAACAGCAACTCAGACTGGCCCAGAACTGGCCCGTCCGCCGTCCCCGTCCGTATCGCAATCGTTCCCGGCCGTCGGTCCTGCTCGTCAGTGGTCAGCGCATTCTTGACATGCTGTTCCCACTCGCCAAAGGCGGTACAGCAGTGATCCCCGGCGGATTCGGGACCGGCAAGACCGTTCTCCAGCACCAACTGGCCCGCTGGGCGGACGCCCAGATCATCGTCTACGTCGGCTGCGGCGAGCGCGGAAACGAGATGACCGAGGTGCTGGTCGAGTTTCCGGAGTTACTCGACCCACACACAGGGCGACCCCTGCTGGAGAGGACTATTCTGATCGCCAACACATCGAACATGCCGGTCGCCGCGCGGGAGGCCAGCATTTACACCGGCATGACTGTGGCCGAGTACTTTCGCGACATGGGATACCACGTGGCCTTGATGGCAGACTCCACGTCACGCTGGGCCGAGGCGCTGAGGGAGATCGCCGGTCGCCTGGAGGAAATGCCGGCCGAGGAGGGCTTTCCTGCCTACCTTCCCTCGCGGCTAGCCGAGTTCTACGAGCGGGCCGGCTTCGTGGAGCCGCTCAGCGGCGGCACCGCATCGGTCACGGCTGTGGGCGCCGTCTCTCCGCCGGGCGGCGATTTCTCCGAGCCCGTCACGCAGAACAGCCTGAGATTCACGCGCTGCTTCTGGGCGCTGGACAAAGGGTTGGCGTCGGCCCGTCACTTCCCGGCCATCAGTTGGCTCGAGAGCTACAGCGGGTACGTCGATTCGGTCGTCGGCTGGTGGCGTGAGCGCGGCTACCCGGAGTGGAGCGAGCTGCGCGATTGGACTCTCAGCTTGCTCCAGGACGAGGATCGCCTGCAGCAGATCGTCAAGCTGGTCGGACCGGATGCCCTGCCGGATGAAGAACGGCTGATACTGGTCACCGCGCGGATCCTGAAAGAGGGCTTCCTGCAGCAGAGCGCGATAGACCCTGTCGACACTTTCTGTCCGATCGAAAAGCAGTACGCGATGCTAGCGCTCATCGAGCATCTTCATACTCGGGCCAAGCAGTTGATTGCGCTGGGCTGTCCGGTGCTACGCATTCGGGGGCTCGGGGTCATCGACAATCTCATGCGCATGAAGACCGAAGTTCCCAACGACGAGCTACAACGGCTGGAGATCGTTCGAGCATCTCTGGATAGTCAGATGGACGAGCTGAGCAAAGACTATCAGAGGGGGCTTGGAGTGCGCAGTTAGTGCTGTGTTACTCGTGAGCTGAGAGGCGAAGACGTGCGGATCGGTCGGATCGGTCCGATCGGACTGATCGGTCAGATCCGGCGGATATGCATCAGTCCACCGATCACATAGCATTAGTATACCAGCCGAGTTGGGCAACGAGGAGATCATCCCCATGCAGGGTGGCAAAGAGTACGTTGGCGTCAGCAGCCTGACTGGACCGCTCCTGGTAGTGGAGGGGGCCTCCGGCGTCGGCTACGACGAGATGGTGGAGGTGACGGGATCAGGGGGCGAGAAGCGGCTGGGCCGGGTGCTGAGCGTGAGCGAGAAAGCTGCGGTAGTCGAAGTGTTCCAGGGCACCACGGGCTTGACGACACGCGGGACCCGCGTGCGCTTTCTCGGCGATCCTCTGCGTGTTCCGGTCTCGACCGAGGTGCTGGGGAGGGTCTTCGACGCATTGGGGCGTCCACGCGATGGCGGGCCGGAGCCTCTAGCGGAGGAATGGAGGGACATCAACGGCGCCCCGATCAATCCGACGGCGCGCGCCTACCCTCGGGATTTCCTCCAGACCGGCGTTTCCACCATCGACGGCATGAACACGCTGGTGCGCGGGCAGAAGCTGCCGATTTTCTCGGGCAGCGGACTGCCCCACAACATGCTGGCTGCCCAGATGGCACGCCAGGCTCGCATCGGGAAGGAAGCCGAGGGATTCTGCGTAGTCTTCGTGGCCATGGGAGTGGGCCACGACGTGGCCAGCTTCTTCCAGGATAGCCTGGAATCTAGCGGAGCGCTGCATAACGCCGTGCTGTTCCTCAATCTGGCCGATGATCCCCCCGTCGAGCAGATCGTCGCACCCCGCTCTGCGCTGACCATGGCGGAGTACCTGGCGTTCGACGTTGGTCGGCACGTCCTGGTCATTCTGATCGACATGACCAATTACGCGGAGGCGTTGCGCGAGATAGCGGCCGCCCGAGAAGAGGTGCCCGGTCGGAAGGGCTATCCCGGCTACCTCTATAGCGACCTGGCCTCCATCTACGAGCGCTGTGGCCGCATTCACGGTCGGCCGGGCTCCATCACGCAGATTCCCATCCTCACCATGCCCAACGACGATATCACCGATCCGGTGCCGGACCTGACTGGCTATATCACCGAGGGACAGATCGTCCTGAGTCGCGAGTTGCATCGCAAGGCCATCTATCCGCCCATCGGCGTGCTCCCTTCGCTCTCACGGCTAATGAAAGACGGTATCGGACTCGGTCGCACCCGAGCAGACCACGCCCATATCGCCAGCCAGCTCTACGCGGCCTACGCCCACGTGAAGGAGGTCCGGGCGCTGGCCGAGGTCATCGGGGCGGAGGAGCTAAGTGGGGTGGACGAGGACTATCTGAGTTTCGGCCAGGCTTTCGAAACCCGCTTCGTTAGGCAGAACGCGGACGAGGATCGATCGATCGACCAGACGCTAGATCTGGCCTGGGAGATCGTGTCGATTCTGCCGCGCTCCGAGCTGCACCGGGTTACGCCGAATGAGCTGGATCGCTACTACCGCATCTCCGTCAGAGAGGAGATGTGACCGAGATGCCCGGTGAGCGTGTGCCGGCCACACGAATGAACCTGCTGGAGGCGCGGAGATCGCTGGACTTTGCACGAGAGGGGTACGATCTTCTTGATCGCAAGCGGCAGGTCTTGATTGGCGAGGCAACCCGTTTGATCGAGGATGCGCAAGACGTGCGCCGGCGACTCGACACGGCTTTCGCCGAAGCTTATCGAGTACTGGCAGTGGCGCGCATGATGGTCCACAGCGAGCGCGTGGAATGGGCAGCGCTGGCGGCAGACCGCGGAGCTGACGTGCGTATCGTGGAGCGTAGTGTCATGGGTGTGGTCATCCCGATCGTCGAGCTCACGCGCATCGAGTCCCGCATAGAATATGGTCCGCTCGAGACGGGAGCGAGCCTGGATCGAGCTGTTCGAGCTTTCGAGGCGCTCCTGCAGATCGTCGCCCAGGCGGCGGAGACCGAAACTGCGGCCTGGCGGCTGGCTCGCGAGATCCGCAAGACACAGCGCCGCGTGAACGCGCTAAGCGCGATCTTCATCCCGAAGTACGAGACCATGATCGCCACCATCGAAGCGGCGTTGGAAGAGAAGGAACGAGAGGCGTTCTTTCGGTCGAAGATGGTCAAGCGAAAACGACAGGAAAGGGGAGAGATATGACCACGGTTTTCGACCGCATACTCGTCCCCATCGATGGCTCACAGCCGTCCATGCAGGCTGCACAGGTGGCCATCGACATCGCGCGAGAGCATCACTCGGCGTTGGAGGGACTATACGTAGTCGACACGCAGGTTCTGGACGCCCTAGCGCGCCTGACAGAGCGCAGGAAAAGCGAGTTGCAGACTGAGCTACAGACGACGGGCCGCCGCTACCTGAACGAACTGAGCAGACTGGCCCGCGAATCAGGGCTCACCGCAGAGCAAGCGCTCCACGAGGGTGCCCCTTACGATCAGATCCTGGCCGAAGCGGTCCGCTGGCACGCAACGCTGATCGTCATGGGCCGGGTGGGACGCCATGGCGCTCGCCGCATTCTACTGGGCAGCACCACTGAGCGTGTCCTGGAGCACGGACAGACGCCGGTTCTGGTCGTGCCCGCGGCCCACGAGGGGACGACGGCACCGGTGGCGTAGGGGAGCGTGAGGGGCGCGGCGTCGGATAGACAGCGGATAGGCAACTGATAGGTTGTTCCCGGCCACAGCATTTCTTCTGTCACTCTGAGCCGCAGCGAAGAGTCTCCTCGTTGGAACAAATGCCTGGGAGCGCCCGCCCGTCAGGTGCGGGCGCTCCCAGGAAAGCGGCGAGGTGGATCGGCGCTATTCTGGCTTGACGATCTGGGTCTCTTCCTTCTTCTGAAGCATTTCGAGGAACGGCTTGATGATGTCCATCGGCATTGGGAAGACGATGGTTGAGTTCTTCTCGACCGCGATCTCCGTCAGAGTTTGGAGATATCTTAACTGCAGGGTGGCCGGCTGGGCGGCGATGATGTTGGCCGCGTTGGCTAGTTGTGTGGACGCTTGGTACTCGCCCTCGGCGTGGATGATCTTGGCCCGCTTCTCGCGCTCGGCCTCGGCCTGACGCGCCATGGCGCGCTGCATGCTCTGCGGCAGCTCGACGTCCTTGATCTCCACCACGCTGACCTTCACGCCCCATGGTTCCGTCTGCTCGTCGATGATCTTCTGCAGACGCTGATTGATCTCCTCACGGCGAGCCAGCAACTCGTCCAGGTCCGACTGACCGAGGACGCTTCGCAGCGTGGTCTGCGCGATCTGCGCGGTTGCACGGATGTAGTCCAGAACGCTGATGACGGCGCGCTGCGGGTCGACTACCTGGAAGTACACGACGGCGTTGACTTTGATCGTCACGTTGTCGCGCGAGATGACCTCCTGCGGCGGTACCTCCATGGTTACCGTCCGCAAGTCGACCTTCACCATACGATCGATGATGGGGTAGATCAGGAACAGACCCGGACCACGGGCCCCCACCACTCGACCGAGGCGGAAGATCACGCCGCGCTCGTACTCCTGGACCACCTTGATCGACGAGGTCAAGATGATCAGCAGGAATAGGATGACGATGGCTAGGATTACTATTAGTCCTTCCATGGTCTCTATGCTTCTCCTTTCCTGTTATTCACGGACCAAACTGACAGAGACCATTTCCTGCCTCTCAGTCTTCTTGATGGTCGTTCTGCCGGTCGATCTCGTCGCCAGTGGTCAACAGAGGGGGATGAATACCTTCGCCATCCGTGATCTCCCTCACAGTGACGGTGGGCCCCGGACGGAGCCCCGGGCGCCCCTCCAGGTAGCGCATGACGTACAGACGCAGCCCCTCCACGCCCGTGACGATCACCTCCTCGCCGGTCTGGATCTCGCCCTCCAGCGCCACAGCGTCCCAGCGCGCACCCTGGATGAAGACATAGCCTTCGGGGTTGAGCAGGGACCGCGCGACGCCAATCTGTCCGATCAGTCCCTCCTGTCCGCTGGCGGGCTTCTTGCGCAGCGCTCTGACCGCCGCGCCGACGACCAGGGTGAAGAACAGGGCCACGGCGAGCACTACACCCGCGATGAGCGGGCGCGAAATGCTCATGTAGGGCGCACTGCTGTTGATGAGCATGAGCGAGCCAAGCCCCATGGAGATGACGCCACCCAGGGCTAGCATGCCATGGCTGACCACCTTCACCTCAGCAAAAAACAGAATGAAGCCCAGGAATATCAAAGCGAGCCCGGCGTAGTTTATCGGGAGCATCCCGAGAGAGAACAGTGCCAACAGCAGGGCGATCGCTCCTACCACGCCTGGCAGGATCGCCCCCGGGTTGCTGAACTCCAAGAAGAGAGCCGTCATCGCCAGGCTCAGCAGCAGGTAGGCGATGTTCGGATCACTGAGCATCAGAAGAAAGCGCTCCATGAAGTCCATGTCTACCGGCACGACCGTGGCGTCCGCGGTTTGCAGAATCACGGGTCCAGCCGGCGTCTTGACCTCTCTCCCGTCGATCTGGCGCAACAGTGATGGCACGTCCTCGGCCATCAGGTCCACCACGTTCTGGCGCACGGCATCTCGCTCTCCGAGGGACTTGCTCTCGCGGACCGCGCTCTCGGCCCAGTCGGCGTTGCGACCACGCTCATCGGCCAGGCCGCGGATCTGGGCCACGGCGTCGTTGGTGATCTTCTCGCCCATGGTGTCGGAGATGTCCTGTCCATTTCCGCTCACCGGGTGGGCCGCTCCGATGTTGGTGTTCGGCGCCATAGCGGCCACGTTGGCGGCCATGGTGATGAATGTTCCGGCTGAAGCCGCTCGTGCGCCGGCCGGCGACACGTATACGACCACGGGGACCTTAGAGGCCAGCATCCGCTGGATGATGTCGCGCATGGAGTCCATCAGCCCGCCCGGGGTATCCAACTGGATAACTACGGCGCGCGCGCTGGTCTGCTCGGCCGTGTCGATGCCGCGTACGATGTACGCTGCCGTCACCGGATTGATGACGCCCTTCACGCGTACCAAGACCACCTGCGAGGTTGTATCCGCCCTAGCGTGCGGTGCAACAAAGGCCGCGGAGAAAAGCAGGAGGAACAGGACCAGTCGTACGATAGCAGCTTTCACCACAACTCCCCTACCCGTTCGCACGATGCGCAGGTCTCTTGGGACACACCCCGGCCATCCGAGCCGTGCGCAGCTCACAAGCGACGAGGTCTGGACGGTCAGCCTCCCAAGCTTGCCACCTTGCTTCATAATTATAGTTGATTCGCTCAAGGGTTTCAATGAATCAGCCGAACGTCCAATGAGACCTCACGCGAATGCCTTGCACACGAGACCACTTTCTGCTAGAATAACGCTGCGCAACGGAGAGGATGCTTCCTCCCTTTGCCCTGGGGCTGTAGCTCAGCTGGGAGAGCGCGACACTGGCAGTGTCGAGGTAAGGGGTTCGAGTCCCCTCAGCTCCACCAATGCACCATAACCACTGGTTTGACGTGTGGCCGAAGTGTCTTGCTGATCAGTCAAGCATGGTGGTGTCGCGGAACCCCCTTGTCCTTGACGTGTGGACGAGGGGTTTCTTTGTTTTGGGGATTGGGGGCTTGGGTCCGATCAACCAGCTCCTAACCCCCAACCCCCAATCCCCCCGACGGAGGAGACCATGACTAGGGATCGCTACAATCCCACCGAGGTCGAGCCGAAGTGGCAGAAACGCTGGGCTGCCGACAAGCTGTATCAGGTCATCGAGCGCGCGGACAAGCCGAAGTGGTACGCGCTCACGATGTTCCCTTATCCGTCGGGTGATCTGCACATCGGGCACTGGTTCGCCATGGCCCCGTCAGACGTCCAGGCGCGCTTCCGTCGTATGGAAGGGTACAACGTCATGCACCCTATGGGCTTCGACGCTTTCGGTCTGCCGGCCGAGAACGCGGCCATCAAGCGTGGTGTGCATCCCTACGAATGGACATTCCAGAACATAGAGCGCATGCGCGGCCAGTTGCAGTCCATGGGCTCCAGCTACGATTGGAGCCGCGAGATCGTCACCTGCGTCCCCGAATACTACAGGTGGACGCAGTGGCTCTTCCTCAAGCTCTACGAAGCGGGCCTGGCCTACCGCGCTCTGGCGCCTGCCAACTGGTGTCCGCGCTGCCAGACCGTTCTGGCCAACGAGCAGGTTGGCGGCGATGGGCAGTGCGAGCGCTGCGAAACTCCGGTGACCAAGCGCAACCTGGAGCAATGGTTCCTGCGCATCACCCGCTATGCCGAGGAGTTGCTCAACTTTGACGGTCTCGAGTGGCCCGAGCGGGTCAAGATTATGCAGACCAACTGGATCGGCCGCAGCGAGGGCGCCGAATTGGCGTTCCCGCTGGAGGGGCACCCGGACCTCGAGCTCCGCTTCTTCACCACCCGGCCTGACACGGTGTTTGGCGCCACCTTCATGGTATTGGCGCCAGAGCATCCGCTGGTTCAACAGATCACCACGCCGGATCAACGGGCTGAGGTCGAGGAATACGTTGATAAGGCGATCCATGAGTCCGAGATCGAGCGCCTGGCCACGGACAGGGAGAAGACCGGCGTTTTCACCGGTGCCTATGCCCGCAACGTCTTTAGTGGCGCGCAGATCCCCATCTGGATCGCAGACTACGTCCTGGCCGGATACGGCACCGGCGCCATCATGGCCGTGCCCGCCCATGACACGCGCGACTTTGCCTTCGCCCGCAAGTACGGGCTTCCCATTCCGGTTGTGATCGCCCCGCCCGATTGGGACGGACAAGAGCTGACCGAGGCGTACACCAGCTCCGGCACGATGGTGAACTCTGGCCCGTTTGATGGCCTGCCCAGTGATCAGGGCAAGCGAGCTGTCATCGAGGCCGCCGAGAGCCGGTCGATCGGAACCGCGGCCGTGACCTATCGTCTGCGCGATTGGCTTATCTCGCGGCAGAGGTACTGGGGCGCTCCTATACCCGTCGTCTACTGTGACAAGTGCGGCATCGTGCCAGTGCCGGAGGACGATCTCCCTGTCCTGTTGCCGCCGGACGCCGAGTTCCTGCCCACGGGCGAGTCGCCGCTGAAGTACCACCAGGCTTTTCTGAACACGACTTGTCCTACCTGCGGTGGGCCTGCGCGGCGTGAGACGGATACCATGGATACGTTCATCTGCTCGTCGTGGTACTTCCTGCGCTACGCCAGCCCGGATTTCGATCGCAGCGCCTTCGATCCGGAGAAGGTCGACTACTGGCTGCCTGTCGACCAGTACACCGGCGGCGTCGAGCACGCCTGCATGCACCTATTGTACGCGCGCTTCTTTACCAAGGCGTTGCGCGACATGGGGTTGGTCCGCTTTGGCGAGCCGTTCACGCGTCTGTTCAACCAGGGAACCATAGTGACCGGCGGGCGCAAGATGAGCAAATCGCGCGGCAACGTGGTGAACCCGGACGACTACGTCCGGAAGATGGGCGCGGATGCAGTGCGCATGTACCTCATGTTCGTCGGACCCTGGGAGCAAGGTGGCGAATGGAGCGATAGCGGCATAGGAGGCATGCAGCGGTTCCTTAACCGGGTGTGGTCGCTTGTTCTATCCGACGATGCTGCACCCACGGCCGCGCAAGACGAGGCGGATTTGCGGGAGCTCCGGCGCATCATGCACCGCACCATCAAGAAGGTCACCGAGGATATCAGCACTTTCCAGTTCAACACGATGCTCGCCGCTTTGATGGAGTATACCAACTACCTCGTCAAGGCCAGGGAAAGCTCGGTCTATCGAACACCGGCCTGGAGCGAGGCGATCGAGGCCTTACTGCTTATGCTGGCTCCAAGCGTCCCCCATGTCGCCGAGGAGTTGTGGGAGCGGACCGGACGGCCGTATAGCATTCACAACCAGCCTTGGCCGCGCTGGGAAGAGACGCAGGTTGCCGCCGAGACTATGACCGTGGTCATCCAGATCAACGGCAAGGTCCGCGACAAGCTGGTGATCCCAGCCGAGACTGGCGAGGAGGAGATCCGCAAGCTGACCCTGGAGAGAGAGCGCGTTCGTGAGTTCCTGAATGGCGGAACACTGCAGAAGTTCTTCTACGTGCCAGGGCGGTTGGTCAACCTCGTGATTCGGTAGGCTCAGAGCGCCCTTTGCCTGGGATACTCTTCCCTCGCGCTGCCAACGAGCGATTCACCCGATCGGTCCGATCGGACGGATCGGACTGATCCGATCCCACAGAAACAGTGGCGGACAGTCAAGTCTGTCCGCCACCGAGATCACCATCAGGGAAGAGCTACTATCCCGCCTTCTGCCATTGAGACTTGCCCATCTCGTAGAGATCGCCGCCGTAGATGTCGTTGACCACGACAGCCGGAAACTCGGCGACCTCCAACCGCAGGACGGCCTCGGCGCCCAAGTCTTCGTAGGCAATGAGCTCAGAATGCACGATGCGCTGTGAGATCAATGCGCCCGCGCCTCCGATGGAGGCCAGGTAGACGGCTCGATGAAGCTTCAGGGCCTCGCGCACAGCAGGGGAGCGCATGCCCTTGCCGATGAATCCTTTGACGCCGGCCTTCAGCATGGCCTCGGTATACGGATCCATACGGTAGCTCGTCGTGGGTCCCGCAGAGCCGATCGGACGACCGGGCTTGGCTGGGGATGGTCCCATGTAGTAGATGATCTGTCCCGGCAGCTCGAAGGGAGGTGGCTCGCCTCTCTGGAGAGCCTCGACTATCCGCTTGTGCGCCGCGTCGCGGGCCACGTAGATGACGCCGCTGATGGAGACCGCGTCACCCGCGTGGAGATCTGCGATAGCTGAGTCGCTGAGGGGTGTGGAGAGGCTTACGGTCATACTACAGCACCACCTCCTTGTGCCGTGCGCTGTGGCACTGGATGTTGACGGCCACGGGCAGACTGGCCATGTGGCAGGGATGGGTCTCGACGTGGACGGCCAGCGCCGTCGTGCGACCTCCGAAGCCCGCCGGACCGATCCCCAACTGATTCACGCGCGCCAGCAGGTCGTCCTCTAGGGCTGCAGTCTCAGGGTCAGCGTTGTGCTCGCCCACCGGGCGCAACAGAGCCTTCTTGGCCAGGTGCATGGCGTGGTCGGCCGTGCCTCCGATGCCGACGCCCACGATGATCGGTGGGCAGGGGTTGGAACCGGCCTTCTCCACCGTCCTCGTCACGAATTCCTTCACACCCTGGGCGCCATCGGCCGGTGTCAGCATTGCCAGAGCACTCATGTTCTCCGAGCCGCCACCCTTGGTCATTATCGTGATGCGCAACCGGTCGCCCGGCACCAGGTCCACATAGACCAGGGCCGGCGTGTTGTCTTTGGTGTTCACGCGGCCGAAGATGGGCGGCCGGACTACGGACTTGCGCAGGTAGCCGTCGCGGTAGCCGATCCGTACCCCCTCGTCGATGGCGTTCTGGAAGGCGCCGCCGACGATGTGCACGTCTTGGCCCAACTCGACGAAGATGGCGGCCAGGCCGCAGTCCTGACACAGTGGAACGTGGTCGGCGGCCGCGATCTCCGCGTTCCTGAGGATCTGCTGCAGCACGTGCTTGCCCACATCTGAAGGCTCATCCTCCGCCGCACGTGCGATGGCGGCTGTGACGTCCTCGGGCAAGAGAAAATTCGCCTCCTGGCACATGCGTGCCACGGCATCAGTGATTTGACTGGTGGATATCTCTCTCACGTTAGTATGCTCCCCGTTGGCTGGACTCAGTCCTTCGCGTCTAGCCTGGCGTGGAACGTCAGATCTTCATTATGTCCACGAGCTCTTGGACCGCGTCCGCCGAGCGCTTCAGAGCAGCCTGCTCTTCGGGTGCTAGCTCCAGCTCGATGATCTGCTCAACGCCGCCGGCGCCCAGCTTGGCCGGGACTCCCACGAACAGGCCGTTGATGCCATACTCGCCCTGCAGATAGACCGCACATGGGAGTATGCGCTTGCGATCCAGCATGATGGCGTCAACCATGTCCACCACCGAGGCGGACGGCGCGTAGTAGGCACTGCCGGTCTTGAGCAGATTCACGATCTCCTCGCCGCCCTTGCGTGTTCGGGTCACCAGTCGCTCGATATCATCCTTCGACAGCAGCTTGTCGATGGGCACACCGCCCACAGTGGTGTACTTGATTACCGGTACCATTGTATCACCATGTCCGCCCAGAACGTAAGCCTGCACGTCTCTCACCGAAACGCCGAGCTCGTGGGCCAGGAAGGTGCGGAAACGGGCCGTGTCCAACACACCTGCCATACCGCAGACCCGCTCGCGCGGGAAGCCGCTCACTTTCAGAGCCAACTGGGCCATGGCATCCAGTGGGTTGGCCACCATCACCAGGATGGAGTTCGGCGAGTAGTGCACCACCGATTCCACCACGCTCTGGACGATCGCCTTGTTCTTCATGACGAGATCGTCCCGGCTCATGCCTGGCTTGCGGGCCAGTCCAGAGGTTATCACGACGATCTCCGAGTCGGCCGTCTCCTCGTAGCTGTTGGTGCCGATGATGGCGCCGTCGTAGCCGAGGACCGGTGCCGCTTCGAGCAGATCGAGGGCCTTGCCCTGCGGCAGCCCCTCCACTATATCTACCAGCACCACGTCCGCGTAGTCGCGCTCAGCTAGCCGCTGTGCCGTTGTGCCGCCCACCATCCCGGCCCCCACGACGGTGATCTTTCGACGCATGAAACCCTCCTGTTCTTACAAGCGTGCGATCACGGCGTCGGCCACCTCGGACGTTCCGACGGCCGTGTGCTCCAGCTCCGGAGGCTTCATGTCATAGGTCACGTACTTGCCCTCCGCTATCACGCTGGCGATCGCTGCCTCCAGTCTATCAGCAGCCTCGGTTTCTTTCAAGTAACGCAGCATCAGCACGCCCGTGAGCATCATGGCCATGGGGTTGGCCTTGTTCAGCCCGGCGTATTTCGGCGCGCTGCCGTGCACTGGCTCAAAGACCGCCCCGTGCTCCCCGACGTTGGCGCCGGGCATGATGCCTAGCCCCCCCACCAGACCCGCGCATAGATCCGAGACGATGTCGCCGTACAGATTAGGTAAGACTAGGACGTCGTAGCGCTCGGGCTTTTGCACTAACTGCATGCACATGTTGTCGACGATCACGTCCTCGAACTGGATGTTCGGATGCTGGGACGCAACCTCGCGGGCCACCTGTAGGAAGAGTCCGTCCGAGTACTTCATGATGTTGGCCTTGTGCACGGCGGTGACCTTCTTGCGCCCGTTGTCGCGCGCGTACTCGAAGGCCCACTGCACGATTCGACGCGAGCCCGCGGCGGACAGATATTTGATACTGATGCCCGCGTCGTCCGGGATTCGCTTGCCGCTCTCCGATGCGATGGTCTCGATGATGGCTCGCTGCGCGGGGGTGCCGACTTCGAACTCGATCCCGGCGTAGAGATCCTCCGTGTTCTCGCGGACGATCACCAGGTCTATGCCCTCGTAGCGCGAGCGGACGCCCGGGTAATGCTTGGCAGGTCGCACGTTCGCATAAAGGTTCAGCGTCTGCCGCAGAGCCACGTTGACGCTGCGGAAGCCCGTGCCTACTGGGGTGGTGATCGGTCCCTTCAAAGCCACTCCCGTCTGCCGGATAGCCTCCAGGACGCTATCCGGCAGCGGCGTACCGTACTGCGCCAACATCGCCTGACCGGCCTGCTGAACGTTCCATTCGAAGGGGACGCCGGTGGCCTCCAGCACCCGACGGGTGGCCTCGGCGATCTCAGGTCCAATGCCATCGCCTGGAATCAAAACAACTTTGTGTGTCAACCTGGTATCCTCCTAAGCTGGCCGTAATTCTCCAGATCATAGCAGTCAAGTTGTGCTCTACCTTCGGCAGCGGCCACGATGATGGACATGGTTCGCGCCACGGCCTCCTTCTTGTCCCGCACCGTGGGGTCTCGCTGGATGACAGTGTTGAGATCGAAGCAGGTCGTGGATCCATAGAGCACGCGAAATAGCTCAAACTCTTCGTACAGCGTGTCCGGCATGTCGCGGCTGCGCTCGAAGAGATCGTATAACGATTTGCCGGTGTTTGCCGACTGGGATTCGAGCCCATTCACAAAGCCTCTCTCCGCGGCGTCGTCCACAGCTCGATAGGCGTTGTACGCGATCTCGCGCTTCCCGTCGGGGGTCATACCGATGAGCAGGCGCTCGATGAACTTGGACAGCGATAGCCGCTCGAGCACGACCGGATCGGCGAAGTTGCGCTTGAGCAGGAAAACATCGCTCACGCGAAGTGGCTCCATCGGGTTGACGAAGACGCGGTCAGGAGGAAGGATGCGCTCGATGTCGAGCATAGCCCGCGAGTTGTCGAACGCGAACATGCGTGCGGCCAGCGTGGCTATCTCCTCGTCTGACATGGCGGAGAAGAAAGCGCGCGCGGGGGGCTCCTCCATAGCGTGAGCCGCGGCCACGATCTCGCGCAGAGTCTCAGCTGACTTCTCCAAGAGGCGAGGATGGACCTGCGGAACGTTCTCCAGCTTGGAATGTGCCATCTCGAACAGCGACTCGGGGAAGTTTTCCACCAGATTAGTCCGCAAGTAGAAGACCTTTTCCGAAGTGTAGGCGTATGCCTGCCTCGGTCTGCTGATATCTAGCCCCGTGACGGGTAGAGATATCTCACCGCCCTCTAGGGTCAGACCGCGGACCATGGCTCCCAGGTCCTGCGGTTCCTCCAGCCAGCCGTGACATTGAAACCCGCGAGCCAACACGTGGCCGTCTCGCTCGATCACCGCGGGAGCGACGAGCTCGCCGTTCCTCGCTGCATATACGTATCGGAGGTAGACCCAGTCGTCCGAGTGGAAGCGCGTGTCCGGGTACGACATCAGTCCGTACGAGCTGGTGGACTTGCCCGTTCCGGTCGGCGCGATATAGAGGATGCCATGCTTGCCTTTCTGGAGACTGGCCCCATGAACGGAGTGTATGCCGAACTCCTCGGCCAGCACACGCCCGACCGCACCAAGCACCCAGCTCTTCAGTTGCCCGTAGTAGGCCGTGTTGAAGAAGACAATGGTGTTGGTGCTGCGGCTATAGTACGCGGCCTCCTGCTGTCTCTCCACGCCTGTTAGGGCGAAGACGGTCACACGATGGCGGGGAGGAGCGGAAAGGCCGGTAATGCGCTCCCATTCCTCAATGCTATACCAATTGTCGCGCCAGAAATCGATCAGGTGGGCGCTATTAGTGTAGGCCCGCACGCGTACTCCGTGGATCACGACATCGTGAAAAAGCACGGGCTCTTTGCCGACGCGCGTCAAGATGTGCTCGATGGCATCGTCGAGCAGCTCGCCCCGGAGCCCGGGAACGCGATCGATGGTCTTGTCGTTCACGAGTGTTCGGCTCTTAGTGCGGGTGATCACGTTAGAGGCTCCAACCTGACCCCCGTCCCATTCGATAGCCATAGGATCCGAGGGTGGTGGGAAGCTGTACAGGAGCTCCTCTGAATGACTCATACGGTGCTAACTCCCTATGGGTCCGACTCGGACGAGCGCGAACGTCACTGCCAGCCGGAATAGCCAGTACCAGATACCATAGTGGCATATCGCTGTCAAGCTCGCCATGCCGTAGTCCGCGGGCTGCTGATTTAGCCCGGTGTATAATTGAGGTGGAACCGATGTCGTGACGGGAAGAGACGCGTATGCTGCGACACAGCCTGCTCTGGTTGTCATCGAATCCACAGGTCCGAGGTTTCGCCGTACACAGCAGTGTTGGTCGGCAGATGGCTCGCCGTTTCGTGGCGGGAGAGTGTCTGGCAGACGCGGTGGCCGTCGTGCGAGAGCTGAACGTCCACGGACTCAGCGCCAGCCTCGACCACTTGGGTGAGAACGTCTCCAGCGCCGACCAGGCGCGGCAGGCGACTCAGGACTACATTGATATTCTTCATCGAATCAAGCAGGAGGGGCTGAACGCCAACATCTCGGTCAAGCTGACCCAGCTTGGGCTGGGGTTGGATGGTGACGGCGTCCAGGACAATCTCCTGCGCATACTGGCGGAGGCGGATGCGCTGGGCGACACCGTCACGGTGGACATGGAGGGCTCGGCCTACACTGAGCGGACAGTGCGGCTTGTCCTCGCGGCCCGGCGTCAGCATGCCAATGTCGGTGTAGCGATACAATCTTACCTCTACCGGAGTCAGGCAGACCTGGATGAACTCGTCCGAGCGAAGGTATGTGGGATACGTCTGTGCAAAGGCGCGTACGATGAGCCCCCCACTATCGCCTTTCCTCATAAACAGGACGTCGACCAGAATTATAGGCAGTTGACAAGGTTCCTTCTAGGCAGCGGCTGCCATCCGGCTCTCGCCACGCACGACGTGCGACTGATTGAATTCGCGCTCCAAAACGTGCAGGATCTGGGCCTCGGTCCCGGCGATTTCGAGTTTCAGATGCTCTACGGCATCCGGCGCGATCTGCAGGAACGTCTGGTGAGCGGCGGGTGGGCTTTGCGCGTTTACGTTCCCTATGGCAGCGAGTGGTATCCCTATCTCATGAGACGATTAGCCGAGAGGCCCGCAAACCTCCTCTTCTTCGCCAGAAGCCTCGCTTCCGAGATCGTGCCCAACCATCGCGGGGCGTAATGCCCACTGATCGATGAATCGATATCCTTGTGCACTCAATGGTAGATGTGCTCGAAGCCAAGAAGCGCGCATTGTTGCGGTACTTCTTCACCATGGGGAGAATGTCCGAAGCATTCCTCCACGATCTGCAACTCTTCCGCGCTGATCGTCGCGAATCCGGCGATCTTGCGCAACAGGTCGCCACTGATGCCCAGCGCATGCCCGATGGCGTCGAGGACGAACTGATCCTTGATGGGCAACTGCTTCTCGACGCTGTTCACATCGTCTAGCGACACATTCGCTTTCTGGGCAAGCTCCATCGAGCTCAGGCGGTGCCCGTACTTCCGTTGCTCCAGACGAAATATCAGGGCGTTCGTTTCATGCTCGCTCAGTCGAAACCTTTTCGGTGAAGCTTGAGCCATAGGTGGCTATCCTCCTCTCGCCTATTTCCGACCCCATGGTATCAATCGGTCGGTCGGTATCCGGCTGTCTACTGTGCTCGCTGCGTGAACCTTGCCGCAGTCTACGTGCCAAGTGATGCCTGAATGTATGCCTAGAAACGGGTATTGCACGTGGCACTACGAAAGACCGGCTGCTCTCCGAACGACGCGGGCATGTGATATGCGGGACCTGGAGTGTGATTCGACAGTTCGCAAGGAGAAGGGGTGCTGCCCGTAGTCCCCAATCTGTACTCAAGGCTTGTTGGTGCATCTGCCGTAGGGGCGCAATTCATTGCGCCTGGGGGGTGGCGGGGACAGCGCCCGTTTCATGTACCACGTCTTTGCTAGAGACTATCGGAGCGGCCGGCAGGGCGGGGCTGGGCGTGATGAATCACGCCCAGCGACGGAAGCGAGTACGATTTGGCGGATACGTCACCTGCGGTCTGGCTAGAGGAGGTGAGATGTCATGGAGAAAGAGCGCGAGCATCCCGTGGTCGGCTCTCCGAGCGAAGCTCGGGCGCAGGGCTCGACATGGGAGACGTATAGGTGTCCGCGTTGTGGGCGCATGTTCGAGCTCACGGGTAGTCAGAGTGACACGTGTCCGACCTGTGGCTATCAGTGCACGCCTGGCACATGCCAGACGCTGGAGTCCTCCCGCGAGGAGTTCTGATCCCAGCGTTCTGATGCCCTGACAGTTCATGCGGATTGGCTTTGATCCAAGCCGATCTACCGTGATAGAATTGGTGGCCCGGGCATGCGCCCGGGCCACTTCGGCGTACTTCGCACAGATAGGCTGGCCAAGATGAACGACTCTCCCAACGTTTCATATCCTCCCACGCGCTGTGGAACCCGCGAGCTCGTCTGGGGCACGCGGACCTACATCATGGGTATCATCAACATGACTCCCGACTCCTTCAGCGGAGATGGTCTTGCCGACGATGTAGAGGCGGCCCTGCGCCTGGCGCGGGGGATGGTGGCGCAGGGCGCTGACATTGTGGATCTTGGTGGAGAGTCGACTCGTCCGGGGCATACAGCGGTGTCCGTGGATGAGGAGCTAAGGAGAGTTGTGCCGGCTGTCCGGCGGTTGAGCCGGGAGCTGCCGGTGCCCATCAGCATTGACACGTCCAAGGCCGAGGTTGCCCGCCAATCTCTAGAGGCCGGCGCGTCTATGGTGAACGATGTGTGGGGGCTCACGCGCGATCCCGACATAGCCGCCGTGGCTGCTCGCCATGGGGTTCCGGTTGTATTGATGCACAACCAGGAGACTACACAGTACCAGGATGTGGTGCAGGACGTTATCGCCTGGCTAAGAGAGCGGGTGCGACTGGCGCTCGCGGCCGGGATCGCGGCCCACAACATTGTCGTGGACCCGGGCATTGGCTTTGGCAAGACCCCACAGCAAAACCTGGAAGTGTTGCGCCGCCTATCTGAGCTCAAGACGATCGGGCATCCAATCCTGCTCGGAACCTCCCGCAAGTCGACGATCGGCAAGCTATTGAACCTGCCTCCGGATGAGCGCATAGAAGGAACGGCCGCGACTGTAGCAATCGGCATTGCCAACGGCGCGGATATAGTCCGCGTTCACGACGTGCAGGAGATGTGTCGCGTGGCGAGGGTCTCCGACGCTATCGTGAGGTGGCGGTGACGAAAGTATACCTGGCCCTTGGCGCCAACCTGGGAGTTAGAGAGGTGAACATCGCCCAAGCTCTGGAGCGTCTTCAAAGGCAGATCCGGTTGTTCCGTGTATCCCGCCTAGTCGAGACCGAGCCCTGGGGGTATGCCGATCAGCCGCCCTTCCTCAACGGCGCCTGCGGCGGAGAGACGGATCTTGGTCCGTTCGAGCTGCTGGCCTTCGTGAAGGCAATCGAGCGGGATATGGGGCGTAAAGCTACGTTCCGCAACGGACCCCGCCCCATAGACATCGACATTCTCCTGTACGGAGAGGATGTACTGGATGCGCCAGAGTTGATCATCCCGCATCCAAGGATGACGGAGCGCACCTTCGTCTTGCTGCCCCTCGCGGAAATCGCGGGGGATGTTCGGCATCCAGTGACAGGGCGAACGATCGGCGAGTTGCTGGTGGACCTACAGCAGTCTACTATGGTGTGACCGATGAACTGATGCGTATCCGCCGAATCCGTCCGATCGGACCGATCCGCACGTTTTGCCTCTCAGATCACGAGTGACAGAGCACTGGACGAGGTGAGTAACATGTTTGAGCTATCAATTCGGGGCCACTTCGATTCGGCCCATTTCCTGCGTGGTTACCAGGGGCGATGCGAGAACCTGCACGGTCATAGATATGACGTCACCGTCTACGTCAGATCCGGGCAGCTCAACGCTATTGGACTGGCCTACGATTTCGCGGACCTGAAAGGTCATCTCAAGCAGATCCTGACTCGCTACGATCACGTGTGTCTCAACGAGATCCAGCCGTTCACTGACATCAATCCTTCGGCCGAGAATATTGCGCTAACGTTGTATCAGGAACTGCGACCCTACGTGAACGTACCAGGCGTCACCCTCCATCGGGTGGACGTTTGGGAATCACCGGGGTCCTGTGCGACCTACATTCCTGATGGCAACTGACCAGTCCGCGGAACGGCGAGACAAGAGGGGGGCGCAATGCTATCTGTGGTTTTCGATGGACAGATGAGGGTGGAACCCGATTACCCACGGCCTCGGCGCGGCGAGGGCGAGTCGCTGATTCGGGTGACACTGGCGGGGATCTGCAATACCGATCTGGAGATCGCGGCTGGCTACATGGGCTTCCGGGGTGTGCCGGGGCACGAGTTCGTCGGGGTGGTCCAGGAGTCCGATGATCCGTCGCTTCATGGGCAGCGGGTGGTGGGCGAGATCAACTGCGGCTGCGGTCGCTGTCCCGACTGCTTCGCGGGACTGGAGCGCCATTGCCCGCAGCGCTCGGTGCTGGGTATCCTGGGGCGTGACGGGGTCTTCGCCGAATACACCGTACTTCCGGACCGCAACCTCCACTTGGTGCCGTCAGAGCTAGAGGACGTGGCGGCAGTCTTCGTCGAGCCCGTGGCCGCTGCTTTCGAGATACTCGAACAGGTCCATCTACTCCCGACTTCCCGGGTCATAGTTCTCGGCGACGGCAAGCTTGGCTTGTTGATAGCTCAAGTGCTCGCCATGGCCGGCTGCGAACTGGTCCTGCTGGGACATCACCTGCCCAAGTTGGAGATCGCCCGAGGTCTAGGCATTGACGCTAGACTCTCCGAGCAAGCTCCTTCCGCCCGTGCTGACGTGGTGGTGGAGTGTACAGGCTCAGCCCGGGGTCTGGCTCAGGCCATCTCTCTGGTCCGGCCGCGGGGCACGCTTGTTCTCAAGACCACGGTGACTGACAAGCTGGAGCTCGACCTCGCTCCCCTCGTGATCGATGAGATCACCGTCGTGGGTTCCCGTTGTGGTCCGTTTGCGCCGGCCCTGCGGGCCCTGGCGCGGGGAGAGATCCAGGTGGGCCCGTTTGTCACTGAACAGCACGATCTCGCCGACGCCGCTCGCGCCTTCGACCTGGCTCGCCAGCCGGAGGCTTTGAAGGTGCTTCTGCGGCCCTGAGCCGGGCGGCCGAACTCTTGACAACGCGGGCCCAAAAATGATAGAGTATTGGGCAAGTTAGCACTCTCGCAAGGAGAGTGCTAATTTGGGTGAGCAAGATGCTGACTGCACGCAGGCGGTCCATCCTCAAGATTATTGTCGGCGAATACATCGATACCGCGCTTCCCGTCGGTTCCAGTAACATCGTGCGCAAGTATAACCTGGCGATCAGCCCGGCGACTATCCGCAACGATATGGCGGAACTGGAAATCGAGGGGTTCATCACGCATCCTCATACGTCGGCGGGGCGGGTGCCTTCTGATAAGGGCTACCGCTACTACGTCGAGTTCCTGATGGATGATGCCGGATTGCCGCCTGCAGAGCAGCATATGATTCGGCATCAGTTTCACCAGGTAGAGAGCGACCTGGAGGAATGGTCTCGGCTGGCTGCGGCGGTCCTGGCCCATGCCGTGCGCAACGCGGCCGTCGTAAGTCTTCCGAAGGCTCACGAGGCTCGGTTTAAGCACCTGCACCTCTTCCCTCTGCAAGATGAGCGCGCCATGTGCGTTCTCGTTTTGCAGGAAGGCTTGCTGAAGCAGCAGTTGATCGCGCTTCCCGAGTTGACCACGGCAGAGGAGCTAGCGCGCGTCGCTCGACGGCTGAACGACCTATTCGCGGGACTGACCGCGCTGGACATTTCGGGACTTTCGATCGGTCTGACGGCCGTGGAGTCCGCGGTGACGGACATCGTCCTGCGGGTGATGCGGGCGCGAGATAGTCAGCTATGCGATGAACTTCGCCTGGATGGGCTTAGGCACATTCTGGCTCAGCCTGAGTTCGCCAACGCGCACAAGCTCCGCGACATCCTGGACGTGCTGGAGGAGAGCACTCTCAAGTCGATTCTCTCGCACTGGCTGGTGGCGGACGACATCGAGATCGTGATCGGCGAAGAGAACGAGCCGGGGGCTCTGCGCGAGTGCAGCCTGGTGCTGGCACGCTACGGGGCGCCAGGCTTGGCGGCCGGCGTGCTGGGCGTTCTGGGTCCGACGCGTATGAACTACGCCCGCGCCATTTCGGCCACCCGCTATCTGGCGGCGCTGATGAGCCAGTTGCTCACGGAGTTGCAGTAATAAGACGGATAGTACTATGATGGATGACCACGTGACAGAGAACAGGCAGGATGTGAACGAAACCGAAGGAACAGCACAGGAGGCTGAAGATCAGGCGTCTGTCGAGCAGGTAGCGTCGCCGGATGTCGCGGCACTCGGCGTGGAGCTTGCGGAGGAGAAGGCCCGGGCGCAACAGTACCTAGCCAACTGGCAGCGGGCTCAGGCGGATTTCAGCAACTACAAGAAACGTGTGGAGCAGGAGCGCACAGAAGCCGTCAAGTTCGCCAACGCAATGCTGATCGTGACGCTGCTTCCGGTGCTGGACGATTTCGAGCGGGCCATGGCCAGCGTTCCAACCAGTCTGGCTGGCTTCACCTGGTTCGAGGGGGCCCGACTGATCCAGCGCAAGCTCCAGGCGATATTGCAGGCGCAGGGGGTCACGGAGATACCCACTGAGGGGCAAGCCTTCGATCCGACTATTCATGACGCGGTCGCCCATGGCCCGGGCGAGGAGGGCAAGGTGGTTGAGGAGCTTCAGAAGGGCTATCGGCTGCACAACCGCGTGATCCGTCCCGCGCTGGTCCGGGTTGGTCAAGGAACCACCTCGACCGACTAGTGCTCTGTCACTCGTGATCTGAGAGGAAAGTCGTGCGGATCGGACGGATCGGTCCCATCGGACGGATTGGTCGGATTCGGCGGATACCCGTCGCTGCATGTCATGAGTAACAGAGCGCAAAAACGGCTATCACATAATACCGTCCCAAGGTAAGGAGGAACGGCAGGTCTATGGGCAAGGTAATCGGCATCGACCTTGGCACCACCAACAGCTGCGTAGCAGTTATGGAGGGTGGGGAGCCGGTCGTCATACCCAACTCCGAGGGCGCCAGGACAACTCCATCCGTCGTTGCCGTGAGCAAGAACGGGGAGCGTCTGGTGGGGCAGGTCGCGAAACGACAGGCGATCACCAACCCGGAGAACACGCTCTCTAGCATCAAGCGCTTCATGGGACGCAAGTACTCGGACCCCTCGGTGCAAAAGGACAAGGGGATGGTCCCCTACCGACTGGCCGAGGCCCCCAACGGAGATATGCGTGTCAGCATGGCGGGCCGCGACTACAGTCCCGCCGAGATCTCGGCCATGATCCTGCAGAAGCTCAAGTCTGACGCTGAGGCGTATCTCGGTGAAACCGTCACCGAGGCTGTGATCACCGTTCCGGCCTACTTCAACGATAGTCAGCGGCAGGCCACCAAAGATGCGGGCAAGATCGCGGGGCTGGAGGTGCTGCGGATCATCAACGAGCCGACGGCCGCTTCGCTAGCCTACGGCCTCGACAAGAAGAAGGACGAAACCATCGCCGTCTACGACCTGGGTGGTGGCACCTTCGACGTCTCCATCTTGGAGCTCGGCGAGGGGACCTTTCAGGTAAAGAGCACCAACGGTGATACACATCTGGGCGGAGACGACTTCGACCAGCGTATCATCGACTGGCTTTGCGTCGAGTTCAAGAAGGAACAAGGCATCGACCTGCGCCAGGATCGGATGGCTCTCCAACGGCTCAAAGAGGCCGCCGAGAAGGCCAAGATCGAGCTGTCCACTATTCTTCAGACGGAGATCAACCTGCCGTTCATCACGGCCGACGCCAGCGGCCCCAAGCACATGGCCATCACGCTGAGTCGCTCCAAGCTGGAGCAACTGGTGGGCGATCTGGTAGAGAAGACCGTCGAGCCCTGCCGTCTCGCTCTGACCGACGCAGGCATTCCGGCGTCGCGCATCGACGAGGTCATCCTCGTTGGGGGGCAGACGCGCATGCCGCTGGTTCAGGAGAAAGTTCGCCAGGCCTTTGGCAAGGAGCCACACAAGGGCGTCAATCCTGACGAGGTGGTTGCAGTCGGAGCGGCAATTCAGGCGGGCGTGCTGAAGGGCGACGTGAAAGACGTGCTGCTCCTGGACGTCACGCCGCTGACCCTCTCGATCGAGACTCTGGGCGGGGTATCCACCGCGCTGATCCCGCGCAACACAACGATTCCGACCAGCAAGAGCCAGGTCTTCAGCACGGCCTCTGACGGCCAGGGGAGCGTAGAGATTCACGTCCTGCAGGGCGAGCGCACCATGGCCGTGGACAACAAGTCCCTGGGACGGTTTATTCTGGACGGCATCCTTCCGGCCCCGCGCGGGATTCCGCAGATCGAGGTCACCTTCGACATCGATGCCAACGGAATTCTGAACGTCAACGCCAAGGACAAGGGGACGGGCAAGGAGCAGAGGATCACCATCACGGCTAGCAGCGGTCTCTCGAAGGATGAGATCGAGCGCATGCAGCGCGAGGCGGAGTCGCACGCTGCCGACGACGAGCGCCGGCGGCAGGAGATCGAGGTGCGCAACTCGGCGGACTCGCTGGTATACACGGCTGAGCGCACCGTACGCGAGCAGGCCGAGCGAATCCCGGCCGAGCTAAAGAGCGAGGTCGAGGGCAAGATTGCGGCGGTCCGTTCGGCGCTACAGAGCGGCGATGTCGCTGGTATTCAACGTGCGACGCAAGATCTGACCGAGGCGATGCAGAAGATCGGTCAGGCGGTATATAGTGCGGCGGGAGCCGCAACGGATTCCTCTCAGGAGGGTGGCTCGGGCGGAGAGCAGGGACCGTCCGAGGGTACTGTGGACGGTGAGTTCCGAGAGGTGTAACTGTCCGCCAGTCCGATGGGCATCGGCCTGGCTTCCCTTCGTCCTTAGGGTATGGAGAGCTCCGTTTGCTACAATATTCCTTGAATGAGCCGATTGAGTGAGCTATGACAAATCAGTCAAAGCGCGACTACTATGAAGTCCTCGGGGTTCGCCGTGAAGCGACCGAAGAGGAGATAAAGAAAGCGTTCCGTCGGCTGGCTTTCCAGTACCATCCGGACCGCAACAGGGCCGATGACGCCCATGAGAAGTTCAAGGAGATCAACGAGGCGTACGAGGTCCTGAGCGATGGACAGAAGAGGTCGACTTACGATCGCTTCGGCCACTCCGGCTCGCCGAATATGGGAGGCTTTGAGGGTTTCTCTGGTTTTGGCGGCTTTGGTGGGTTCGGGGATATCTTCGAGAGCTTCTTCGGCGGGGCGTCGACGTCCGCTCGTCACGGCCCGCATCGAGGCTCCGATCTGCGCTACGACGTGACGATCGACTTCGAGGAGGCCGTCTTTGGCTGCGAGAAGGAGATCGAGATCGCTCGCACAGAGGTCTGCTCGGCCTGTCATGGCGCACGATCCGAGCCCGGCAGCAACCCGGCTCGATGTCCCAACTGCAACGGCTCTGGCGAGGTGCGTCGGATTCACCAGAGTGTCTTCGGCCAGTTCGTGAACGTGGCCATGTGCGAGCGGTGCCAGGGTGAAGGGCGTGTCATTACCAATCCTTGCCAGCATTGTCGGGGGACCGGGCGCGAGGAGCGAGTGCGGCGCATATCCGTGCGCATTCCCGCGGGTGTGGACGGCAGCTCTCAGGTGCGCATCTCAGGCGAGGGCGAGGCAGGCGCAGCCGGTGGTCCGGCCGGCAACCTGTACGTGGGCATCAACGTGCGCCCGCACAAGGAGTTCAAGCGGCAGGGGAACCAGATCATCTACGACCTGCCGGTCAACTTCGCCCAGGCCGCTTTGGGTGATGAGATCGAAGTGCCCACCGTGGACGGTTCGACCACGGTCAAGATTCCCGCTGGCATTCAGTCCGGCATGGTGATCGTGTTGAGGGGCAAGGGCGTTCCGAATCTGCGGGGCGGCGGACGTGGCGACCAGCTCGTACAGGTCCACGTGGTGACTCCGCACAATCTGACCGACCAGCAGCGCAAGCTGTTCCAGGATCTGGCCAAGTCCCTGGGGCAGGCGCGCTTGCCGCACGAAGACAGAAGCTTCTTTGAGAAGCTGAAGGATACCATTGCTGGACGAACTTAGAAGCAGGGGTCACCGCCTTTGAAATGGCTGGAGCTGTGCGTCGAAGCTGACGTCGAAGCGATCGATTCGGTGTCCGAGCTATTCAGCCGCTACGGGCATGGCGGCGTATCTATCGAGCAACCGCTGGACCCTGATGCCGGCGAGTTTCCGACCACGGTGGATTCGTCCAAGCCGGCCATCGTCAAGACATATCTTCCCCTCGACGAGAAAGCCCCCGAGACGCAACGGCAGCTCGAACGCGAGCTGTGGTATCTGGGGCTGTTGCGTCGCATCAGCCCTCTGCAGGTGCGTGAGATCTCCGAGGAAGACTGGAGCCAGGCCTGGAAAGAACACTTCAACGTCCATCGGGTCGGGCGTCGCATTGTCATTCGCCCAAGCTGGCGCGAATACACGCCTCTGCCCGATGATATAGTCGTCGAGCTTGATCCTGGCATGGCCTTCGGAACCGGACTCCATCCCACTACACAGATGTGTCTCCAGACTCTCGAGAAGTACATGCAGCCGGGTTGGACAGTGTTGGATCTTGGCACGGGCTCGGGGATTCTAGCCATCGCAGCGGCCAGGCTCGGAGCGCGGCACGTCTTGGCCGTGGACACCGATCCGGTCGCCGTGGAAGCGGCCGCGGCCAACATAGCCAGCAATGGTGTGCAGGACGTCGTGAAGATCTCGGCCGGCTCCGTCGATGCCGCCACGGCCGGGAATGGTAGTAAACGACCATCCCCCAGCGATTCCGCGCTATTCGACCTCATCGTTGAAAACATCGTGGCCGACGTCATCCTCTCCTTGGCGATTCCGGTGGCGAAATCCCTGACAGCGGGTGGCGTGCTTATCGCGGGTGGCATTCTCGATACGCGTCTGCCAGAAGTCGAGGCTCGTTTGCGGCAGGTCGGACTTGCCATGCAGGAGATCCTCGAACAGGGGGATTGGCGTACGGTGGTCGCCCGGAAGCCTGCGCAGAACGAGGGATCTTAGGTGCATCGCTTCTTCTTGCCCGCTGAGTGTATTCAGCAAGGTACGGTCTCGTTTCCGGCGCCGTGCGCGCACCAGTTGCGCAATGTGTTGAGACTGCGGCCGGGCGATCGCGTCGAGGTGGCCGACAACAGTGGCTGGGTCTTCGTCGTCGAGATAACCGCCCTTTCGTCGGACGCGGCGGAGGGCGCGGTGAAGAAGAAGGCGCTGGGAGAGACCGAGCCCAGGACCAAGATCACCGTCTACCAGGGTCTGCTGAAGGCTGACAAGTATGAGTACGTGCTCCAGAAATGCACGGAGCTGGGCGCGGCTGCCTTCGTGCCGGTGGTCTGCGATCGCTCTATCGTGGCGAACGTGCAATCCTTGAGCAATTCGCGGCTGATGGGCAAGGTAACGCGCTGGCGGGATGTCGTGCGTGAGGCGGCAGAGCAATCTCGACGCGCCAAGCTGCCTCAGGTGAGAGAACCCGTTCTGTTCCGGCATGCCTGCGAGGCCGCGAAAGGCATGGCTCTGCTACTATCGGAGAACGAGCGTCAGCGCAACTTGCGCGAGGTGCTGCACGCCGCCTTCTCCCCTCCGGGCGCTCCCCAGGGCGACCCGAGCGCCGACTACGAGACGGGAGAACGTCTACCACTGCGCAAGCTGCCGCAGAGAGAGGGTCCCGCGCAGCGTCCTTTTTCAGTGAGCCTCTTCATCGGCCCGGAGGGTGGGCTCTCACCGGAGGAGCTGGTGACCGGCCAGCGCATGGGGCTCATCCCCGTCGGCCTCGGACCACGCATCCTGCGGGCCGAGACCGCCGCCATCGTGGGCACCAGCATCGTCCTGTACGAGTGGGGCGATCTGGGCTAAGTTTCTGCCTCTTGTCGTTTTGCTGGTACCCTCTTGTGCTAGTGTCTGCAGCAATTCATTCCCCTTGACCGAATCGCATTGTGACTGCGCCTGTTCGAGGGTTGCCTTTGCTTGACATAGAACATATGTTCTGTTATCCTCGTTCTTGCTGATCCTCGCGTAGAAAGATGCAAGGTGACCCATCATGACCCTCAAAATAGGTGTACTATGGTATGATCGAGACTCCCGGCGGTCCACTCAGGACAAGATCGACGAGGCCATCGAAAGACACGTCGAGAAGTTCGGGGTGTCGCCGAACACGTGTTATGTCCACCCCGCCGCGGCAGTCAGTCACGATCGGCTGCGGATCGTGCGACGAGCCAATATTCTGCCGAACCACTTCCTGGTGGGCGTGGACGCGGATCCTGAAGCCGGCGGAGACGCTGACTTCGCGCCGATCTCCTTCGCCACCTGCAATGGCGGTCCTAAGGATCCTCCCGCGCCCCGCGTGCGGCAGCGAGGGAAAGCGGCGCATTAGGGCTCCTCGGGTAGGCCGATGTCAAGTTTGACACGCCGGTTCGTCAGTTGGTATAATTGCTCGCTGTGACCAAAAGAACAGGAGCGAAGAACGTTGTACGCCATAGTCGAGACCGGAGCAAAGCAGTACAAGGTGCAGGTTGGCTCGATCATCGACGTTGAGCGGATGCCGGTCGAGAAGGGGCGCACCGTTGAACTCAGCCGGGTTCTGCTCGTGTCCGATGCTCAGGTCCAGGTCGGCGCGCCGATCCTGGATGGCGCCAAGGTTGTGGCCAAGGTTGTAGGCCACTGGAAAGCCCCGAAGGTGCTGATCTTCAAGTACAAGAACAAGACCCGCTACGCACGGAAGATCGGGCATCGTCAGCCGTTTACGCGGCTCGCCATCCAGAGCATCGAGACGGAAAAACAGTAGCTTAATCAAGGGGGGAATACCCATGGCCCACAAGAAGGGTATGGGCAGCTCGCGCAACGGGCGAGATAGCAAACCGAAGATGCTAGGGGTTAAGCGCTTTGGCGGCGAGGCCGTTCGAGCGGGAACCATCATCGTGCGACAGCGCGGGACCCAGTTCAACCCCGGCACGAACGTAGGGATCGGACGCGACCATACGCTATTCGCCCTCATCGACGGCAACGTCAAGTTCGAGTTTGCCAGGAAAGACAAGCAGAAGGTGAGCGTATACGCTCCGGCGCTAGCGCCCGAAGCCGAGGTGGTACAGAGTTGAAACCGAAGATCCATCCCAAGTACGAAGTCTCGAAGGTCGTCTGCTCCTGTGGGAGCACGTTTGAGACTCGTTCGACCAAGCCGCTCTTGAAGTTGGACGTGTGCAGTAAGTGTCACCCCTTCTTCACCGGTGAGCAGAGAATCGTCGACACAGAAGGTCGGGTC
>SCTZ01000155.1 GCA_004297765.1 Chloroflexota bacterium | reverse complement strand
GAAGGGGGCTGGGTGCCGTGCTCAGCCGGCTTCTAGCCGGCTTCGTTGACTCAGCCCGGCGGCTTCAGCCCCGGGTGGGCTGGCCGTGATACGAGGCGCGCGGAGAACGCATAAGCCCCGGGTGACTGGGCGAGTGCAGTTGCCCGGCTCTTGATGGCATGCTAGAATTGCCTGGAACATGTTAAGAGCGCCTAACGAGCACACTAGCGTAGAGGCAGGCTTACCCATGCGAGTTCTAACCATCGTCGGCACGCGTCCCGAGGCCATCAAGCTGGCGCCGGTCATTAGGAGGCTGGAGCGCGATCCCGAGCTGATCCAATCTACCGTCTGCGTTACCGCCCAACATCGCGAGATGCTGGACCAGGTTCTCCAGCTCTTCCAGATAAAAGCAGACTTCGACCTGGATCTCATGTCCGAGGGACAAACGCTGCCAGGGCTAACGGCTTCCGTCCTCACGGCGGTGACCGACGTGCTGGATGAGGCTCGGCCCGACGTTGTTGTTGTGCAAGGCGACACAACAACGGCGATGGTGGGAGCGTTGGCAAGCTTTTACAAGCAGATAGCAGTAGGCCACGTCGAGGCGGGGCTGAGGACGAACAACCGATATAACCCGTTTCCCGAGGAGATGAATCGGCGTCTCGTGACCGCGCTGGCCAGCCTTCACTTTGCCCCGACGCAGACAGCGGTCGAGGCGCTTCTGGCAGAGGGCGTTCCCCGCGCGACTGTTTTCCTCACGGGGAACCCGGTGGTGGACGCGTTGCGATACATAGTGGGAAACGGGAAATCGACCGATATCGGTCTGCCTCTGCGGGGAGATAAGCTCATTCTGGTGACCGCACACCGACGCGAGAACTTCGGTGGACCACTGGAGGACATCTGCTCCGCTCTCGAGGAACTGGCGGCGCGCAACGAGGACGTGGACATCGTCTATCCGGTTCACTTGAATCCAAGTGTGCGCGAGCCGGTGCATCGCCTCCTCTCGAATCAGGCGGGCATCCATCTTCTTCCGCCGCTTGACTACATGAGCCTCGTCTCCTTGATGGACAGGTCCGAGTTCGTGATGACCGATTCCGGGGGCATACAGGAGGAAGCTCCAGCCCTGGGGAAGCCGGTGCTGGTATTGCGAACCACGACGGAACGGCCCGAGGGGGTGGAGGCCGGAACGGCAAAGCTTATCGGAACGGCAAAGGAGAGCATCATCGACCATGCCGAAAGGCTATTGCGAGATCGAGCCGAGTACCGCCGCATGGCCACAGCCGTCAGCCCCTATGGGGACGGCCAGGCGGCGGAGGAGATAGTGCGGATCCTGGTGGAGAGATTCGCGGCGCGGCGAGATGCCAAAACCAGTGCTTTGTGACCGGTGCGTTGACAGGCGTCACTCTCAGCAACGGCTGTTCGACTGTCATTCTGAGCCGCAGCGAAGAATCTCCCCGTTCGTCGTCGAATCTCTCGAGACCGCCGTGGTTTCCGAAACCGCGGCGGTCTGGACTGTCCGTCCAACGAGGAGACCCTTCGCTGCGGCTTGGGGTGACAGACTTCCTTTTCACGAGTAACACAATAGTAAGTGGTAGGTTCTTTTGATGCAACGGGGAGAGAAGCGGGTCCTGATCGGGGGCTACTACGGCTTTGGGAACACCGGCGACGAGGCGATACTGGCGGCAACAGTCCGAATGTTGCGAGCAAGATGCTCTGGTCTGCAGGTCACGGTCGCCTCGGGGGACCCTGTGGAAACGGCGCGGCGGCATCCTGTCGATGCTCTGCTATGGTCGGACATTCCGGCGCTCCTCGATGCCGCGCGTCGGGCGGACCTTATCGTCCTGGGCGGGGGTGGCGTGTTCTTCGATTACTGGGGCTTCGACCCGTCCGGCCTTCTGACACGGACGGACTGCGGGACCGCTTACTACGCTAACTTTCCTATGCTTGCCGCCCTCTTTAATCGACCTTTGATGGTAAACGCAGTAGGGGTCGGTCCGCTGCATACTGATGAGGGGCGCCGCTACACGCGACTAGCTTTTCTCCAGGCCGGTGCGGCTAGTGTCCGCGACCCGGAGTCGGCAAGATGGCTGCTGGACTTAGGAGTCGAGAAAGATCGGTTCGAGCTAACGGCGGACCCCGCTTTCGGCCTGGAACCCGTCCCTGCGGAGCGGGCGGTCGAGATTCTGCGGGCCGAGGGGATCGCCCTGGACCGGCCGCTCATTGGCGTTGCACTGCGCGAGTGGGACGCCGGCGCCCGGACGGGGTCATGGCAGGCCGAGGTTGCGACAGCTCTCGATCGACTGATCGAACTCTGTGATGCTCAGCTTCTATTCGTGCCCTTCCAGAAGGTGAATATGCCGTCCCTGCGGGACCATGAGGCGCTCAGGGAAGTTCGTGAGCTGATGGCGCATGGCGAGCGCGCCGCCATCCTCCAAGGAGTGTACGGCCCGGAGGAGATAGCCGGGGTATTGGGACGCTGCGAGCTGGTACTGGGAATGCGCCTGCACGCGCTGATCTTCGCGGCCCTCGGACTGGTTCCCGCAGTCGGGCTGGCCTACGACCCCAAGGTGCATCAGACCATGTGCCAGCTTGGCTTGGAGCGCTACGCCATCGATCTGGCTGAGCTGAGCTCAGGTCGGCTCGCTGAAACGCTTGCGATGGCCTGGAACTGTCGGGAGCGTCTGCGGTCCGAGTTGGGACCTGTGGTGCAGGCACTGTCAGGACTGGCTGAAAGGAACGCGGAGCTCGCGGCCAATCTCCTTGAAGAGACTCATGTTCCGGCGCTTCACCCGGAGGCTATTGGTGCGGTCCAGGACTGTACGGTTCGTTTGAGCTCACGTCTGTTTGCGGTGGAGACTCAGCTCGACCAGGCTCGCCTTGCCTTCAACCAACGCGAGCTAGCACTCGAAGACCAGCTTTCCGCTTCGCAAGAGCATGCGCTAGCACTCGAAGATCAGCTTCGCGCTTCACAGGGGCGCGTGGTAGAGTTGAACGCTTCTCTGGAGCAGACGCTCTGCAACCTGCGGGAGACACAATGGCGACTCGACGCCATTCACCACAGTATGGGCGGGGTGATCCTGCGGGCGCTGTGGCGGATACGATCGTCCCTGATGCCTGTGGGAAGTCGGCGTGAGGACTTGGGCCGCCTTGGTATTAGACTGCTGATACGGGAACCGCGTGAGGCCTTGGACCGCCTTGGCTCTGAGCTGCAGATCCTACGGGACCCACGTGGCGACTGGGAACGCGTGAAGAGGTGGGTCCGCCTGCCGCGTGGCCCCTTTGCGCCGACCTATATCTTCGAGGACAACAGCGAAGTCACGGTCTATTCCAATGATCCGTCTCTCTTCCCGGACTATCCTCGCCGCCGTTGCCCCCAGGCCCATCCGTCTTCCAGGCATGTTACGGTGGCACTGATAGCGACCGTGCGGAACGAGTGCACTGGCGTCCAGCGATGGATCGATGCTGTCCTCTGCCAGAGCCGGCTGCCGGACGAAATCGTGGTGGTGGACGGCGGCTCTACAGATGGCACGCTCGACGTGTTGCATGCTGCTGCCCATACGAGTCCGGTGCCCTTCCGAGTCGTGGTTGAGCCCGGTGCGAGCATCGCCAGGGGGCGCAACCTGGCCGTCCGCGCGTGTGGGGCCGAAGTGATCGCTGTTACCGATTTCGGATGTACGCCCCGATCGACCTGGCTGGAGAATCTGATCGCGCCGTTCGAAGTCGAGCCTGATACTCAGGTGGTGGGTGGGTGGTACGAGACCATCGGCAAGAATGGTAAAGTGATAAGAGAGCGGGGCTGGCCCGGGCTTGATCAGGTGCATCCGGCGTACTTCCTGCCGTCCTCGCGCTCGTTGGCGTTCACGCGGGATGCCTTTGAGGCGGTGGGCGGATATCCCGAGTGGCTCACGCTCACAGGAGAGGACACATACTTTGATCTGGAGCTGAAGCGCTATCGTCGCGGCTGGGCGTTTGCTCCTGATGCTGTGGTGAATTGGCATGCACCGGAAACCGCACTCGACTACTGGCGCAAGACGCGGACCTGGGCGACGGGGGATGGCGAGTCGGGCGTTTTCGCGGAACTCTACTGGCACTCCGCGCTTCGGTCGCTGGGTCTTGGTGCGGTTGCACTCGGCGAGTTGACGGCGGTTGCGGCCGCGCTGGTCGGAATCGGCATCGCGTCCCCGGAGTTGACCGCCGTGGGTGCTGTCGTGACCGTTGCCGGGCTGACCGGCATCACGGCGGGTGCCGTTCGAATCGGCCAACGGTCGGGTCTCGATGCCAGGGGGCTCTTGCATAGCGCGGGTTGCGAGGTGGCCCGAACGGCGGGCTTTCTTGCCGGAGCGCGGCGAAGGGTGGCGGTGGTGCGGCGGCGCCTACTCGCAAGCAATGGTCTGGTCCTCATGCTTTCGGGCGTGCCCATCGACGATACGGGAGGCGGGGCCAGGTGCACGCAACTCAGCCTGGAGTTTCTGAGGAAAGGCTACAGCGTCGTTTTCATAAACAAGTTCCCAAAGTACGAAAGCGTTGAGCTAGACCTTCAGATCGCCCATCCCAACCTGAAGACCATATCAATGGCCGAGTTCTCCTGGGACACGCTCCAGCGGGAGTTTGGCGTGCTGATGGAGGCAAAGCCCCTCCTCGCGGTGGTGGAGTTCCCCGTCAGCGATTTTCTAGATACGATCGCGAATGTTCGCGCGGCGGGCGGTTTCGTGGTGTACGACCTGCTCGATGCGTGGGATAGCTCGCTTGGCGGGGACTGGTACTCGCCAGAAGTGGAGCGCAAGGTCGTCGACTACAGCCAGGTGTTAGTGGCAACCGTCAAGTCGTTGGCGGATCGGCTACGGAGGCTGAGCGGGCGTGAGGTGGCTCTTTTGCCGAACGCGGTCAACAGCCGGCTTTTCGATCCGAGCCGAACGTATTCCCGCCCAGCGGACATGCCAGAGGCTCCCTGGAGCATGATCTACGTCGGTGCGCTGTGGGGTGAGTGGTTCGATTGGAATCTGCTGCTGCGATTGGCTGATGCATACCCTGAGGCAGCCGTCGTCGTCGTTGGAGACTACCGCGGACAGTGCCCCGAGCCACGACCAAACCTGCATTTCCTGGGTCTCAAGCCTCAGCGGGTGCTGCCGGCATACCTCGCTCACGCCGACGTCGCGATCATTCCCTGGAAGATCAACCCCATCACGCAGGAGACGAGTCCTCTCAAGGTCTACGAATACCTGGCCATGCACAAGCCGGTCGTGGCGCCAGACATAATACCGCTGAGGGGGCTTCCCGCGGTGTTCCTGGCGAAGGATGAGGACGACTTCGCCGGTCTCGTGGGTCGCGTACGGTCTATTCAGCATCCGACGCGGGAGGTGAGGCAGTTCATCGCTCGCAACAACTGGCAGAGCGCAGTCGACGAGCTGATAGATCTGATCTCGCCCGCACGGTCGGAAGTGCCTGTTGGCGTAGCAGGAGACAAGTGACCTGTTGCTTGAGTCGGATCGCCCGATAGCGGTCTGCGTTGCTAGGATCTTTTGAAGGTGGGCGAAGTGCAACCGCGGACCATCGCTGTGGCGATCCGGGACCCCGCCCGGGGCTGAAGCCACCGGGCTGAGTTAACAAAGCCCGCTCAAGCGGGCTGGGTCTGCGGCTAGCTTGCTGGGATGTAGCACGGCGATCCCCGGGTTGGTTGAGTGCACTCAGCCGGGCTGGGTCTTCTGCTGGCTTGGTGGGACTGGACGGAGCGATTCCCGCGCTTGTGGAGTGCGCTCGCTGGGCTGGGACAGCAGTCTGTTGTTGAGGGAATGGGTGAGCTACTGGAGGCTGTTTTACCATATCGTCTGGGCTACCCGGAACCGAGAGCCCTTGATCGGGGCGGAAGTCGCGGCGGACTTGTATCAGGTGATCGCGGGCAAGGCGACGCAGTTGGGCGCCATTGTCCACGCCGTCGGTGGAATTGAAGATCACGTTCACGTTGCGACCTCGGTCCCGCCCAAGCTTGCGCTATCCGAGTTCATCGGTCAATTGAAGGGCAGCAGCGCTCATCTCGCCAATCACAAGCTGGCGCTGCCGGTCACTTTTGCCTGGCAAGCCGAGTACGGAGTACTGTCGTTCGATGGCAAGCAACTGGCCAGAATCATTGCCTACGTACAAGAGCAGAAGCAGCACCACGCTCAGGGCACATTGATCCCAGTTCTGGAGCGCTCGGCGAGTCCTAGATCAAGCTAAGGGTGTTGTCCCATCAAGCGCCTTCGATGCTAGCTCCGGTGTCAGCCCGCTTGAGCGGGCTTGGTTGACTGAGCCTGGCGGCTTTAGCCCCGTGCGGGGCTTGGTTTGGCGGCAGGTGGTCTGGTCTTGGACGCGGGGGGCGCGCGCCGCTAAAGCGAGCGCGCTTAGGCAACGAAGCCCGGTGAACCGGGCTGGGGGCTGCAGTGAGCACTAGATCAAGCTAAGGGTGTTGTCCCATCAAGCGCCTTCGATGCTAGCTCCGGTATCAGCCCGCTTGAGCGGGCTTGGTTGGCTGAGCGCGGCGGCTTCAGCCCCGCGCGGGGCTTTGTT
>SCTZ01000154.1 GCA_004297765.1 Chloroflexota bacterium | reverse complement strand
ACCTTGCCGCGCAAACTGATCTGGGCATCGTCAAGAGACGGCACAAATACCGAGAACGCGCCAAACTTGACAAGATGCCAACAGAGCTTAACTTGTAACCAATGACCGCCGTGTCCGCCACTACGAAAGCGCAAAGGACAAGGACTTGGTGGATGAACCGCTAAATGCAGCGTTCCTCAAGTACAGCGAGCGGGCGGCGCTCTTCCCTCGCCCTTGCGCACAAGGGAGAGGGTCAGGGTGAGGGTTCAGCCCCTGACGCCGATGGATCGCCGTCCCGGACAGATGAAGACCCGGGGGACCCTCACCCTCGCCCTCTCCCTTTGCGAAGGGAGATGGGATAGCACGTCAGCTATCCCGATATCATCGTAACCAAAGCCTATACACTACTTGAGGAACGACGCACTAAAGGTCAGGCAGAAAGATGCGCCAACCATGGCAATGCCAGTGAGCATCTGCCCCGGAAAGGAAGCGCCGATGAAACTATTCTCTGTTCTCACGCTACTCCTGGCTGCCCTACTCACCGCGGCCGGCTGTGCGTCCTTCCAGCTTGAGGCCGGCTTCAAGACGCCCGCGGAGCTCACCGCCACGGCAGAAGCCCAAGTAGCGGGTCGCAACCCCAAACCTCAGCTCGGCCGGCTGGCCTTCGTGCGGGGTGGCGACATCTGGGTCCAGGACCTGCCCGACGGCAAGGCAGTACGGCTCACGCAGGACGGGCGCAACGATACACCGCTCTGGTCACCCTCCGGTGAATGGCTGGCCTTCCGTAAGGGCGTGACGACCGCGGGACTCTACCAACTCTGGATCGCGCGTGCCACAGGAACGGATGCGCGTTCCATCGATATCGTGCGATCGGGCATGGGTCGACAGATTGACTGGTCTCCGGTCGAGGACCGCATAGCGTATATTAGCCGCAACGGGCTTTACGTGGTGGACGTCGATGGCGGCACGCCGCGCGAGCTCGTCGCGCCATCGCCCAGACTGGGAGCTGGCGTCGAGAGTCTCGCCTGGTCACCGGACGGTCAATGGGTAGCCATGGAGAAGCGAGACCTGGAGGGGTCGTCGAAACCGGAACAAGGTCAGACCCCACCGCGGCCGACTGCCCAAGGACTTTGGCGGGCCAAAGCCGATGGCTCGGCGATCGAGTCGGTCTATCTCAATCCCGACCCGGTCCAAACCCAGAGCTACCTCGCCGGATGGTCACCCGACGGCCAATTTCTGCTGTTCTGGCAGGGGCAACAGATGTCGGGCTCGTTCCTAGCCGACGGTGCGCCGCTGATGCGCGTTCCGATTACAGGTGGCATTCCGGTCCAATTGACGAAGATGCTCGCTCGCCTCGACTTCCTGACGTGGGCGCCAGATGGACAGAAGCTAGCCCTCGTCGATGGAACTTACCGAAGCACCTGGCATCGCAAGACGATCGCCGTTGCCACTCTCTTCGGTGGTCTGGAAGGCATCTCCGGTGCTGACCGGACCGATATCTTCCCAACCTGGTCCCCCGATGGCCGCTCTATCGCCTATACAAGCGCGCCAGCCGTCGCGACTGACGGCGGCAACGATGCCAAGCAGGCCGGGGGCCAGCGTCGTATCTGGGTGATGGCGCCCGACGGCTCGGGCAAACATCAGCTTACCGATGATGCAAGGTTCCAGGACGAGCGTCCTCGCTGGTCGGCGGACGGCGATCACCTTCTCTTCGCCCGACTTGAGGGAGAGCAGGCCCAACTCTGGCTGATGCGTGCCGACGGATCGGATCTGAAGCAGGTCGTGGACGAGCTCACCCCGAGCCCGGGCTGGTTCGGCTACTACGGCTACATCGAGTGGGGACAGCTCTACGATTGGTGGACCGGTATGCCTTTATGAACCTGCCTTGGCGTGACTTTTCTGAGGCAACGGCGTTATCCAATATAGGGTCCGCTCGTGGACGCCCACTGGCGGGCCGCCTATGAGAGGAGCGAGGGCGGAGCTGGTCTACGAACGCGAGCTGATAGAGAAAGCCAGAGCCTCGCGCGAGGCTTTTGGGCTACTCTACGATCGCTACGCGGGATCGATCTACCGCTACGCCTATGCGCGAACTGGCTCGCACCATGACGCCGAAGACGTGACAGCGGAGGTCTTTCGGCGCGCCCTGGAGCATCTCGACCGGTACGAATGGCGCGGCGGACCCTTTGGAGCGTGGCTATCCAGCATCGCCGCCCATTTGGTGATCGATCGACATCGCAGGGCGCGCCCGCAGAGCTCAATCGATGAGGCACTGGAGTTGCCTGATAATGACCCGCTGCCCGAACGGGTGGCTCTGGACCGGGAAGAGGCTGGCTCCCTCTGGGCTGCCGTGGCTACCCTGCCGTCGGATCAGCGGCGCGCCGTGGTGCTGCGCTTTAGCCGCGGACTGAAAGGGAGGGAGATCGCCGAGGTAATGGGCCGCAGCGAGGGATCCGTGAAGCAACTCCTGTACCGAGCCGTGGTCACGCTGCGTGAGAAAGTCAAGCTGGGTGTGGCCGATGGGTAAGCGGTCCGAGGTCGAGAGGTTCGGAGATCTCCTCGATCGTCTGCTGGACGGAGAGCAGGTGGGGGCCGAGGACGAGGCGATGGATTCTCTCCTGGAGGTGGCCCGCCGCCTGCGGGATGAGGCGCCGCCGAACGAGCCGGATCCTGCTTTTCAAGCCCGGCTGCGGGAGGACCTGGTCGCCAATGAGATAGACAGGCCAGGCCGCCGCGCCGATTTGACGGCGCGTGATGGATGGTATTTCCCTCGGATCCAACTGCCAAGGTGGTCCATCGCCTGGGAACCGTCGCGGCGACTTGCTGGAGTAGCCTGCGTGGCACTCATCCTGATTGTTACGGCCATCTGGCTGATACCGTGGTCAAAGAGTCCGAACCCCAGCGGCGAATTAGGACGGATCCCATCTCTGCTAGGAGTGGCCTCCGCCTACGCCGAGCAGGTCGGCGAGGATTTCGACATGGACACGCGGGGACAGCTCGCGGACGTCACCTTCCGCCTGGCGGCAGCTCTACCGAAGGCTGCCAAGAAGGCGACAGTGTACCGGCAGGTGCGGGAGCCCATCGATAAGTCGGGTTCCACGGAGCTTGCTCGGCGTCTAGGCATTACGGTGGCACAGGTGGTCGACAACGCCGACGACGGGGTTTTCGTGGTGACGGGCGAAGGAGGCCGGTTGGTGGTCAGCAAGGCTTTTCGTGGCTACTTCTACTTCGAAACTAACCCCTCGCCCAGCGCGAATCCTTTGAGCCCTTCCGCACCACCGCCGGCCGTGGCCCCGCCCGGAGCCGCCATCACGCCCGCGCCCGACGGTGCTCAGGCCGCTCGGGACGCGGAGGAGTTCCTCCGAACGCGCGGCCTCCTGAGCTTTGATTACGTCGTGGAAGTGCGAGACGATGCGCCTCCAGGGGCCACTCCACTCTATCGGCAGGTCAGCTTCATACCGACGGCTGAAGGGCGGGCAGTACGGGGACTCGGGCTCGTGGCCACGGTGGGGCCCGGCGGGAAGGTAACATCCATTCAATCGTCCTACGCAAAGCTCGTTCCGAGCAACGCGTATCCCATCCTGTCGCCAGAGCAGGCCTACCAGCAGCTCCAGCAGAAGCATATGGAGACATTCCAGTTGCAGGTGCGGAGAAGCTCGGGCTCGGGTGGCATGGGTTTCTCGGCCGGGGTGTCGAGTGTCTACCGATCCGCCGAGGCAATGGAGCAGGCGGCACAGGTGCCCACCTACCGCGTGGGCGATAATGTGGAGTTGGAGGGTCTGCTGTCCGCGACCGTCTTCGAGTCCAAGGATGGACGACGCCGCTACCAGGCCACGCTTCTGGTCGGACCCCGAGAGGCACGCACCGCGGTACAGTATAGGCTGCTGGGCACGGCTGTTGAGGCGCTGAGCCAACTCGCTCAGCAGCACGTCCGGGTATGGGGCCGCGTGGAGGGGCTCTCGACGCGACCACCCGGCGGACGTCTCACCGTACAACGCTTCGAGAAGCTCTATCCGAAAGAACGGTTGGTGGCGCTGCTAGGCCAGATCCAGATCGAAGGGGAGCGGGACCTGGCTGCGCCGGTGCTTATCACCGATGATGGGAAGAAGTACGCCCTGGAGAGCCCGGGCGGGGCCCGTTACCAGCGGGAAAACCAGGGACGACGCGTCATCGTCGAGGGCCGGACCACCGAGCGTACCTCAGGCGAAGGCTATCCTGTCATAGAGCTAGCCGGGACGCGTGGGGGAACCGACGTCGACCGCATGACCGATCTATCCGGCTACCAGGTGCAGCTACCGCAGGTCGTGCCCGAGCGCGAGCCGCACATCAGCGGGGAAGCGGTGGTGACGCGCGCGGCGCTGGAATACTATTCCACAGCGGCGGCCGGGCTATCGCCGCGCTTTGCCGCATCGGACCTGGAGCCCTTCCTGCTGGTTCAACCCATCTACACTTTTTCGGGCACCTTCGACGAGGGCAAGGGCTCCTTCGAGGCCTCCGTGCAGGCCGTGCGGCCGGAGTACGTGGGAGAGGTGAAAGAGGAGGCAGAGCAAAGTGCCGACACAAGCGAGAGAAGGCGATAAGCATGATGGCATTAAGCAGACGAGACGGTCGATCTCACTGCCGCTGCTGCTTATTTTTCTTGCGCCTATCCTACCGCCCCTCCTCCGTACTCTCTTCCTATGGCTGCGCGAGCTGTTGGGCGGAGGATGATAGAGTCTGACGCTTCGAATTCAGAGATAGGACGAGCTGCCCCTCGTGCTATAATATCGCTAGTCAAGTGCAAAAACGTGAGTCAGACTCAAGTTGAACGCGAGGAGCCGAATTCGTGTCAAGAAGTCGGGTAGCGAGAATCTACGAACGGCACATCAGGTCGCTGCCCCCCACGGAGCGGCTGCAACTCCTGGCGATGGTTGCTCAGGACTTGGCCGCACAACCAGGCTCGACGGTGGAAGAGCCAAGGCGAAACATCATGGAACTGCACGGACTGGGCAAGGAGATTTGGGAGGAAATCGACGCTCAGGAGTACGTGGACAAGCTCCGCAATGAGTGGGGCTGTCAAGCGTCATGACGCTTGACGATGCCCTAGCGGGAGTCGTCCGGCTAGGGCTCGATACATCGCCGTTCATCTACTTCATCGAGTCGCATCCGCAGCACAACAGGCTCGTCACCGATGTCTTTCTACGCATCGCCAGCGGTCAATGCGCTGGAATCACGTCGGTCATCACGCTGAGTGAAGTCCTGGTGCAGCCGCTTCTTCGCGGTGATGCCCGCCTCAGCGCGGAGTACCGCGATCTCTTGCTCCACAGCGAGAACCTCCAGACTCTCCCTATCGACTCAGTTGCGGCGGAAAGCGCCGCGGATCTTCGTGCCCGTTATCGGATCCGCATGCCTGATGCGCTGCAAATCGCGGTTGCGCTGAGCGCCGGCTGCGAGGCATTCCTCACCAACGACCTGGCATTGAGGCGGGTGACCGAGCTGCGGATGCTCGTGCTGGACGAGATGGAGCCCTCCATTACGCCGTGATCGCCCGCAACGGAAATTGATCCCCTCGCCCCGTTGGGTGATCGGCTGTCTGGACGCCTTCACGTCTCGCGTTACCTTTTCTAACGGCCGCTCGTTCTACCCATTGATGGCATGTGTCGTGGCGCACCTTGCCAGGCATGGGCAAGGCATGCTACCCTAAGGCAGCGGCCAGCCACCGCGTCAAGCCGGAGTAGGTTCTGGAAGTTGATCCGGAAGGAGCGCCTGATGAACAGAGTGGACGATCATGGAAAGCATTCACCGATCGATCAAAGCCCCTGGCGTGACGGGATTCGTTTAGCCGTATTGAACGGTGTGCTGTCGCTGATTTGCATCGCATCATTCCTGGGCATACTCGCTCTGGTGGTCGCGATATCCGCGTGGAGGATGAATGCCACAGGCGACCCACGTTCCGGAATTCCTTTCCCTGTCCCGTTGCTATTTGCCCTGTATGCGGTAGCCTTCATCGTCGGATGGGTGCGCTTCGGACGAAGCATGGCGGGAACACGTCAGCAGGTTCTTCGCAGTGCGCTGCTGGGCGCCGCACCGCTCTTCGGCCTCAGCTTGCTCGGCTACGCCAGTGTGGTATGGATGCTAGTGTTCGGCGATTTCACTGCCAATCAGATGCTGAACGCTTCGGTATGGGTCTACGGTATGATCTCGACGCTGATCCTTCTGGCAGGAGCCAGTTGCGTGGCAGTCACCACGTCCGTCGCCGGACGAAATCGGGCCTCTTTCTCGGCCTGACGACCATGGCGCTTGAGTTCATCTGAATGCTTGGGAGGTAGATAACCACAGAGATGAACACGAAACCCCTGATCCTGATCGTCTTGCTGGTGTTGGTGGCATTATCGCTGAGCGCGTGTGCTCCAGGGGCAAACCAGCTTCAGAACGTCCCCCCTGAAGGGGGAGCTGTTGCCGGATTCTGGCTCGGCCTGTGGCAAGGGGTCATTGCACCCATCACCTTCGTCATTTCTATCTTTCGCTCTGACATTAACGTCTACGAGGTACACAACAACGGCATCTGGTATAACCTGGGGTTCCTACTAGGGGCTGGAGTCCTGTTGGGCGGTGGATCACACGCCTCACGACGCTAATGCCACGTGACCGACAAGAGGAGAAAAAGGCATGCGATACGATTTGGTTGGAGCCGTCTTGCTGGGAATATCAGCCTTCCTGTATGCTTCCCGATATTTCGCAGCAGCCCTATTCATGGGCCCCGGGCTGAGCAACTGGAACGCCGATCTGTTCCGGGCCGCATACGGCTACGTCGGGGACGGACTCACCAGATGGGCCATAGTCGCCCTCTTCGTCGGGGTCGTATCTCTGGCGCTCGGCGCGATAATCGATTTCAGGACGAATCTTGGGACGAAACGGGGACGCGGCGAAAGGGATTGAGAAGTTCAACTGGTGAGAGAAGCTAACAGCGGATTAGGGGAACGGGCGGAACAAAAAGCAGAGTGTCAGCGTTATATAAGATAGCAGGGCGCAGTACGCCCCTAGCCCGGGTTGTCCTGGAGGAGAGGCAAGAGATGATCTGGCAAGCCCTTGGTATTAACATGCATGATGCACATGGTGGAAGGGGGATCGGCATTCTGGGAGCGCGGGCGTCTCGCCCGCGCGAGCGCTCGCGCGGGCGAGACGCC
>SCTZ01000153.1 GCA_004297765.1 Chloroflexota bacterium | reverse complement strand
CGTTAGCCGTAGTTTGTCATTCTGAGCGCCGCAGCGCGAAGAATCCGCGCCTTTTCGACCCTTGTGCGGCAAAGGGGTACGGATTCTTCGGCGTGCGCGCCTCAGAATGACAAAGTACCGTTAGGAACGCGAACGCTATGCTCGGCGTATGTGACGGACGCGTGATGTATATCTTGCAAGGGAATGGACCGCCCGGGAGGGCGGGTATCCTACCCACCCAGGGATCGCGTAGGCAGGATGCCCACGCTCCCGGGAAGTCTGCCTTTGCGTATTTGGTGGCGTGTGAGCCTGCGTGACTACAGTGTTGGAGCCGACACCGCTAGCGAGCCGGACTGGACGGGGTCGGAGTCGTCGGCAATGGCAACGGGGAGCTCACCGTCGGCGTGCGCGCCGGGCGGGCGGTCGGCGTATTCTGGATTGTCGGCGTGAGCGTCGGCGTCGGCGTCGCGCTGCGCCTGGGCGTTGGACCGGCAAGGGTCGGCGTCGGCGTCGGTGTGCGAACCACCGTCCCCGCCTGAGTAGCTGAAGGCGACGGTATGACGGTCGGCGTTTTGGTCGCGGTGTACACGGGCCGCGGAGTCGATGTTGGCCGGATAGGCGGCTGGGTCGGCGTCGGCCCCAGCGTGTTGATAGGCTTGGGCGTCAGGGTTACGGTGGCTAACACCGTCATCGTGGGGGTGAGCGTGGGCGTGTTCGTCTCGACGTCCATGTTCACCGGCCGTACGAATGACTTGGCTGCAGGCGAGATCATCAGACTGGTGATGCCCAGGCAGTAAAGCAAGGTGGTGAAGAGAAACACAAGCCCAAGCAAAGCGTACGAAATGCGCCCCTTGGGTCCAATATCTTCCCACCATTCGGCTAGTCGCCTCATTGTGCCCCGATCAGCCCATTAACCGTACCTTGTCATTGTGACTCGCCTGAGGCGAGGAAGAATCCGTATCCCCTGGGTGCGGATCCTTCGACCGTGCTCAGGGCAAGTTCTTCGGCGTGCGCGCCTCAGAATAACAGAAGAAGGTTAGGGCCTTGGTAGTCCTTTGGTTTACAGCGCCTGTCGCGCGATATCAGAAACGCGGGAGCCCAGATGGCAGACGTCATTCAGCGAAACAAGCCGAACGCCTCGCTCGCCGTACTCCAGCTCGCTCACGGACGCGTTGTCTAGCTTGATAAACCATACCCGATCCAGGTCCATCCCCATGGCCAGAGCCATGATAACCTTGATCACCAGGTCGTGCGAGACGACGACGATAGTCTGACCGGGATGCTTCCGGATGATGGCGGAGATGCTGCGCTGCGCGCGTTCGGCAACGTCGTGGAGCATCTCAGCTCCGTCGACCTTGAGACGCGTCGGTTTGTTGATCCAGGTCTCCAGATCGTCGGCGAACCTCTCCTGGATCTCGTCCCGCAGCAGCCCGCTCCATACACCGTGGTCGAACTCCGTGACCTCGCCCTCCGGCACCACCTGCAGGTTGTGGTACGTGGCGATGGCTTGAGCTGTGTCCATGGCCCGCAGAAGCGGGCTGGCGTAGATCGCCGACAGCGGCCGATCGGCCAGTCTCTGACCGACGAGCGCGGCCTGATCGCGGCCCAGCGGCGATAGCTCTATGTCGATACGTCCCTGGTATCGACCATCGCGATTCCAGGCGCTTTCCCCATGTCGAACGAGAATGAGCGATGTGGATTGACTCACAAGCTTACCACCTTGGCGGTGTGAATATCAGGTATGGCGCGTATCTGGGCGAGCACCTCCTCGTCGATGTGCTCGTCGAGTCCGAGCACCATGAGGGCGGGCCCTCGCTTTTGCATGCGTCCCACCTGCATGGAGCTGATATTGATGTCGTGGCTGCCCAGCAGCACGCCGACGGCTCCGATGATGCCCGGTCTGTCCCGATGATGGCTCAACAGGGTGTAGCCGGAGGGCACCAGATCTACCCAGTAGCCATCCACCTGTACGATGTGTGGCTCTCCGCGCACCATGGTTCCGGCCACGCTGGTAAGGCCAGCGCTGGTGGATACGTTGACGGCAATGAGGCTGCCGTGCGAGACTTCGCCGACGCTACCCTTCTGCTCGATGATGTTGAGACCGCGGTTGCGGGCGATAAGCCGGGCATTGACGAGATTGACCTGCTCCTCGCTGACGGGACGCAGCAGTCCTTTGATGACGGCGGCCGTCAACGGGGTGGTGTCGTGCTGGGCAATGTCGCCGCTGCAAATGATGGTCGTGGTATCGAGCTGCCCATCGGTGAGCTGGGTGGCTAGCTCACCGAGTTTCTCTCCCAACAGCATATAGGGCGTCAGGAAGGAGAGGCTCTCGGGCGGTATCATGGGCAGGTTCACCGCGTAACGGGCAGGCTTCCCATCGAGCACTGCGAGAATCTGGTCCGCCACATCAACGGCCACGCTAACCTGCGCCTCTTTGGTCGATCCACCCAGGTGCGGCGTTACGACGATCTTATTGCTCTTGAGGAGAATGCTGTTGGTGGCCGGCTCTTCGACGAACACGTCGATGGCTGCTCCGGCTATCTGTCCCTCTTCGACGGCCGCGTAGAGCGCATGCTCCTCGATGATGTCGCCGCGGGATGTGTTCACGATGCAGGCCGTGGGCTTCATCATGGTGAACTGCCGGGCGCCAATCAGGTTTCTGGTGCTGGACGTCAGCGGCGTATGAATCGTGATGAAGTCGCAGTTGCGGAGTAGCTCGTCCAGGGAGACCAACTGCACGTTGATGCTGCGTGCATGCTCCGGAGAGATGAACGGATCGAACCCGAGCACCTTCATCTCGAGCCCCAGAGCCCGGCGCGCCACTGCCGTGCCGATCTTGCCCAACCCAATGACGCCCAGGGTCTTGCTTCGTAGCTCGGTGCCCATGAACTTGGAGCGCTCCCACTTGCCAGCCTTCAGGGAGGCGTGGGCTTGCGGTATACGTCTGGCCAGGCTGAACATCAGAGCGATGGCATGCTCTGCGGCGGCGATGTTATTGCCCGTCGGGGCGTTGACCACCACGATGCCGTGCTGGGTGGCCGCCTCCACGTCGATGTTGTCGATTCCGACGCCTGCGCGTCCGACCACCTTGAGCCGGGAACCAGCCGCCAGGATTCTCGCCGTGATCTTCGTCTCGCTACGCACCACGGCGGCGTCGTACTCGCCGATGACGGATTCCAGCACCTCCGCCGTTAGACCAACGCGAACGTCTACGTCGGCTTGCGTACGGAGCAACTCGACTCCGTCAGAGGCTATCGGATCGCATACAATGATTCTCATGGCACCAACCTAACTAATACGGGCTCGGTCATCCGGCGCCACTCACGGCACCTTCCCCTTGTGTTCCTCCCCCGCGTTTTTCAACCGGGTCCATGGTCGGCGTGCGACAAGGGGAGCGCGAACACACAGACTACGCCGTCCGATGCATCGCCAGGCGGGTTTCGGAGATGTCCCCGAAGGAGCCCAGAAATGGAGCGGGGCAGACCAACTAGCACGCCGCCAGGCTATGGGTTCGGTCGCCTCTCGCCAGTCTCGGTAGGCGACCGAGGCACTCCCATTGAATGCGGCGCCGGACTACTCCCAAGCAGGTCTTCTGATCTTGCACTGCTGGTACTCTGTGACCGATGAATCGACACGCTGACGTTCAAAGTAGTCCCTTGAGTGTTGTCCTTGCCGCCCCTTTTCTGTCATCCTGAGCCGCAGCGAAGGATCTCCTCGTTGCTCTTTTCGAGGCGTCCCGGGGAGATTCTTCGCTGCGGCTCAGAATGACAGAAGGGAAGCCGCGGCTCAGAACAGATGAACAGGCGCAACTGTAAATGACGCGTATCAAGACACCGGTAATACCGAACTAGGTCAGCAGAGGTACCTTGCAGCCAAGTTCAGACAAGCTCTCCCTCAAGGCCTCGTAGACCGCGTCGATATCGGATTCGCCCACGTATCCAAGGTGCCCAACGCGAAAGATGCTATCGGCAATCTTGCCCTGACCTGCCGAGAGGACAACACCGTACTTATCCTTGAGTATCTTGAGCAGAGCCCTGACATTCACGCCCTGCGGAACATTGACGGCGGTGACCGTATTCGACGCGCAGTGTTCGTCGGCGAACAGGCTGAGCCCAAGCTCTTGCATCTTCTTCCGGGTGTAGGATGCCACCCGCGTGTGGCGGGCGATGATGTTCTGGAAGCCCTCCTCCTTCATCAGCTCCAGAGAAACGCCCAGGGCGTAGTAGAGAGAGATGGCGGGGGTCCAGGGCGTTTGGCCTTTGTCGGCGAACTTCTTGGCCTTGCCAAAATCGAAGTAAAACCGTGGCATCTTTGCTGTGCGGAAGGCTTCCCACGCGGCCGGGCTGACGCTGGCGAATGCTAGTCCGGGCGGTACCATCCAACCCTTCTGCGAGCCGGTGACTACCACGTCACAGGACCACGCATCGACCGGCAGGTCGATGGATCCAATGCTGCTGATGGCATCCACGAGAAGGAGCTTGTCGAATTCTTTGACGACCTTGGCGATGGTATGCAGGTCGTTCGTCACGCCGGTCGATGTCTCGTTGTGGGTGACCAGTACGGCCTTGATGGCTGGGTCGCCGTGGAGCGCCTGACGAATTGCCTCGGGGTCCGCCGCCGTGCCCCATTCGAATTGCAGCATGACGACCTCGGCTCCGAACACCCGCGCGATCTCGGCGAATCGCTCACCGAAGTTGCCAATGACGACGGACAGCACCTTGTCTCCGGGAGAGAGGGTGTTTACCACGGCTGCCTCCAGGGCGCCCGTGCCAGATGTCGTGAGAGTCAGCAGGTCGTTAGATGTCTGAAAGAACTCCTTGAGGAGTCCGGTTACCTTTGTAAGCAGCGCCGAAAATTCGGGGCCGCGGTGGTTGACCATTTGCCCGCTCATGGCCGCCAGCACTTCCGGCGGGCAAGGCGTGGGACCAGGTATGCGCAGATTCATCTGTCCCTCCGTTGCTCGAGTTGCTCCCGGGCCCTTTCCAAGTTCCCAATCGAGTGAGTACTATACAGAAAAAGCCGCTGGCGGTCAAGGATGCGCCACCCGAGCGAGCAATTCCCTGATCTTGAAGGAAGTTTGTGTTACAATCTGAGTGCATATGAAAAGAGAACTTCTTCGACAGTTGCCGAGTGTGGACAAGTTGCTGCTGGACGCGCGTGTTCAGTTCCTGATCGACCGGTATTCCCACGCCGCGGTCGTGGGTATCGTCCGAGGAGAACTGGAGGCGGCCCGGGGCGAGATACTGGCGGGTTCGGACGTGCCATCTCAGGAGTGCCTGACGGATCGCGTCGAGCGCCGGGTGCGGGGCTCATGGGAGCCGTCGCCTCGGCACGTGATCAACGCGACCGGCGTGATCTTGCATACCAACCTGGGTCGGGCTCCCCTGAGCCGGGACGCGGTGGCTGCTATGCAGGCAGTTGGCGGCTATGTGAACCTCGAGTTCGACCTCGCCACCGGAGCTCGCGGCTCGCGGCATGAGCATCTGAATGGAGTGCTAAGGCAGTTGACTGGCGCCGAATCATCTCTGGTGGTGAACAACAACGCGGCGGCCGTCCTTCTGGCGTTGACGTCTATGGCGCGTGAGCGGGAGGTTATCGTCGCGCGGAGCCAGGCTGTGGAGATCGGCGGCGGGTTCCGTGTTCCCGATGTGCTGCGGCAAAGCGGCGCGCGGCTGGTGGAGGTCGGCACGACCAATCGCACCTATATCCGCGACTACGCCGCGGCTATCACTCCCGAGACGGCCGCCATCCTGCGCGTACATCCCAGCAACTTCCGCATTGTTGGCTTCACCCACGAGCCTGCACTGGGGGGGCTTGCTCAGTTGGCCGCGGCTCGGGGCATCTTGCTCATAGACGATCTGGGCAGCGGGTGCATGTTTGAGACAGAGCAATTCGGCTTGGCCCACGAGCCCACGGTCCAGGAAAGTGTCGAGGGCGGGGTGGACCTGGTATGTTTCTCTTCGGACAAACTGCTGGGTGGTCCGCAGGGTGGAATTATACTGGGGCGGACGTCCCTCATCCAGGCGGTTGGTGCCCATCCCTTGTTTCGCGCCGTGCGCGCCGACAAAACCGCTATTGCAGCGCTGGGTGCTACGCTGATGCACTACCTGCGCGGAGAGGCGTTGACGAAGGTGCCCGTCTGGCGGATGATCGCCTTGACGGCTGACGAGGCTAGTGCGCGGGTTGAGAATTGGCGCCAGCGTCTGGGGAATCTTGGAGAGCCGAAGGCGACCAGCTCGACGATTGGGGGCGGCAGTCTGCCCGGTCAGATCCTGCCCACCGTGGCCCTGGCGCTTGGTCCCACCTTGCCGGCGGGAGGCCGCGATAACGGCGCGCTGACGGTCAACGAGTTGTCCTCCCGTTTGCGGCAGCAATCGCCTGCCGTGGTCGGGCGGATCGAGAGAGACCAACTGCTACTCGATCCGCGCACCGTCGCGGAGGATGAAGATGAGGCTCTTCTTCAGAGCGTGCAGCGCGCCCTAGCGTGATCCGTTGGCTCTACCCTCGCCGTGGCTCCAGGAGTACCACAGTTGTCTGGGCAGGTAGGCTGCTTTTGCTTACGGAGAGCTTGGGCTGGGGCGCGGCCTCTTTGACGCCCATCTCCTTGAGGAACTTGTCAAGCGGGTCTAGCTCCGCTTTGACCGCCTCCGTCTTGTAGTGCATGGGGATGACGATCTTCGGCTCCAGTAGACTGATAGTCTCACAGGCGCCGGTCGCGTTCAGGCTGTTCTTCCCTCCCACGGGGATCAGCAGGACATCCACGTTGTTCATGGTTTCCGTCTGTTCGGCCGATGGTACGTGTCCGAGATCGCCCAGATGGCAAACGGTTACCTCGTCGAGCTCGATCAGGAAGACCGTGTTGCGACCGCGGAGTTGTCCCCGCTCGGTGTCATGGTAGGTGGCGATGCCGGTGATGAACACTCCCGCGATCTCGTACTCCCCAGGTCCATCCACGATGTGGGGCTCGCCGCCGACGGCCGCCGTGTAGCTGTGCCCCGGGTGTTGGTGGCTCACCGTGACAATTGTGGCCGCGGGCTTGCCGATCGCGTAGCCCAAGGTCGGTGAGTAGGGATCCGTGATGACGGTTGCCTCACGCCCTTTCAGACGAAAGCTTGCATGACCTAACCAGGTGATTTCCATAGCTACTTCCCGCCGCCGATCTTTTCAGAATCATGCCCGTTCGGGGGGGCGCCGGTCGGTGCCAGAGGAGTCGTGGCGGCTTCGGGCTGAGCGGTGCCCGAGCGACCCTTCTTCCGCGAGCGACGCCTGGGCTTCTTGGCCGTTGGAGGAGGTGGTGGTTGATCGCCTTCGCGCCGGACATCCTCGATAGGGACGTCTACCACGGCGTCGGTCTCCATCTGTACGTGCACGCACTCCTTCAACACGTTGCTTCCGACCACCCTGCCTCGTCCGCATGGGGTGATTACTTCCTCGCCGTACTTGGGCATGGCGTGCTTCACGCGGCAGTAGAAATCGTTCTCGTGGCTAAGACAGCACAACAGACGACCACACATGCCGGAGATCTTCATCGGGTTGAGTGGCAGGTCCTGCTCCTTGGCCATCTTGATGGAGACAGGTGAGAAATTGGTCAAGAAGGTGGCGCAGCATAGTCCGCGACCGCAGCGTCCCAGACCGCCCAGTATCTTCGCCTCGTCTCGCACCCCGACCTGACGCAACTCGATGCGGGTGCGGAAGATACCGGCCAGCTCGCGGACCAGCTCGCGGAAATCTACCCTCTCCTCGGCGCTGAAGAAGAAGGTGAGGCGACTCCCGTCGAAGCTATACTCGGCCTCAATGAGGTTCATGGGTAGATTGTGGCGCTGGATCCGTTCGCGACACTTGGTTAGCGCCTCGTGCTCGCGCTGGTGGAAAGAGTCCATCTGGCGTTGATCGGCTTCGGTGGCCTGGCGCAGAACCGGTTTCAGCGGCTCCGACAGCTCGTTCTCCAGCACTTCCTTGCGGGCGATCACGACGCGGCCGATCTCGCCGCCGCGGCTGGTCTCCACGACAACGAGGTCGTTGACGGACAGGTCGAGCTCGAGAGGATCGAAGTAATAAATCTTACCGGCACGCTTAAAGCGAACTCCGACGACTGCAGGCATATGCGTTGGCCGAGCGGATGTCACGACCACGGCCCGAGGGACCGCGGGAATCTCGCTCAGCTCTCTCCTTTCGCGACTACGGCTGACCTCGCGCCGGTCCCCGTCGAAGGCATCTCGATGAGGAGTGTCTCGAGCGCGAGACGCAGGTTGACGTTATGCTCTATCTGGGTGGTGGTCAGCTCCAGCCGCTTCAAGAAGCCATGCACCTGTCCCAAATCTACTTTGGCGGCGAGCTCGGCCAGGTTGGCGGCGCGATCCACGTTAGCCACCAGATCCGAGCAGCCCGCTCTAGTTAGCAGCAGGTCACGCCACCAGCCCGCCCAGTGGTCCAGGAGGTCGATGGCGCCCTGGCGATTCTTGCTGAATCGTTTTTCCATACTCGCGGCAAAGCTCAAACGCTCCGGGATGCCGCTCGCCAGCAGTTCCTCCAGTTGTTGGAGAAGCTCGGCGCGATCAGCCAGTACGGAGGTATCTTTCGCCGCGCGCATAGCCCAGCCCAGACGTCCGTTGGCGAGCCGACTGAGCAGATCGACTTCATCTTCGGTCAGCGCGGTCGAGTCCCGCAGCGCGGAGGCAATCAGCGATGTGGGCAGTGGCTTAAGCTCGATGCGTTGGCAGCGAGACTTCACCGTGGGCAGCACCAGATCCTCGCGGGCGGCCAGCAGGAGCAACACCACGCTCTCCGCCGGCTCCTCCAACGTCTTCAGCAGACAGTTGGCCGCCTCGACGCGCATCCGATCGGCCCCGTCAATGATGAAGGCTCGACAATACCCCTCGAACGGCTGCAGTGCAGCCAGGCGCTGCAGCTCTCGGATTTGATCGATGACAATCTCTCGACTCACGCGCTCTTCGGCGCCCGTTGCTTCCCGCCGCGGCTCCACGATGTGGATGTCCGGGTGCTTACCTTGGAGGATGCGGCGGCAGGACGTGCATGTGCCGCAGGGCTTCTCCTCACTCTGGCAGTTCAGGGCCGCCGCAAGCTCGACGGCCAGCGATCGCTTGCCCACGTCGGGAGGGCCGACCAGCAGGTAGGCGTGAGAGAGGGTTCTGGCGCTGATCCCGCGGGTCAGGGATTCCAACAATTCCGGGTGACCTAGAAGGTGCCAGGCCATAGCCATACCATCAGACCAGGTTGCACCGCTTCAACTCCGCGTGCGAGCCGCTCCGTCGACTCAGGCGCGCTATGCTGCCTCTGGATGGCACTATCAAGCGCCATGCGCTCATTCCCTCTAGCGAGCAATCTGTTATTCCCCTACTCCACACAAAGAACAAGAGTGCCAGGTCCCCAACAGCAAAAATCGCCAGCTGGCTGGCGATTCCCCATCTCCTGCTTGCCGGCCATGCCCCCGGTCTCATATCCGGGCAGCGTGCAAAAGCGCGCGTGTTCTTCTCGGGCCGATTATAGCTCAGGAGCCCAATTGTGACAAGGAGCGCGATTTGAGGGACATCGCAGTAGATCAAGTGGGTTGAAATCAACCCCAGCGACAAGATAGACGATTGGCGTGGCGCTTGATGTGAGCCGTCCGGATCAGCCAGGTGTGGGAGCGTAGCGGAGATATCG
>SCTZ01000152.1 GCA_004297765.1 Chloroflexota bacterium | reverse complement strand
GCGCGAAGAATCCGTACTTCCGGGGGCGAGGGGCGCGGATTCTTCGGCGTGCGCGCCTCAGAATGACCAACAGAGGCGGTGCTCAAGATGAGAAGTTCGATGAACTACGGTTGTAGTACTTGAGTGCCTTACAAGACCGTAGGGCGGAGGCTCGTCCGTGGCAAAGCGGGCCTGGGTACTGTCAGGGCTTCTTGATGCCTGCGCTTGGGAGGTAGCGGGTCTTCGTCAGACGAGGGGACACATCCGATGGAGGCGACACGACATGGCGCATGGGGTGTTAGCCGGTTGGGACCGCGCGGTTCAGTCGTTGAAGGGGCGCGACATGGTCCTCGCTCGCATCATTGATGCCGTCGGACCGTGCAGCCTCGTACTGGAGCACGATGCCTTTCGTTCGCTCGCGGGAGCGATTATCCATCAGCAGCTCTCCATGAAAGCCGCCCACACCATCCTGACGCGCTTTGCGGCCTTATACCCGGAGCGATCCTTCCCACTGGCGGCCGACGTGCTGAACACGGCGGACGATGCCCTGCGGGAAGTGGGGCTCTCTTTCCGCAAGGTTCAGTACCTCAAAGATTTGGCGCACAAACTCGTCGATGGTGTGATCGTCCCCGTTCATTTCGATGACCTGGCCGATCAGGAGATCATCGAGCAGCTCATAAAGGTGAAGGGGATCGGTCGCTGGTCGGCCGAGATGTTTCTTATCTTCTCTCTTGGAAGACCAAACGTGCTTCCTGTGGGCGATCTGGGGCTTCAAAGGGCGGTGCAACTACAGTACGGCGCAGCGGAGCCGGTCGCCCAGTTACGGCAGCTCGCCGAGCGGTGGGAGCCCTACTGCACCGTGTCTACGTGGTATCTGTGGAAAAGCCTGGGCTCTGAGCCTGCTCTGCGTTGACCTGGATCGACCCTGTTATGCCCGGTGGCGATGAAGAACGAAGACGAGAAGAAAGGCAGAGGCCAAGCCCCTGCCTTTCGCAACTCATCTCTTGTCAGTCTTATGCTCTTTCCCAATAGGGAGTTCGTAACCGTAGTTTGTCATTCTGACTCGCCTTAGGCGAGTCAGAATGACAAAGTACCGGTAATCGCGACGACGAGACCGAGTCGGTTTCCGAAACCGACTCGGTCTGGCCAATCACGAAGGAACTACCGGGAAAGAGTATTACACGCCAGCGAGCTCTCGACCCTCCTGGAGGATGACCGGGATACGGTCGGGGGAGGTGGTTTCGGTATAGACGCGCATGATGGGCTCTGTGCCGGAGAAGCGGATCAGGAGCCAGCTTCCGTCCTGGAGGAAGAAGCGGACGCCGTCTTTGCGGTCGATCTCCTTCACAGGGCTGCCGGCGATCTGGTCGGGGCGGACCGTCTCCATGCGATTCACGATCTCCGTGCGTCGCTCGGCCGGGAAGTGGACGTCAATGCGGTCGTAGTAGTGCCCGCCGACCTTGCTGTAGAGGTAATCGATCAGCTCGGATGGCTTCTTGCCCAGGCGCAGCACCAGATCCATCAGGTAGAGACTGGCCAGAATCCCATCGCGCTCGGGGATGTGTCCGTGGAAGGCGAAGCCGCCGCTTTCCTCGCCCGCCATGATGGCGTTAGTCTCCTGCATCTTGGGTCCCAGATACTTGAATCCTACCGACGTCTCGTAGACGGGCACGTTATACAACTCGCCAAGGCGGTAGGCCATGGATGTGGTGGTAATGGATTTTACAAGAGGACCGCGCTCCCCGCGTGCTTCCAGGAGGTACAAAGCCAGGAGCGCGTAGACCTGTAACTGCGTGACGAAGCGGCCCTTCTCGTCGACCATGCCCACGCGATCGGCATCGCCGTCGGTGGTCAGACCGATGTCGTAGTTTCCGGTGCTCATGGCGTCCAGCAAGGGCTGCAGGTTGCGTGGGATGGGCTCTGGCGCCTTGCCGTCAAACCACGGGTTGCGCTCGGGGCGTAGCTCGTGGATCTGGGTGCGCCCGCCCCCGACCAGGCGGCTCATGTAGCCCGCGCCCGCGCCATGCATGGCATCAAAGGCCACGCGCAGTCCACCGTCCTTGATCCGCTGCAAATCGACCAGACGCGCCATCTGGTCCATGTAGGCCGGGTCCGGATCGAAGTAGTCCACCATCTCCTTCTGGATGGCCTGATCCAGGGCCATGCGCTTGACCGAGACCTTACCGTCCTCTACCTCGCGTATCCGGGCCTCGAGTTGGGCCACGACCTCAGGGGAGGCAGAGCCGGCGTACTCTGGCTTGTACTTGAAGCCGTTATCCGTCCAGGGATTGTGGCTAGCGGTGATGACGGCGGCCCCGGCGGCGTGCCGGCCGAGAATGGCATAGGTGGCGGCCGGGATGGGGCAGGCGTGATCGCACAGGTATACCTTCACCCCGTTGGCCGCCAGAACCTCGGCCGTGCTCGCGGCGAAGTTCTCGGAAGCGAAGCGCTTGTCATACCCGACCACGAGGCCGTTGGGGGCCCGACCTGTCTGTGTTAGATAGTCCGCCACCCCCTGGGTGCAGATGCGGACGTTCTCGAAAGTGTAATCCTCCGCGATGACGGCACGCCAGCCGTCGGTACCGAAGACAATACGACCCATGCAGGCTCCTCCTAAAACATGCCAAAGGCTTTGCTGGCTGGTATCTATTATACACGGTGTGGAGGAGAACTGTGGGTTGGTTGGTGTTGTGAGAGCGACAGGTGGCGAGATAGGTTATCCGCTTTTCCGCTGCCTATCCGCAGACACCACGACTCCGTGACCTGCCTCTACCGCAAGTGCGCAAACGTTGGCAGATTCCCGCCCACCAGGGGGCGTAGGTAGTTGATGAAGTCCGGATCGATCGACGTGCCGTCCAGTGAAACATAGTTGTCCGGGAGATAGCGCTCACCTCCCGCGATGCGGGGGAGCTCGATCGTGGCGACGTCGCAGGAGTAGGGTTCGTTCGATGTGCGGCGCAGGATGACCATCACGTCGGACTCACCGCGCAGCGCTGCGCACACGGCTTCCTGTCCGACCAGATACGCCTCCCGGCGGTCTACGTCGGAGACGTGTAGCAGGGATGTTTTGTGCAAGAAGCCCGGGCGATCGTAGCGCGCCCGTACGCCGAGGTGCCGCGACACTAGGTCGATCAGGTAGCCTTCGGTTCCCAGGGAATACTCGTGGCCGTACTGGTCACGCCAGGCGGAGCCGTGCGAGCCAAGGAGCTTTCCATGTGCATCTCGCTGCGTCTCGGGCATGATGACGACCGCGTAGCCGTGGCGGCGGTAGCAGTTGTCGAGAGCAACGAGGAAATCCTCTTCGACGAAGGGACGCTCGGGAATACAGACGAGATGTGGCGCCATCGCCTCTGTGGCGCGTCCCAGGGCGCACGCGGCGGCCAGCCACCCGGAGTTGCGTCCCTTGACCTCCAGAAACCGGACCGGCTCCACGGAGCGCATAGCCCAGGCGTCCAGGTCCATCTCCATGGTGACGATGGCCAGGAAGCGCGCCGCGCTGCCGTAGCCGGGGCAATGATCTGTTTCGGGGAGGTCGTTGTCGATCGTCTTGGGGGCGGCCACCACTTGCAGCTCGTGACCCGCTCGGGTGGCGGCCAGGGCCAACTGGTGCGCGGACTCCGCGGAGTCGTTGCCGCCGATGTACAGGACATATCGGATATCGCGCCGGCGTAGTGACGTCAGGAGTTGATCCAGATCGGACCCGCCCACTTTGAAGCGACAGGATCCCAGAGCGGACGAGGGCGTGGTCAGCAGTCGATCTAGCACCATGTCGTTCTGCGCGGTCAGATCGATGACCTGGTCGCCCAAGAGCCCTTCGACGCCATTGAGCATGCCAAAGACACGGCCGATCTCGCTGTGGCGCTGCGCCTCGCGCACGGCTCCGACCAGGCTACTGTTGATGACGGCGGTTCCACCGCCGGATTGACCTATGATGAGGTTTGCTGTCATATTGACACGCTAGCACGTCCGCGGGACCCTGGCGCGCCAGTAGTCCAGCAGATCCGACAGCGTCTGCTCAAAGGGAATACGCGGCTCCCAGCCGGTGGCGCTCTGGAACTTGGTGACGTCAGCATGCAGGATCTTGACGTCGGAGGGGCGCAGCCGGTTCTCCTCCACTTTGACTTCGACCTTCACGCGGCTGAGCTTGAGGAGGATATCCAGCATCTCGCCGACCTCGCGCGCTACCCCGGAGCCGGTGTTGTAGACCTCGCCGGGTGTGCAGTGATCCAGCGCGACCCAGTACGCCCGCACCATGTCGCGCACGTCCGTCCAGTCGCGGCGACTGGTCAGGTCGCCGACGCGGATGACCGGCTCGGCCAGACCGTGCTCGATCTCGGCGATCTGCTTGGCGAAGCTGGACGTCACCATGACGTGCCCGCGCCGCGGTCCAGTGTGGTTGAAGCCGCGGGTCACCACGGTCTTGAGACCGTAGCTACGATGGTACTGGTAGGCCAGCATCTCCTGGCCGACCTTGCTAACGGCATAGGGGCTCAACGGGCGCAAGGGGTTGGTCTCTTTGATCGGTGTTTCGTCCGGCCGCACGAAGCCGTATTGCTCGGATGAGCCGGCGATATGGATCAGAGGGTCTATGCCCGCGTCGACGACGGCCTCGAAGATATTGACCTGACCGATCACGTTGGTCTGCAGGGTTTGAGCCGGGGCGTTCCAGGACGAGGGGACGTAGCTCTGGGCGGCCAGATGGAAGATGCGATCGGGCCGCACCCCGCCGATCAGACGTCGCATGGATTGCGGGTCCGTCATGTCCCCCTCGATGAGGTTGAGGTGACCGGACCGGGCGTCGGCGGCGATCCATTCTTCCAGTTTCTTGGCGCTGACGATGTTGCCGCCCTCCGCGATGTAGGTGACTTTGCCCGCTCGCTGCAACTCGTCCAGGTTCTCCATCTTGCTACGCCAGCGGTAGCAGGCGAAGAGCTCAACGTCTTGCTCGGTCAGGAGATACTCAGCCAGGTGGCTTCCGGCCATGCCTGTGACGCCCGTTATCAGTACTCTCAAGGCGATGTTCCTCAGAAGGTAATAGTCGACGGTTCGATGGTGCGATGTGGCCAGATTTTGATGCCATGTTCCAACCGGTTTCCGCTTCCCACCGTGACGCAGTCCCCGATGATGGCTCCGTTGGTAATCCAGGAATTGTCGCCGATGTTCGTATGGTCGGCGATGACACAGGTCTTCAGCATGACCTGATTGTGGATCTCGGCGCCCTGCCACAGCACGACGTCCTCCAGGACGCAGTCCGCGCCGACAGTGCAACCGTCTCCCATGACGACCGGCCCGGTAAGACGTGCGTTGCGCCCGATGGTGCAGTTGTTTCCGATCACTACGGGACCGGTTATCTTGGCAGTCGGATCGATGATCGAGTCGGCTCCGACCCAGACGTTGTTGCCCCGAGCCTCCCCCTGGAACTGCATACGAATCTGCCCCATCAATAAATCGTGATGAACGGCCAGATAGCGCTGGGGCGTGCCGATGTCTATCCAATAAGCGTTGGTAGGATAGCCGTAGACGGGCTCGCCGACTTGCAGCAGCACCGGAAACAGGCCGCTCTCGAACATAAAGTGCAGATGCGGTGGCGCGTAGCGCAGAACGGATGGCTCGATCACGTAGATGCCGGCGTTGATCAAGTTGGAGGTGATGGCGTCCCAGCCGGGCTTCTCGATGAAGCGCTGCACGCGCCCCTCGGCATCTCGCTGGACAACACCGTAAGGTGTGGGATCCTCAACCGGGGTCAGCGCAATGGTGGCCATGGAGTGCCGCTCGACGTGGAAATCCAGCATGGCGCCCAGGTCCACGTCGGTGAGCACGTCACCGTTGAATACCAGCACCGAGTCTGTCAGCTCCACCTGGTCCGCGATGTTCTTGATCGCTCCGGCGGTTCCCAGGGGAAGGGGCTCCATTACATACGTGATCTTCAGACCCAGATCCGAGCCATCGCCGAAGTAGTTTTGAATGCGGTCGGGCAGATAGCACATGGCCAGGATAATATCCGTGATGCCATGCGACTTTAGATGTGTCATCATCCGTTCCAGAAACGGGCGGTTAGCGATCGGAACCATGGGTTTGGGAGTATTGCAGGTAAGAGGACGCAACCTGGTCCCTTCGCCACCCACAAGGATGATGGCCTGCATGGTAACCTCCTAAAGGTCAGTCGCCATTCTCACCTGCGATCGCCAGTACTCCAGAACGTCCTCGAAGGTGCGTTCGATGGGAATCTGGGGTTGCCACCCGGTGAGGGCGTGGAATTTCGAGTAGTCGCAGATAGTGACCGGCACGTCCGCGGGGCGCTGACGCTCCGGGTCGTCGACGATAGTCAGCGGGCAGGCACTGCGTGAGACAAAGAACTGCAGCACGTCGGCCATTGAGATCGCTCGTCCGGAGCCAAGGTTATACACCTCGCCCGCCTGTCCGTGCAGGGCTGCCAGGTAGTACGCGCGGACGATGTCGCGCACGTCGGTGATGTCTCGTCTCGCCGACAGGTTGCCTACACGCACGATCGGTTCCCGCAGCCCGACTTCAGCCTCGGCCACCTGCCGCGCGAAGCCGGGGACAGCAAAGGATGAGCTCTGCCCTGGACCAGTGTGGTTGAAGGGCCGCATCCTGACGCAGTGTAGCTTGTGACTGGCGTAGAACTGGTAGCCCAGCATGTCCTGTGCAACCTTGCTGACGGCGTAGGGACTGACCGGTCTCAGCTCGTTGCTCTCGCGAACGGGCAGCTCATCCGGGTGGATCATGCCGTACTCTTCGTTGGAGCCGGCGATGACAATGCGCGGCCGGACGTTGGCCCGCAGCGTGCCTTCAAGCACGCGCAACTGAACCAAGATGTTGTTAACGATAGTTCCGGCCGGGTCGCTCCAGGATTGCGGCACAAAGGATTGGGCCGCCAGGTGAAAGATGAACTCCGGGCGCACACGCTCGATGCAAGCCGCCACCTGATCGCCGTCGTTCAGATCGAGCTCCTCGATCTCCACCGAACCCAGGTTAACCGGGTGGGACGGCTGGTGTCCTCCCGCGCGAATGACGCCGACAACAGACACCCCCTGACCGACCAAATACTCGGTCAGGTGTCCGCCCACGAAACCGCTTATGCCCGTGACGAGTGCTGTTTGTTTGCTCATTACGAGTTCACAATATACCCGGTCTGGGGCAGAAAGACAAGCGCGAAGGGCCGAGGGGCTGTGTATTAAGTCCAAGGGAGGGACGTGGCCACTAGCCATCGCCATGCCGATTCGGCACCCCGCGCGCCGCTGAAGCGAGCGCGCTCATTCAACGAAGCCCGCTGAACCGGGCTGGGGTTTGCGCGGTTAGCCCGCTTGAGCGGGCTTTCTTATCTTAGCCCAGTGGCTTCAGCCCTGGGTGGGGCTCGATGCATACGGGGCACAGTGCACCAGCATCGGCTTCGGCGCGTATCATGCGGGCGCCCGCTGGAAACGAATCGTCTTCAGCGGGCGCTCTCAGGCTCAGGTCTCGTGAAGGAGCTTGTTTCCCCTATGCCATGGCCAGGGGTTCGTGGCTGTGAAGTAGTCCGGCGTCCTTCCGGATGGCGTCGGCCTTGTCGGTGACTTCCCACGGCGCGTCGATGTCGTGGCGGCCGAAGTGACCGAAGGCGGCCGTCGCGCGGTAGATGGGACGGCGCAGGCGCAGGTTCTGGATGATGGCTGCGGGTCGGAAGTCGAAGTGCTTCTCGACCAGTTTCACGATGTCGGAGACCGGAATCTTGGCCGTGCCGAAGTCCTCGACCATGATCGAGAGGGGCTTGGCCACGCCGATAGCGTAGGCGACTTGGATCTCGATCCGGTCGGCGAGCCCGGCCGCGACCAGGTTCTTAGCCACGTAGCGTCCCATGTACGCGCCGGAGCGGTCGACCTTCGTGGGATCCTTGCCGGAGAAGGCGCCGCCGCCGTGTCGGGCCATGCCGCCATAGGTGTCGACGATGATCTTGCGGCCGGTGAGGCCGGCGTCACCCATGGGACCGCCGATCACGAACCGGCCGGTGGGGTTGACGTAGTACTTGGTGTTATCGTCCAACAGCTCGGCCGGAATGACCTGCTTCACGACCAGCTCGATGCAGTCGCGCTCGATGAGGTCGTGGCTGACGTTGGCGTCGTGCTGAGTTGACACGACGACCGCATCCACTCGGGCCGGCTTGCCGTGCCGGTACTCGATGGTCACCTGGGATTTCCCGTCGGGTCGGAGATAGGGGAGGGTTCCGTCCCTGCGCACCTCGGATAGTCGCTTGCAGATGCGATGGGCGAAGACGATTGGCATGGGCATCAGCTCGGGAGTCTCGTCGCAGGCGAAACCGACCATCATGCCCTGGTCGCCAGCGCCGGTGGCCTCGATCTCCGCTTCGCTCATCTCGCCCTTGCGGGCCTCCAGGGCCTTGTTGACGCCCATGGCGATGTCGGGTGACTGCTCTTTGATAGCTACGATCACGCCGC
>SCTZ01000151.1 GCA_004297765.1 Chloroflexota bacterium | reverse complement strand
TGGGACTCCTGGAAATGCGCTCCAAACGCCAGGCAGCAGGTCGTGCCGTTCCGCAAGAGGGCACGAAAGAACTCCTGCGCTACCTCGCTAGCCCATTCAGGGTCAGACATGCGGGTTTCCATGGGGAGTATGTGTCGCTCGAGCCACTCCGTGAGGCGGAGTCCCATGGCTCCCATGCCGCGGACCTGAGGATAATGCACGTGCGCGTCCACGAGCCCGGGAAGCAGTATCCCGGGGCGCAGGTCCGTGACCTCGCCAGATGGATAGCGCCTGCGCAGCGTGGCGAAGCTCCCGGTGGCCGCTATGCGGCCGTCCTCGATGGCCACACCGCCGTCCCAGAAAGACCGGAGCGCCCTGTCCGTCGCAAAAGGGTTACGTGGTGTATGAAAAACGTGCGCCCGCAACAGCTTCTTCATCGCTGTAGTCCTACGTGCTGAGACCGGTACCTGCACGCCCCCAAGAGTTCTCCGAAGAACCACTGTCTGACTTCCCTTCTCTTGCCCTTCAAGCTGGTGCTCCACCTGTGCTGGGATCGATGGTGGATGAGGCGTCGACCAGATGCTCAGGTTATCTGCCTCCAAACTTTGCTGTCCGCTTCTCAACGAAAGCCGTGACGCCCTCTTCGAAATCGGCAGTGTCCACACAGGCAAGGATGTCTTGTCCCTCGGCTTCGAGCTGGGACCTCAAATCCCGCTCGAACGATTCGTTCAGCAGGGCCTTCATTTGGGCGATGGCGGCGGCCGGCTTGGCCGCGAGCTGTAGCGCCAGCTCTCTGGCCGCGCTCATGATCTCGGAGTCCGGAGCCACTTTGTGCACCAGCCCCAGAGCCTCGGCCTGGCGAGCGTCGATAGTCTCTCCGAGGAACAGAAGCTCCGTCGCCTTGGACAGACCAACTAGTCTCGGGAGGAAGTAAGAGCCACCGCCTTCGCAAGACAGGCCAATGTTGACGAAGGATTGGGTAAACCTGGCTTTCTCGGCGGCTACCCGTAGGTCGCATGACAGTGCGATACTCGCGCCGCCCCCGGCTGCGACGCCATTGACCGCGGCGACGATCGGCTTGCTCAACCAGCGGATCGTCATGACGGCCTCGTGTAGCCCCGGGACGATACCACGCAAGAATTGACCCGCATCCCCTGCCGCTAGCCCTGCCTTCATGGCTTTGACGTCACCGCCGGCGCAAAAGGCCCGGTCGCCGGCGCCCGTGAGGATGATGGCCCTGACCGAGTCATCCTCACCGCACCGTTCCAGGGCATCGACCAACTCACCCAGCAACTCCGCGCTGATGGCGTTGCAGACGCCCGGCCTATTCATCACAATAACGGCAAGTGGGCCTTCCTTCGAGAAATCGATGCAGTTGTAGGTCATTGTAGGTCCTCCAGCGTTCGATCTACCACACCTCTGTCGGGCTCATAGACATGAATCCGCCCTGTCGTCTGCTGCAATATCCTGACCATCAAGCGGCAAGCACTCCTTGTCCCTGGCGCACTTCATGCGCTCGATAATCCTGCAGGCGGGGGGATACTGGCATGCTCCGTGCAGCGAAGCTCTACCAGTATCGTCTTCCCCGTCTCCGCGGTCCTCGACGTTGACGCCGAGACCGCGGCGGTCTCGAAGACCGCCGCGGTCTGACGGAACGCCGAGGCGGTTGGAGCTTCTCACACTTTCTAATACCAATTGTCCTTGATTGCATCCAATTGTCCACCGTCCGCCCGCCCGCCGCTAAAGCGAGCGGGCTGAGGTAACGAAGCCCCTTCCGAGGGGCTGGGCGCGGTACTCAGCCGGCTTCAGACGGCTTTGTTGACTCAGCCCAGCGGCTTCAGCCCTGGGCATTCGACGGCGTTGCGTCTGCAAATCAGGACATAGCCAAACACAATCGGTATAAGTGGAGGACATCGCATGCGTTCAATCGCTCTCACGACAACAGCTGTGGTAGTTACCGTTCTGTTGATCCTACTAAGCACCGCCCCGGACCGGCAGATAACACGGGCCGATCTGCTCCTGCCCAGGGCAGCGATTCCATCGCTCGACGCGCGGATCGAGATCGTCTTCCCTATTCCCGGCCCAGTTCGAGCCGCAGGTCGCCCAGCAGCCTGCACGCAATCCGCTGGACTTCGTGATCCAAGTGGTCTTCCCGCATGACACAGATGGGAACGTACGGCCGGTGGATCAAGCGCCGCTGGTGAACGTGGCAGTCGACGTCGTCGCGCATCCGTTGGGAGCACCAGCTACCGTTTTGCCCACTTTGCTGCATCTGCTGCGCTCCCAGAACGACGGGATGCTGGATGATACGGGAGTGATTCCGGCGGAGATCGAGGTGGGACCAACCCCCGCCGGCATTCGCTGGCCTCGCTTCGAATACAACAACATCGACGTCTCGGCCGCCCAGGACCCCGCCAACAAATATTTCTTTGCCGTTGCGAGTCCGGGGCTCTCTGAGCCCCCGCACACCACCATCTGGTCGCACGAAGCCGAGGCGCGCACCATCTTCCCCATTCAGGACATACCGGCCCGCAGTGGCGCCCGATGTGGTGGATCATAGCTATTCCGACATGATCTCCACCTGATACCGCACATTCCCAGGCGGCTCTCGTGGGTCTAAGGGCGATTGTCCAAGGAAGAGGAAGTACTGCCCGCTCTGAAGCGGCCACTCAATGTGATCGATTCCATTCGAGTTCGTTGGACCGACATCCACAGCATTGAAACTAAACACAGGGCTGGTATTGAAATTCTGCCCCGCCGAAGCTGGCCCTACACGGCTCTCCAGGAGAACAGGAGTTCGGCTGGGGAGGGGAGCACCCGTGGCAGATTCCACGGACTGTACCGTTACGCTCAGTTTTCTCTTCTGCGGAGTGTCACAGAACTGCAGGTTGAGGAACAGTCCCCGCTCTAACGTGCTTGGTCCCCCTCTTAGTACGTCGACGGTTCCTTGAGCGAGGCTCGTGGAGTAGGTTCCCGGGGGCGATTCCACCAGTGGGTCCAGGACGCTCAGCCCTGCGCTGCCAATGAAGGCGCCGTCGGTTCCAGAGGCCTGGACAGCGACCTGATAGACGCCCTTCGGTGTTGAACAGGAGGTCCTGATGACCAGCTGCTTTTCCCACGGAACCGGCCTATTAATGAACTCTGCTCTAGCTCCCTGTGGAAGGCCACCTATGACCAGCCACGTGGGGGACACCGGAGAGCCGCTCAGGCTAGGAATGCTAAGCGCGAATACCGTGGAGGCACCGGCGGGTATGGAACGAGTCGCCGGGGAAAACTCGACGGTGCCCGAGGCTGATGTGCATCTGGCTCCACTGCCAGCGGGCACATCCTGGACGGGAAAGATGGTGCGCGCCTCTGCGCCGTGTGACCAGATGGTGGTATCCGTATCAATGCCGCCGACCTGGGCCGTGAAGAAGTACTTGTTGTTCGGGTCTTGAACTGCAGAAACGTCCGCGTTGTTGAAGACGAAGCGCAGCCAGGTGAGACCAGTCGGGCTGGGGCCGCCGCTGGCCCCATTGGGGGAAATATTCACGTCGGTCAGCACCCCGCTGTTCAGGGCGCGCCATAGACGGATGGGAAGACCGGGCGCATCCACGGCCCCATCCAGCGGGTGCCTGAATATATCGACGGCGACGTTGGCCAAGGGCGCTTGATCCACAGATTGGACGTTACCCTGGATGTCGTGCGGGAAGACGACCTGGATCACGGTGTCCAGGGGAGACGAAACCGGCACGTTGGCGGTCTGGGGCTGAAACTGGGCGGGGAAGAAGGTGCGCGGGTCCTCCCCATGGCTCCAGACGTTGGTGCGGAAGTCAACTCCGTCCACATGGACGACGAAGAACTGCTTGCTCGCGGCCGGGTCGTAGAGGTCCGGGCGCTGGACGAAGGGGACAGGAACGTCGTTGAATATCCAGACGGGAAAGACCGTGCTATCGATGGTCCGGATGATACGGGTGCCCACGACGCTGGTGCCCGGAATGCCCGGAACTTCGTGGAGGGTGGGCACCTGGCTGGCGGTGCCGTCGATACTCACCAGATTCAGCGCCCAGCGCAGCGTCACGGCGTTCGAGAAGTCGCAGCCCACCGGGTTGCGCGTGTCCGCATCGAACAGAAACACGGCCACGTTGACCAGGGGCGCCTGGGAGACCGGTACGACGTTGCCCTGCTCGTCATGGGGGAAAACGACCTCGATCCGCGCATCGACGGCTGGAGTCGTGGCCGTGAGTTCACCACGGGGAACTGCCTGCGCCTCTACCAACAGTGGTCTGTCGCCACCGGACTGGACAGCGCCAAGAAGGGCGGTCAGAACCGAAATGATCAGAGCTATTCTCGTGAGAGTGAATGTGCGCATTTGACCTCCTCCCCCTTCAGATGCAGCACTGCCCCCCGAGACCTATTCGGTGCCCCGCGGCATGTGAGAGTCAACGTCGTCGGCCCATGGCTTAGCATCGGTTCCTTATTCACGCTTCTGATCATATGCTCGGCAGGAGGCCAGCAAGAAGCGTGCTAGAGGTGCGTGCCAGAGGGGAAGGAAAGCGCGATGATCTGGTCTGAATATTGTAGCCTGATTCACTGGGCAATGCTCCTTCGCTGCCCATTCATCATCCTGGTGGTCGCATAGCTGGAGGAGGTGATGCGCATTCGTGCGCTGGCTCACGTTTCACTGGCCATACTGGTGACGGTGGGAATTGCCGCTGGTGCGTCGTGTCGCGAAGCGGAGCAACTCATGTCGCCACCGACAGAAGTCGCCGGTCAGCCGGCGGCAAGATTCTCCCCGCTAGTGGAGATCGTTGCCACTGACCTCGTCGTGCCCTGGGCTCTGGCGTTTGCGCCCGACGGTCGCATCTTCTTCACCGAGCGACCCGGCCGCCTGCGGGTTGTTGTGGAAGGCCAATTGCAGGCTGAGCCGGTGGCTCAACTCCCAGCGGTTGCCGTCGCGGAGACCGGGTTGATGGGGTTGGCGCTTGATCCCGCTGTCGAGGAGAACGGCTATCTCTACGTCATGTACACCTATCGCGACATCACGGGGGGCTTGAGGAATCGAGTATCGCGGCTTACTGCCAGGACATACGCGCCGAGCTGGGGCTCAGCGTTCCCAGGACAGACCCACCTGTGCCAGATCAAGGTGATCTGCATCACGCATGTCTCACCCGCACGAGCGCTCGCGCCCGCCTGAGGCGGGCGCTCCAAGGATCCGCTTCTTGATCGCAGATGCCCCCGGTTAGAACGGGTGGCTTGCGGAAGAACGAGAAGTCCCTCCGTCATCCGAACCAGGACCTTGACTCTACCGTGAGACGCGCCGATATGTATTAGAGATATGGTTTGCTTTGGCGTCTCATCCAGCCCACGGCCATATTCAGCCAAGCGGAGTACTGAACAGGGCGCTCCAGCGTTATGATGATCGGAAGCAAATCAAACCGTTGCGAGGAGCATCGCCATGACTCAGCAGCCTGCGACAGAGGCCAAAAACGACAAGAACGCCTTCCGATTCGTACGACCCGGTGGTACGTCGGGAGGACTCGGCTCTTTTGTGGTGGGCATGGTGCTCTCCGTCGTTGGACTGTACCTCATCTTCAACCAGGTCCAACTGAGTAGCGGCTATTGGAGCTGGTGGGGCACCAACACCTTTGGGCTGACGCTGGTTCCACTCATCGTCGGCATCGGCGTCCTCTTCTTCGACGGCGGCTCGATCCTGGGCTGGGCGCTGGCCCTAGCCGGCGTGCTCATCATCGTTGCCGGCGTACTGGTAAACCTGCACATGTACTTTCGCACGACCAGCCTGTACGATTTCCTCCTGATGGCCGGGCTGTTCGCGGCCGGACTCGGCCTGATGGCCCGTTCGCTAAGAGCCCTCTGAGCAGGTCGGCGCGACAGCCAAGGTGCAATCAGCATCCAGTTGTATGTCCCTCCGGGATACGGCTGACGCAAGCCACCACTCGACGCCGAGTGGTGGCAGGAGAGTTATTCGTCCGACAGCAGCACACCTCCACGAGCCAGACTGCCTGCGCTCTCGCGCATGTGGGCGCCACCCTGCTCCTTGATCAGCACCACCACTTCCTCGATCCCGATCCCCCAGTGCTGTGCCGCCAACTCAGTTATCTCACGCACCAGTTCTTTCCTATACTCGGGCGGCCGGATTTGCGGCCCCTCTATGGTGATCAAAGCCATCGTCTTCCTCCTCCCTCACTACTTCAGCTTGCCACGCCAACCCAGGATGTCACCCTGTCCCGACGACATTCGATTGCCGCCCTCCTCGCGTATGAGGATCACTACCTCTCTGGGCGTCAGACCCAGATACTTGCCTATCACATCCGTGAAACTACTTATCATGGCGCGCTTGGTCTCTTCGTCAGGCAATTGTGGACCTTCGGCGATAACCAGAGCCATTGGTTCCTCTTTCTAGCTAGCGTAGTCTTCTCTCTAGCAGTTCTCAGGAAGCTGGTGAGATTGGATTCAGGCCGCTAACGGTCACACTTATCAGGCTGTATGCCTCTCGGGCTCACACTCACTCACAAGCGTTTGGTTCAACTCCTCCACCAACTCGTCTGTCACGATTCCGTACCAGTCCGCGCGCTTCTCGATGGTGTCTGCCCCAACGATGCAATCCACGCCCGTGATGATGCAGTCGACGCAATGCAGTCCATGGCGCGTGAATACAGCGCTGAGGAAAGGGTGCTTCTCCAGCACCTCCGCGATGCTGTTTTCCTTAGTTACTGCCTCCATACAATTCCTCCCCATGAACCAAACGAGCTAGAACATCGTGGATACTATCGTAGACCTCGATACAGCGAATGCCTTTCTGCTCCAGGTATCTCCTGGGATCCGGTCCGATGCGCGAGCAGAGCACGTACTGGCAATCGGAGAGCATGACCACGATGTCGGCCAATAGAGTCTCTTCGTCGCCACAGCTTTCGGAGCCGCGGCAGTACTGGTCGACTTTGCGGACCTGGACCAACTCGATACCCGCGCTGGAAGCCTCGTAGATGAGGAACTCCCGGGCATGGCCGAAGTGCTCGTTGATCACGCCGTGCCCTTTGCTGGCCACGGCGGCAACGATCCGCTGGGTCTCCCCGCACGCGGTCCGCTTCAGCCCCTCCCCGGCTAGCCGAATCTTCCGAATGTCGGCCTCGATCTCCTCCCGAGCCCGCTGCCGTAGCTCCGGGCTGGAAACGACCTCCTCGGGCAGCTTCTCCAGAGTCAGCTCGGTCGCGAGATCCTCGCCTAGGAGCCCCAGGGCATCCGAGCGACATTGGCGGCAGTGGTGCATGAGGCGCACCTCTCCGCCGCATTGCTCCTCGACCCGCTTGCGTTCGGCCAGCGTCGGGCCGCGGAAGCCGTGCGCGGCGTAGTCCGCCCCCTGGACGACAATAAGGGGCATGATGTTGTGTAAGAAAGCCCCGCGCGATCTGACCTCTCTGGAAACCTCGGCGAGATGTGAGTCATTTATGCCTGGGATAAGGACCGAGTTGACTTTGCAGAGAATGCCGTTATCCGTGAGAGCCTGAAGCCCCAGCAATTGCCTCTCGATCAGGATAGCGGCGGCATCCGCGCCAGTGTAGCGCTTGTGGTCGAAGTGGACCCACTGATAGACGTCTTTCCCCATCTGTGGATCCACCGCGTTGATAGTGATTGTGACGTGGTGTATGCCCAGCGCCTTCAGCCTATCGACGTGCTCCGGCAGCGCCAGACCGTTGGTGCTCAGGCAAAAGCGCACATCGGATATCTTCTCTCTAATCAACTCAAAAGTGCGGAAGGTCTTCTCAGGGTTGGCCAAAGGATCCCCGGGACCCGCGATGCCGACTACCGACACGTGCGGCATGTGGCCGACAACTGCAATCGTCTTGCGGGCCGCTTCTTCTGGGCTCAGCACCTCACTTGTCACGCCTGGGCGGCTCTCGTTGACGCAGTCATAGAGGCGGTTGCAGTAGCGACACTGGATGTTACAGGCCGGGGCTACCGCGAGATGCATGCGAGCGTAGTGGTAGTGGGCCTCCTCGCTATAACACGGGTGATCGTGCACCAGCGAGGCTATCTCGGGAGTTATCTCTCTTCGGCTAGAGGATTGGCACGCGCCCTTACACGCTGTCATACACTCCTCCTCAAGGAGATGCGTCAATACCAGTGCGCCGCCAGATCGGGCTGGGCTATCTCCAAGCAAACCGGGCTGCTACGCAGCCGTGAGCAAAAGCTGATACTTGTAGAGCAGATGCACGATGTCGTCCATTTGCATGGGCGTCGGCAGATAGCGGTCCTTGTTGGACAGGATGGCCTTGGCTAGCTTGGTATAGGCTTCCGACTGCGCCGACCCCGGGAACGTCTCCACCACCGTCTTGCGCTGAATCTCC
>SCTZ01000150.1 GCA_004297765.1 Chloroflexota bacterium | reverse complement strand
GGCCGGATCAGCGAGTCCATCGACGGCGCAAGGCAGTTGGTACCCTGCCGTCGCCCGCGACTTTGACGCAAAAGCGCAGTGACACGCTCATTTTTCCGAAGGGCGGTCCGGGCGCGCTGCACGCTACGGAGACTGCAGCCGTTCGCCTTGGCGATCCGGAGCAGGTCTGCCCGCGGCACGCGCTGCTGGTCCTTCAGCCCGGCTAACGCAGAGGCCAAGGCTGTACACCGCTTCCATTCGGCTTCCGGGACCCTGTTCGCGTCGCCAGACGCGGTCTGTTCCGGAATCGGTCCGATCCGCGAGACAGGGACCGTGATGAGTGCGCCGGTGGCGACATCGCGCGCCCGCACGTGGGTCAATGAATCAGCCCCGTCGATCTGGATCATCTTGCCGTTGGCGACGCACACGGTTCCGGGTGTGAGGTCAAGCGCCATGACGCACCTCCCGGCTGGGGGCGTGCCGTTCGGTGATGATCGCTGTCGCAAAGCCCAGCTGTTCGCGAACCGCGCGATGGTGGCGGGCCAGGTCTTCTGCAACTTCGTCCAACTTGGATTCCGGTTTGATCTCGATCACGGTCCAGCGACCGAATCCGAGCCGGACCAGCGAAGGCGACAGGCGATCGAAGACCGCGAGCAGGTCGGGGGTATAGCGACGGCGCCTGCAGCCGTCGCGATAGAAAAGGGTGAACGGCTGGCTGTGCAAGGCGACCAGCCCGCGCTCGCGCGTCAGCAGGCGGGTCGCACGGGCCTCAAGATCACTTTCGACATCGATTGCAGTGGCGGCGGGCTGCCACGGCACGCGACCGCACGCATGGCGAGCGCGTGACAAAGGGATTGTTCGGGCGGACCAGGCGATGCGGTGGTCCGGGTTGGACGATGCGATAGTCAATTGATGATTCATGTTCTTCTCGCAAAAATGGGACGAAATGGCCGAGTCATCGGACCGAGCGTTCTAAATCATTAGAGGCGCATGGCAGTTCCCTCCTGCTAAAGGGCAGTCCATGTCGGATTCCGGGTGGCCCATCCACCACGGATTGCTCATCCTTGAGCTCGTCGGCGGAGCGTCAGGCGATCTCGCCAAGCGAAATCGCACATGCCTGCGTCGGAACGATCACCCTGCAACGTTCCGATCGGCGCGAAAGTTAGACGCGGTCGCAACGGCGCGTCCTGAGCAGGCTGGCCGGGTCATTGATGTGGCCCGAGATCCGGAGCGCGGGGCCGGCCAGCGGCTGAGGGGTACGCGCGGCTGGCGGCGAAAATCTACGCCAAAGCTCCGGTCCAGCCGTCAAGGCCGGGGGCGCGGCTAACTTTCATGGCCGCTGGAACGTGGTTGCGTGGATGCCTGTTCGTCACTGGAGCCGCCACATGGCATCAACTTCCGAACGCCTGCGTGCAGCGCTGGCGCTGGTCTACCCCGCTTGCATGGGATGCCCCCTCCCGGAGCACCTTGCCGCCGCACTCGAGCGGGATCTATGCCGCGGGCTGGGCGTGCGGTCCCAACTCGCCATCGCGGTCTCACTACAGCATTGGATGACGTGGTGGTGCACCCATGGAGAGGGGACTCGCGCCGGAAGCGCATCCGCAATCGAGGCTTACGTAAGCGCACAGGAGAGGGACCGAGTCCCAGCTCCTTCCGTTGCGCAGCGGGTCTGGGCCATCAACCGGCTGCTAAAGGCTCTATCGTGGCCAGACCCAGAAGCCGAGCTCTTGGTTCGGCGCATCCAACTTGCCGGATGGCACCGGGGTTGCGGCACTGACTGCAATCCGCCCTCAGCGAAGCCGCTGGGCTGGGAACAAATCCAGCACATCGTCGCCCACACGGACGAGCATTCCCCGCGTCCGGTCAGGACGCTGGCAGCCCTGTTGCTTCTCTACGAAACCATGGCTCGGCCCGATCAGATTTTCGGCTTCAAGCACGAAGGCCGCTGGCTCGTGCCCCCGGCCAGCCGCCAGTCAGTGCGCCGGAGCCGCCGCGGCGGCGTGATCGACCTGATGCCCGACTCCCGGGGCAGGGGAAAGCGCAGCGTGCCCCTCTCGGAAATGACAATGGCGTGGCTCGAGCGATCCTTCGCATTTTGGCCGGGGGAAAACGGGGCATTGTTTCGGACAGAGAGGCGAACGCCCCTGACCAAGGGCCATTGGACGAAAGAGTTCCGGGGGCTATGCAAGAAACATCACTTGGCAGCCTGCTCGCCTACGTCTTTGCGCTGGGGGAAAACCCGGGACCTTGTCGGCATGGGTGTCCATGTCTTCGACATCCAGCAGGCAGCTGGTTGGGCAGTTGTGAATACGGTGCTTCGGGTCATGCCGCGATCGTGCATCGCCAGTCCGAGGCAGCATCAAGGGGGCAGGCCAGGCCTGCCCCGCCCTCCACGGTCGCCTCCGGGGGAAATGGAGATGGGCGACCTCTTCGGGTATGAAGTACGCTCCTGATCTCCCACGCGGCCGCAGGGGCGGCGACTAGGTTTCCGGCCAGGACAGTCTGGTGCCGTAGCGCAGGGGCCCAAATTGGCAACCTTCGGCCCATGCGGGGTCCTTATAGGGCGACTCCAGGCCAGCTCCACCGTGCAGTGCCATCCCATCCAGTTGTTCGATGGTGGGGAAATGGCGCGCGATGCTCACGGCTTTCCGTCGGACCCGAAGCGGGACCTCCTCGTCGCGCGCCAGCTCGATGAGGAAGCCGCCTGCCCACACCAGGGCTCTCACGCGTTCGTCGGGCATCGTCATCGCGGGCTCCTCCTCGATCGGGCACTCCAGACAGCCTCCGCCTTAGACGTCGCAGTACCTGCGACCCTCTGCACTGGGGAAGCGTCAACTGGGCGGCAGACTTAGGGTATCCGGAATCTGGTGTGGGGTTAGGGCTTTCGGGCTTTTGTAACACTCACTTCAAAAAGCGGATTTTGGTGTTGGCTCTGAGGGTGTGCGTGTTATAGTAAAAGTCGGATTTCAGT
>SCTZ01000149.1 GCA_004297765.1 Chloroflexota bacterium | reverse complement strand
CACCGGGAGGTGAATGGAGCTGGGGCAGGGCGAGTGTTGCCTAACGGCGCCCTAAGCGAGTGTTTTCTGGCTCACTCCAGACGCTGGAGGTATTCAATTCTCAAGGTGCAAAAGTCGAGTTTGAAGTTGCCGTACCGGACTGGCGCGACGCTGGCGGTAGCCTAGGTGGGCTAGGACGGCTAGCCGAATGTGGCTACGCGGGCGTGCGGATGTAGACTGAACGCGCGGCTCTCGCGGGCCGATATCTACGAGTGACGAAGTGGTGGCTGTGACGCCGATCGCCGCGAGGAGGAGGTTGCTGTGCAGACTGACCGGGCCATTCCCATCGCTCATCCCAGCTCTCCCCCTCGCGTCGCTGCTTCCTTCAAGGCTGATCCGCTGCGCCAGCGCTACTTGCGCGTCTGGATACGTATGCACCTGGCGCAAGAGTACGAGTCTCGGATCAGCGGCGACCCGGGATGGCCGCTGACCGCCGAAGAGCGTCGCCGATTAGTGTGTCATGCGTTGTTCTCGGTCTGGAGGCAGGCTCAAGAGATCGGGTTGCGGCTTCCGCCGATGCGAGATCGTTCGTTGCCCCTGGTCGAGAGGCCGGCCTAACGCAAGATCAGAAACCTATCTACTTCAAAGTCACCTCTCCCCTTCGGCGCCAGGCAACCTAGCTATGACCAACGGGCTAGGTCTAATAGGTTATCAACTAACCTTGGTACCCATTGACAGTTCATGCTGTCGTGCGGTACAACTGATGTGAGGAAAGCGAGCGCAGATCGAAAAGGCAAACCCATCGAAAGGTGGGGACGCAAAGCCACGGGCCCGCGGTCTTTGACTAGGGTAGCCGGGTTGCCGAAACAGCGGATGCCGTCGGTATCTGGCCGGTAACCCGGCACATAGGCGAACAGCCTTGTGTCGGGTTTTCTATTGACGTGCTGACGGTTGGATGAGTTCAGCAGCCCCCGGTTGCCCACGTCGCGTCGAGATCTAACCCTTCCTAGTACGGAAGAGTGATCTCGCCCCCGCGGTGATACGTTGCAGTAGCTCCATCTTGCGGCCTCGCACACCACGTGATTCTGAGCAGGCTTGGCGGATGGCAGACAACTAATCGAGCCCGGTCCTGAATCACGGTCGGTGCAGAGCGCGAAGGCTGGGCCCTGGGAACATTCGCCTGAGGCAGGCGCTCCCAGACAGCTCTGCCTCTCACAATTATGACCAGGACTTAGCTAATCGTTCTAGGCACACGCAGGGATGCGGAGCCCGCCATGTGCCACAGAGGCCAGGACAAGAGTAAGAAGGCTCTACCTGGCAGAGCGGGAGGACTGTCGTGAGCGCCAATTCAGCCGTATGTGCAGATCCGTTAAGCCACCTCGGTAGTGCCGGACCCGCGGTCTGGCCGCCCACGGTCACCTTTGCCACTGACGCGGCCCCTCTGACCGTCAAGGCGGTACAGCCCTCGGCGCTGGTAGATTCTGTCTCTTCCGCGGCGACCATGGCCGGGGCTAGAGCGGTATGCGGCTCCTCTTGTAAGCCACGCACGGAAGTCGAGGAGGAGAGGTTGCGCATCGCCCAGGAGTTGCACGATGGAGCACTCCAACTGCTGGGCTGCGTGCGGCTGAACGTCGAACGGCTGTTGTCGCAGGGCAAGCTGGAGCAGCGGGTGGTTCGATCGGAACTCGAAGTCTGCCTGGAATGGCTCGACGCAGGGCTGATCGAGTTGCGGCACAGCATCGTCGGATTGCGAGAGGGCAAAGGCGAGAGTCTGCTTCCGACGCTGCAACGTCTGCTGGAGGACATTCGTCGCTTCTACAAGATGGATGTGCAGCTCACCTGGCGGGTCCACAACTCTCTGCCGGAGTTGGTGGGGTCTACGGTGCTGCGCATCGCCCAGGAGGCGCTACACAATGCCGCTAAGCACGCGCACGCGGATAGCGTCGCGGTAACCGTCGAGGCCGATGGCCAGCAGGTCACCTTGACGGTGGAGGACGACGGCGTAGGTATTGGCGAGCAGGCGCTGCGCTCATCGGCAGGATCCGGACGGTATGGTCTGGTCAACATGCGCGAGAAAGCAGCCGCGGCCGGCGGGGTGGTGGCGATCAGTGGCAGCAAGGGGCACGGCACACGCGTCGTTCTGATGCTGCCTTTGCACAACTGACCCCGAGACTTCGCATGGATCACCAACAAGAGGGGAGAGCGATGAACGAGATCAAGCTGATGCTGGTGGATGACCACGAGCTGTTCCGGACCGGGCTACGCAGGCTGTTAGAGACCGAACCCGACATTACGATCGTCGGCGAGGTGGGCGATGGATGGACCGCCCAGACCCTGGTGGAAGAAGTCTCCCCGGATGTAGTGCTGATGGACTTGAGCCTTCCCCTGGCCAATGGAATCGTGGCGACCGAGGCCATCATGCGGAAGTCCCCTGACGTGAAGGTGATCATTTTGACTATGCACGAGGAGGATCACCGCGTTAGCCAGGCCATCGAGGCGGGTGCCATTGGCTACTTGCTCAAGAGCGCCAGCGCAGCCGAGCTAACTACAGCCGTGCGTTCCGCCGCCGCTGGTCGTTCGGTGCTGGACGCGGCCGTGACCGGCAAGATCCTTGACCGCTACCGTCAACTAACCAAGACGGCGGACGCGAGCGGTGGACCGTTCTCCTTGACGCCCAAAGAGATCGAAGTGCTGGGATTAGTTGGGGCGGGCCTCTCGAATAGCCAGATCGCCGAGCGCCTGGGATACTCACAGAGCACTATCAAGAATCGTCTCTCGGTGATCTTCTCCAAGATCGGTGTGGAGGATCGCACGCAGGCCGCCATTTACGCTCTCACGCATGGCTTGGTCGCGCAGGCGACCGAAGTTGCGGCTTCCGCGTAGCAACTGTTCGGGATGATCTACTCCGGCTGGTCCTCCTCCGGGTCGTCGGGCGCCGGCTGTTGATCGCCCAGGGCGAGGGATAGCATCCGTTGGGCTGCTCGCAGGCATCGCTCGTCCGCGTGTCCGTACTGCTCCACGAATCCCGGGCGGACGGCTTGCTCGTAGGTCAGCACTGCTCGTCGAATGCGGCCTATCTCATCGAGCAGAGCGCGGTGCTCCTGGTCGAACTGAGCGGGTACCAGGAGTTGCCCCAGGCGTGCCATCTGCCGATCGAGAAACCGGTGGTAATCAACAGTGGCGCGATAAGCGGATCGGAGGGCTGAGGCGTCCCCATCCGCGGCTCGTTGCACTCCGGCCTTGAGAGCGCGTTGCCACGAGACGCGCGTCATTCGCGCACCCCGCACGATAGCGGCGCGCTGAGAGAGATACTGTTGGGCCCACTCTTCCTCTTGCGGCGTGGTCTGACGACCTTCCGCATCCTCGGGACGTGGAGCGCCATCCTGTGGCGAAGACGGTCGAAAGATGCTCATGGCGAGGCCATTATACAACGCCGGCACCCGGCTGCGTTAGAGCATAACAGTATCAGTCCGTACTTGGTGCCAGCGAATTACGGTACTGAGATACCTTCTCGTGTAGGTACTGGCAGACGTACACTCTCTTCAGGTGACTGAATCGCGAGGCAGATTATGGGTGTGGCACCGAATCAGAGCATAGATGTGACCACGCGACCCAGCGCCGTGCAGACGAAGCGCAGCGGCCGTCAGACGGTGGATTTTGCTGGACTGCTGCGTCGGCTGTCGATGACCACTCTGCCCCAGGGTAGGAGTGGAGCGAGCGCGGACGGCATGCGAGCCACAGCGGCTGATCTGGCGAGATCGCGGGCCGTCTCGCTGTCCGCGGCGGACAATGCCATTAGTGGGCTGCTGCTGCGTTGGCAGCAGAGCTTCGCGCAGACGCAGGAGGCCGCTGTCGTTCGGACGGAGAATGGCGTGCGGCCCACGATCATCTCCGGAACTCGCGCCGCCGAAACGGGCAATAAACCAGCCCAGAGCGCCGTGCCGGCCAGCACCAGCGCGCTGTCTCTCGACCAGTACCCGCATCCGTTGGCTGACAACGGGCGAGGGGTCCACTGGATTCCCACGCTGCGTTCGTCACCAGAGGTGGTCGACCGCTTTGTGGGCGAGGCCAAGGACATGCGCATGAAGTGGGTCACTTTCTTGAACGACGGCGCGAACATCGGTGACAACGACTACCTGGTGAAGAAGCTGACTCAGGCGGGCATCGAGCCTGTCATGCGTATCTATACGACCAAGGTGGGCTCCATTGACCAGGATGTGACGTCGATGGTGCGGCACTACAAGGATCTGGGGGTTCGCTACTTTCAGATATTTAACGAGCCGAACCTCAAGCTGGAGAATGGCGGACAGGATCCCGATGTGAATCGCTATCTGGATGCCTGGATTCCGCTGGCGAAGCAAGTGGTGGCCGGAGGCGGGCTGCCCGGGTTGGGCGCTCTGTCCCCCGGCGGCAACTACGACGACGTGAAGTTTCTAGATCAGGCGCTTCAGGGGATCACGGCGCGGGGAGAAGGCGGCGTCCTGGACCGGGCCTGGCTCAGCATGCACAACTACATGCTGAACCATCCCCTGGACTATGCCAAGGACAGCAACGGCTTCTTGAAGTTCAAGACCTATGACGCTGTCGTCAGGCAGAGGCTAGGGCGGAGCTTGCCCATCATTGGCACGGAGGGCGGGCTATATCCCGGTGAGCACCAGGACAAAACCATGCCGGCCGTGACGGAGGAAGATCAGATCCAGCGCATCGTTGGCGCCTACAAGTATATGGGCAAGCGAGAGCCTTATAACTTCGCCTACACATACTGGGTGCTGGCCAACGAGGAAGGCGGGGGACACGATCCCGCCTGGAGTGCCCAGGCTCTCTTCAAGCCTGGCTCCACGAGCCCCCTGGTCGAGAAGTTGAAGGGGTTGGCGTAAGCCCGTATGAAAGGACGGATACGATGATCACACTGACGAGGCTGGACGGCAGTTGCTTCGTGGTGAACGCGGACCTTATCGAGACCGTGGAATCCCGCCCGGACACGGTGGTGACCCTGGTAACTAAGAAGATTCTTGTTGTGAAGGAGTCGCCCGAGGTAGTGATCGAGCGTGTGGTGGACTATCGACGCCGGGCTGGGTGGGCGATCGGTCCGAGTATCCCTCCCACGCGAGAGGACGATGGGGAGCCTGGCAAAGCTGATCCCAAGCAGCGCCTGGCTGTCTATCAGCACCCCGGGTCGAGCGCGGCGTAGCATATGGATCTCAGCGTTCTGATTGGCTTGGCACTGGCACTGGGAGCTTTGCTGGGTGGCTTCATGATGGAAGAGGGCGTGCTTGCCAGCCTGGCGATGCCATCCGCGGCCCTCATCGTGTTCGGCGGCACCATCGGCGCGGCCATCGTCAGCTTCCCGCTGCAGCGTGTTCTGAGCCTGCCCATCCTGTTCAAGGTTGCGCTGCTCAGCCCAAAGATCGACACCAATGCCATCCTGGAGCAGTTCGTCTCAATGGCCGATCTGGCCCGCCGCGAGGGTCTGCTGGCTCTGGAAGACAAGGCGCAGTCATTGCCTGACGCTTTCTTGAAGAAAGGGATTCTGCTGGTGGTAGATGGGTCTGATCCAGAGACCGTGCGGCGGATTCTGGAGACGGACATCGAGGCGCGCGAAAAGCGGCATGAGGGCGGCTATGCCATGCTGGAGGCCATGGGAGGCTATGCCCCGACGATGGGCATTATCGGAACCGTTCTCGGGCTGGTGCACGTGCTTGGGTCACTGGAGGATCCGTCCAAGCTTGGACCGGCCATCGCCGTCGCGTTTGTGGCGACACTGTACGGTGTAGCCAGCGCCAATATCCTGTGGCTGCCTCTGGGCTCCAAGCTAAAGACCAAGAGCACCGAAGAAGCCTATCTGAAGGGGGTGATGTTGGAGGGCATTCTGGCCGTGCAGGCTGGCGATAACCCGCGCGTGGTGGCCGACAAGCTGGAGCCATTCCTGCCTCCCAAGGCGCAGAAGGGCGACCAAAAGAAGGCGTCGGCGACGAGAGATCCCTTCGGGAGTGACATGGACGAAGCGGCGCTGGTCGGTTGAGCGCCATGGCTGGATAGGAATGCTTCGTGAGGAAGAAAGCGCACGCGGAAAAAGCGCCAAACCACGAGCGTTGGTTGCTCACGTACGCCGACCTGATCACCTTGCTTCTTGTGTTCTTCGTGGTGATGTACGCCATGTCGAACGCCGACCTGACGAAGTTTGCGCGGCTGGCGGGCTCGGTCCGCGATGCGTTCAACGTTGGGGTTCTTCAGAGCAGTGGTGGCGCGGCGCCAGAGGCTATGACCGGAGGCGGATCTTCGAGCGGCGGGTCCTCCATTGATCTGATCAACAGTCTGTTGAGTGGACTGAAGGCGGACGTCGCCAGCCTGGTGAAGCAGAATAAGTCGTCTCCCGACGCGGGCTACGTGGGCGTGTACATGGATCGAGAGGGGGTCACGGTGACTATCGCGGGAGGGTTGCTCTTCGACTCCGGCAAATCCACTATCAAGCGGGAAGCTATGCCGCTCCTGCTGGCTGTGGCGGACCGCATTCGCACGCTACCGAACGAGGTGAAGGTGGAAGGGCACACAGACAGTATTCCCATCCAGACGGCGCTATACGGCTCCAACTGGGAGCTATCGGCCGCGCGGTCCGTGGCCGTGGTGCGATTTCTCCAGGAGAATGGCATCGACCCCGCTCGGTTGTCGGCGGTGGGTTACGGAGAATACCGCCCCGTGGCCGACAACGCGCAGCGTGAAGGGCGGGCCAATAATCGTCGCGTCAACATCACTATCCAGTTCAAAGCCCCGTCCCAGAGCGACCAACCTGCGCAACCGGAGGGAGCGCCGAACAACGTGGGAGACACTCCATGAAGATCTTCACGAACAAGCGTCTGTTGATTATTATCGGGGGCATCCTGCTGATCTTTCTGGCAGGAGGGACGGTGGCTTGGAAGTACCAACTGTTGCCTGTAGGTGGGATGGACAAGGAGCAGGTACCGACGCCTGAGCCCCCGCCGTTCGGCGTCAATTTCGCCCTCAAAGAGCTAACCATCAACCTGGCTGATAGCAATCCGTCCCGCTATATGAAGATCGAGGTCGTGCTGGAGGTCGCGGGTGGCAAGGGTCCGAAGCCGGCCGAGTCCGCGTACAAGAAGCTGCAGGAGAAGGTGACCGCGGAGTTATCGCCGGCGATGCCGGCCCTGGAAGACACGGTGATCTCAGCGCTCACTGTCAAGAAATCGGCTGAGCTGCTCACCGAGGCCGGCAAGGATCGTGTCAAGCAGGAGCTGATGCAGCGCATGCAGCATCTGATCGAGGAACATAAGATCCTTAATGTGTACTTCCGTCAGTTCATTATTCAGTAGGGGCAGAGATGGCTGCTGATCAAGCTCTAGGGAAGCGTGGGGCGCGTAAGGCGATCCGCAACTATGATTTCACGTTCCCAAACAAGTTCTCGAAAGAGCATCTGCGCGCTTTGCAGATGATCCACGAGAACATGGCCCGCTCGATGGGCTTCTCGTTCTCGGCCTACCTGCGTGCCTCTGTTCAGGTGCGTCTGACCAACCTCAAGCAGGGACCGTACGACGAGTTCGTCCAGTCTTTGCCCACGCCCACTGTCCTCAGCATCGTGCGGGCCGATCCATTGCCCGGGCACGTTCTGGTCGAGCTGAACGTGGTCACCGCCAGTGGTGTCATCGAGCGCCTCTTGGGGGGACCTGTCCGTAGCGAGCCGCTGGTGCGTGAGATGATGGAGATCGAGTATAGCCTCCTGCGCGGGTTCATGACCACCCTGCTTTCCGGTCTCAAGGAGGCCTGGAGCAGTGTCGCGGCGATCGAGCCGCAAGTCGATGAGATGGTGCTCAGGCCGCAGTTCGTCCGTTCTGAGGTGCCCGGCGACGCGGCGGTCATCGCTGTGTTCGAGGTCGCGGGCGTCGGCCCGCCGGGCGAGTTACAGATCTGTACGCCCTACATCATGCTGGAGCCGCTGCTGCCTCAGCTCAACACGCAGACCTGGCTGGGACGCAACACGCCTGATGGTGAAGACGCGGGTTCGACTTATCTCGAGGGGGCGGTGAAACAGACCAGGATCGAGCTGAAGGCTCAACTGGGGCAGGCGACGCTCGGATTGGGTGAGTTGGCACAGCTGAGCCCTGGTATGGTCATCGTGCTGGACAACGCCATCGATGCTCCCATCACGCTGATGATCGGCGGACACCCTCGTTATCTCGGCCGACCTGGCCTAAGTGGACATAAGCTCGCCGTTCAAATCACGCACGTCCTGGAGGAGACTGAGTAATAATGGGCCATGACGACGACTTGTTTGATGATACGATGGACGAGAGCTCTGCGCCAAGGGAAGAGCGATCGAGCGCAGGGCGTGTGCAGGCCCGTCCGGCCCGTTTTGCGCCCCTGCGTCCTGGGGTAGAGGCCACCAGCCAACAGGGCATAGACGTCTTGATGGATGTTCCGCTGCTCGTGACCGTGGAGTTGGGGCGGGCCCAGCTAACGGTCAAGGACGTTCTGTCCCTGGCAAAGGGAGCGATTGTGGAGCTGAACAAGGTCGCGGGAGGACCCGTGGACGTGTTGGTGAACGGAACGCCGGTGGCCCGGGGGGAGGTAGTGGTAGTGGACGAGCAATTCGCCGTGCGCATAACTGAACTGGCCACCCCGAAGCTGGCCGGTCTGGTCAGTGGCTAGCGCACCCACCTTCATTAGGAGACGGAAGATGGCTCGATACTTGGTTGCCGGTGTGGTGTGTGCACTTGCCTTTCTACAACTGGCCGGCGTGGCCCGTGGCCAGGATTGCGCCTGGGGATCACATCAGATAAGCTACGTCGTCCGTTCCGGCGACTCGCTCACCGCGCTGGCCAATCAGTATGAGCTGTCCATCGATGATCTTGTGAGCGTCAATCCATCGCTCAACAGCAGGAGCATGGTGCTCATCGGACAAACGCTCAAGGTTCCCGTGTGCGATGATCCGCCCGCGCCCAGTTCTGTGGCGCAGTCGGTGACCCCCAGCTCGGCGGCAAAACCGCCCGCGCCTGACCCGGCGATGCAATCACTGGCACCTAGCCCAGCGGCACAGTCGCCGGTACCGAGCCCGTCGCCGCAGCCACCCGCAACCGACACGGCCGCGCAAGCGCCTGCCCCAGCTGCGGCTCCATCGCAAGCGACTGCTTCGACCAATCCGGCCCCGGCCCGGTCTCCGCAGCCAAGTGCCGCTCCTCAAGCATCCCAGGCTGCGCAGCCGGCCCGAAATCCGGAGCCGTCCGCCTCGACACATCCGATCGCGTGGGATAAAGCGGCCGACTCGCTGGGTATCAAGGGAGAGCCCGGAACTGGCGTGGAGAGCCTGCTGGCCAGCGAAGCCCCGAAAGCCGTGTTTGTGATCCTGCTGGCTGGCGGGGCCATGTGGCTACTTCGGCGCTACTGGGGGCGCCAGCCACGAGGCGGCGTCCATGCATCGCACCTGACCGTCATTGAAACACGCAAGTTGGGGACCCGCCATGCCCTGTACGTGGTCAGCTACGGCTCCAGAATCCTGTTGATTGGCGCGGCCCAGGGCAACATCAGCCTGCTGGCCGATCTAGCCCCGCAGCAGGGATCCTTGCGCGAAGCCGACAAGCTCGCCGATGACGCTTCGGGTGACTTCGCCGAGCACCTGGCCCAGGCCGCGAACGACCCCTCGAACCTAGGCGAGCTGCGTCTGGCGTCGCCGATGCGTGATCTGGTGGCCCGGATACGCGATACTGCTGAGAGCCTGCATAGCAAGACCAACCGCTTGCGAGAGTTCCGCTCACAGTTGAACTGAGTACGGCATTACCCCCAGGACCTGGTTGGTGCCTGCACCAATCGGATTGACATTCGTAGTGGCGGACCGCCGTGTCCGCCAGGGGTGGGGTAGGGCGCGCCTCCCACCCCTGGCG
>SCTZ01000148.1 GCA_004297765.1 Chloroflexota bacterium | reverse complement strand
GACGAACATGGACGAAGTGATCCGGCAGATGGTGGGGACGGACCTGAAGCAACTGTATCCCAAGCGAAGCATCCCGGTGGGGGAGGTGGTGCTGGATGCGCGGGGGGTGACACCGGCTGGGGCGGCGTGTGGAGTGTCGTTCACGGTGCGGCGAGGGGAGATCGTGGGGATCTACGGGTTGGTGGGGGCTGGGAAGACGGAGGTGGCGCGGGCGATCTTCGGGGTGGACAAGCTGAAGGCGGGCGAGATCCTGCTGGATGGGAAGGCAGTGAAGATCCGGTCGACGCGGGATGCCATTCGGGAGGGGATCGCGCTGATCCCTGAGGAGCGGCGCTCGCAGGGGTTGTTGCCGACGCATGGGATCCATCAGAACATCTCGTTAGCCTGTCTGCACGTGTTCCAGCGGATGGGGTTGGTGCGAGGGGGGCGAGAGCTAGGCGTGGCGCAGCAGCGGATCCGTGAGATGCGGATCGTGACGCCTGGGGCGAAGACGCAGGTGCAGTATCTGAGCGGAGGGAACCAGCAGAAGGTGGTGGTGGGGAAGTGGCTGACGACGAGTGCACGGGTGTACATGCTGGATGAGCCGACGGCGGGGATCGACGTGGGGGCGAAGGCAGAGATCTACAAGCTGGTAGAGGATCTAGCGGAGGAGGGGGCAGGGATCCTGCTGATCTCGTCAGAGTTGGAGGAAGTGCTGGGGATCGCGGATCGGGTGCTGGTGATGCGGGACGGGGAGATCGTGTTCGAGACCACGCCTGCCCAGACGACGCCCGACGAGGTGCTGGCCCATAGCCTGGGTGCCGTGCAGGCGCGGACCGCCGAGACCGCATCGCTGCCCAGTGCGTCTTGACGGATATTACTCTGCCAAGGCAATTGCCAAGGCGATCATCCTTCGCGCCTTTCAGGGTCAGCGAAGGTCATTCCGAACATGTCTTTGAAAGGGAGTAGAGAGGCGTGAGGGATCCAGAACTGTTGAGCCATTACAAGCCCGAGCCGGCCAGTGAGCGTGAGATCGAGTGTATGCAGAATCTCGGGCTGATCGACTACGAGGTGTACGGGCGCAAGCTGGAGGTCTCCTGCTGGGAGGCCCGCGATGCGCTGGTGCGCATGGGCGTCTCGCCAATGATCGAGGCGGGCGACGTAGCAATAGGTCTATACACGGCCAACGGTGACCTGGCCACCGCGGTCACTGGCACCCACCTGCACCTGGTAAACGGCGTGCTAGCTATCAAGTACGCCATGCGCTACTTCAAGGACAACCCGCAGGTTGGCATCAGGCCGGGAGACATCTTCTTCACCAACGATGCCACCTACGGCGGGCTGCACAACGCGGACATGATCAACTACATGCCCATCTTCCATGGGGATGAGCTGGTGGCCTGGACCGCGACCGCCACGCACGAAATCGATACGGGCGCCCGGGAGCCGGGTGGCCACCCGCCCTCGGCTGAGAGCCGCTATGACGAGGGGATGCGGATCTGCCCGATCAAGATCGGGGAGAACTACACCCTGCGGCAGGACCTGGTGGAGATGATGGAGAACTTTGTGCGGGATCCTCGCCAGCAAACGCTGGACAACAAGGCCCGCACAGCCGCCTGCTACATCCTGGAGCGGAGGGTCAAGGAGGTTATCGAGAAGAAGGGTGTGGAGCTGGTGATCGGCGTCATGCGCCGCACCATCGAGGAGACGGCTCAAGCGGCTCGCAGGCGTATCGCCAGCCTCAACGATGGGACGTTCCGCGAGCTAACTTTTGTGGATTGGGCCGGCAACGACCGGTACGGTCTGTTGAAGTGTGCGGTGAACGTGCATAAGGTGGCGGACCAGGTGATCGTGGACTTCACCGGGACCGGACCGCGACCGCTCTTCGCCAACTTCAATACGCTGCCGCACTGCATGGTGGCCATGAGCGCCTGCTATCTGTACCAGTTCCTGTTCTGGGATCTGAAGCAGTCCAACGGGGTCTTCGCGCCCTTCGAGTACATCTTCCCGGAAGGCTGTATCCTGAACGCCGATCCGGATGACGCTATCGGTCTGGGCGTGGCCACGATTGCTAACTTCGCCGCGGCGCTGCATAACGCCTTCGAGAAGATGCTGATGAACAGTCCCGAACAGCGCGAGTACGTGCTATCCACCTGGCCGGGGGTCAGTCACTCTATACCTATCGCAGGAGTGAACAAGTTCGGAGTGTCCTACGCGGGCTGGGATCAAGGGTTGCCCAACGGGGTGGGCATGGGAGCCAAGCACGACGGAGATGGCAACGACGTGGGTGGCTTCATCTACTGTTCGGTGGGCGAATTCATCGACAGCGAGCTGTTCGAGTCCCAGTACCCGGTGGTGCCGATCTTCCGCAGCCGCTACTGGAAGGACGGGCACGGCTTCGGCAAGTATCGCGGCGGACGTGCGATCGGGGGAGCCTGGATGGTACACGGCACCTCCATGCTGTATGCCGTGAGCCTGTCGGGCTTCTGCAAGTTTCCACTCGGGCGCGGTCTGTTTGGCGGATATATGCCAACACCGCTGGTAACCATCTACCTCAAGAAGAACAACCTTAGGCAGATTGTCCAGGAGACGCCGGAGAAGATCCCCTATGACATGGAGTCGCTGCTCAACAACGTGCAGGGCGAGTGCATTGTCAAGCACACCAACTCGAGCATGGTTGTGCTGGAGGAGGGCGACATCCTGGCCAGCCTGGAACAGGGCGGGCCGGGCTACGGGGATGCCATCGAGCGTGACCCCAACGCGGTCATGAAGGATCTGGAAGACGAGTGTATCTCTGAGTGGACGGCGGAGGAGGTCTACAAGGTGGCCTACGATCCGAAGACGTTCACGGTGGACGAGGCCCGGACGGCGGAACTGCGGGCCGCGGAGTTCGAGGATCGCAAGCGACGAGGAAAGCCGTTCAAAGAGTTCCTGGACGAGTGGTCGCAGAAGAAGCCGAAGGACGAGATCCTGCGTGACTACGGCCTGTGGCCGGGTACGCCCTTCGCTCCGGCCAGGCACAGGGAGACTATCGCGGTTTCCTGGCAGTAGTTTGTCATTCTGAGCGCCGCAGCGCGAAGAATCCGCGCCTTTACGACTCTTGTGCGGCAAGGGGTGCGGATTCTTCGGCGCCTGCCCTGAGCAGAGCCGAAGGGTGCGCGCCTCAGAATGACCAAGTACCACTAGCAAGTATGGCACCGTGGGAGAGAAGAATGCCGGAGTACTACGTCAACGAATGGCCGCCTTTCAGTCCCGAGGACGAGGTCCGCAAGGACAACGCTCGCATTGCCGCAAGGTTGATTCTCAACGCTGCCATGACTGCTCCGGGGGCAGGCGCTTTTCCCGGGACCGAGGCCCATCTTGTATACGGCCGGGAGGAGATGGCGAGGCTGGCCCGCAAGATGGAGGAGCTCTCTGACGCTAATCCCAAGAACGACCTCTGGGAAAACGCCTTCAAGTACGAGGCCGTTATGATCCGGGAGCAGACCGATGCAGTGGTCTTTCTGGGCAGCTATCGGGCGGCCAGTGACCCCTGGGATAACGGATGCGGGCGATGTAGTGGTATCCAGGGTTCCTGCTGGGTCTATTCGCGCAGGAAGGTCCGCCTGGGCAAGGTCGATATGGCGGGAAGCAAACCTACGACGCAGGTAGACGGGCCTCTGTGCGTTGGCTGGGTCAACACCCTGGGCCACGCGGTAGGATCGGCCCTGTGGATGGCAAATCGCCTTCTGGTGGATGCCCGCCCGATGATGAGTGTGGGCCTGGCCGGGCTAAAGCTAGGCTACTGTCCAAACTCTCACCTGGTTGTGGGCATTCCAGTTTCAGCCCGCTCTAAGAACCCGTACAGTGACGTGGCCCCGGGCTACCATCTCATCAGCGAATGGAAGGCCGTGGACGCTCTGCGCAAGAGCTATCCAATCGTCCGACAGATCCGCTGGTACGACTACCGAAGCTGGAATCCTGACAATCAGAAGCAGGCCGGTAACGGCGATCAGGAGGCAGAGTAAGATGGCAGTTTACGACGGAGCTCGCATCGCCAACGACGGTCTGCTCGAGGTGGCTCGGCTTTGCGCCATGGCCGCGCTCAAATCGCCCCAGATGACCCAGAAAACTAACATAACCATCCAGGTGCTCACGGATGAGGATGTGCTGCCCATCATCGAAGTGACGGAGGCTCTGGGACAACTGGAGAAGGGTCTGTACTATGGAGAGGCCATCACTCTCCGTCCCGAGTACGAGCGTGGCACTCCACCGGTCATTCTTCTGATAGGCTCCAACAATATTACGAGCAGTGAGCTCAACTGGAACTGCGGAGCGTGCGGTTGGCCTACCTGCGCCGAGCTCAACCGCTACAGCGCCCAGATAAGAAAGGACCTCAATGGAGCGTCCCAGGCTGGTCCCTCCTGCATATGGAAAGAGTTGGACTTCGGTGCCGCCTGCAGTTGGGCCTGCGCGGCGGCCAGCCACTACAACGTCGAGAACCGCATCACGGGCTCCATTGGCGATGCGGCCAAGCGAATCGGATACCTGGAGGATTGCAACAGTCCGGTGGGCTTGATAGTCGGTCCATGCCGGGACCAAATCTACTTCAGCCGCGCGGCCTCAAGAGGCCGCTACACAGAGCAGGACTACCGCGAGTACGCCATGCGGGCCCTGCCCCAGCTATGGACAACCTCCCCCTGGGCGGAGAACGCTCCGTTCAAATACGGTGAGAACTGGGAGCAGAAAAAGAAGATCCTCAAGCTCGTGGACGAGGAGATTGCGCCGGAGGTCGAGGCGATCCAACAGCAGGTCACAGAGCGCATCGAGGAGATCAAATCAAGAGTACAGGCGAAAAGAAGGACCTTATGCGTCGAGCAGGTCGCTGTTGCGAAAGGAGAGAGAAGCGAGTAGCATACTGCATTGATGGCCGTTTCCCGTCCTGGCGAGATCGGCCGAGTAGAACAAACTGCTCCGAAAGGATCGATCTCGATGGCAGCAACAACTGGGACTGCGAGTCAGACCAGACCTTATGGCGCCTACGTTATGCTGTTCCTCTCGTGCTTGTTCGCGGGTGGGAACTACGTGGCGGCGAAGTATCTCGGTCGGGAGCTCACGCCGCTCACTGGCGCCGCGCTGCGGTTTGGCCTGGCCGTGTCTATGCTCGTGCCCTGGGTGCTAGTGCGGGAGGGACTACCGGATCGCAGGTCGGCCTCCCGTCTGCCTATCGTGTGGTTCATGGGGCTGACCGGGATCTTCGGCTTCAATGCCCTGCTGTTCATTGCGCTGCAGATGACGACGGCGACCAACGCCTCGCTGATTACTGCGAGCGCGCCCATGGCGGTGGCTATTCTTTCTGTTCCCCTGCTGCGCGATCGGGCCACGCCAGCTCAGGCAATTGGCATTATTGTCTCGTTCGTCGGCGTCGTCTATCTAGTGGCCCAGGGCTCGCTGGATAACCTTCTGCGGATGCGGTTCAACCTGGGGGATCTGCTGGTCATTGGCGCCGTACTCTCGTTCGCCGTCTTTAATATCACAGGAAAGAGGATGGTCGGCGCTTTCTCGCCGGCGGCTACCATGGCCTGGTCTTTCTCGGCGGGCGTGATCTTGCTGGCGCTCACGGCTCCATTGGAGCCTGGTTGGCAGAGCCTGGATCGGCTGAGCCTGACGGGAATTCTTGCCATCGTGTACATGGCTGCCGTGGGCACAGTTGCGAACTATGTTCTGTGGTATGCCGCGATGGCCCGGGTGAGCGCGACGACGGCCTCTATCTTCTCGAACGTGATTCCGCTCTCGACTTTCGTATGGGCATCCATTCTGCTGGGCGAACGCCTTACTTTGTACGTGCTCGTCAGCGCCTGCGTCGTTCTGCTTGGCGTCTATCTCACCACTAGAGGCGCTGCGCGCGTAAAATAGAGGATAGTCTGGATCAGCGTTTTCATTATCGAGTAGGAAGGAGACCTCTCGTGACATCCAAGCAGCTAGTCCGCGCCCTCTTCCAGCGCAAGGAGTTGAGCCGCCCGCCCTTCATTCCGATCGTGACTAGCTTCGCCGCGAAGCTGGGACAGGTGTCGGTGCATGACCTCCTGACGAACCCCACCAGGCTTGCCAATACGCTCCAGGCATCCCAACGGCTCTTTGGCTACGATGCAATCGTGGGCGTATATGATCCGTCGATAGAGGCGGAGGCATGCGGTTGCGCTATCGAATGGCCATCGGAGGATTCACTGCCTGTCGTAGTTGGCCATCCCCTCGCCGAGGGGAAATCCATCCCGGAGCTGGAACTGGACGCCATTGACAAGCGCGGGCGTTTGCCCGTGGCCCTGGAGGCGGTCAAGCGAATTTCGATGGTGGCCGGTCGAGACGTGGCCATGGTCGGCACGGTAACTGGTCCGGTGAGTCTGGCGGTGCATCTACGGGGCGAGACTTTCCTGGACGAGCTCAGGAACGGGGACAAGGCGGCCGACGATGTGCTGGAGGCCGCGGGAAAGGTGCTCTCCATGCTAAGCCGCCTGTATTGCGACCTCAAGATGGACGCGATCCTGGTCCACGACGAGGAACTGGAGCGTATCGATCCTGCTCTCTTTCCCAAGCTGGCGCCGTTCTACCTCTCCGCAGCCAATATCGTGCGATTCTATGATGCCGCTTTCCTGGTCTTCCCCGGCAATGTGCATGGCTTCAATCCCGGCACGATCTGTCAACTGGAATCGGATGCCGTGATGTTGGACAACGGCGCGGTGCCGGATGCGTTGTCTCTGTTGGCTCGGCAGGGTCGGAGCTTTGGCGCGGCCCTCCCGCCGAGCGTGCTCAATGGCACCAAGGAATTGGCGGCTCGGGCAATCGTCGATCAAGTCAGCCACGGAAGTAAGCGTGGATTCTTCCTGTCGACGAGTGGGGAGATACCGTACGCCACACCAGTCGAGAACATGCACGAGATCATGCGAGCAATCAAATAGACCTTGAGTCCTCCAGGCCCACGAAGCTTTGCCCAAACTTGTCTTTAAGAGGGGGTAGATAGGCGTGAGGGATCCAGAGCTGTTGCGACACTACAAGCCCGAGCCCGCCAGCGAGCGTGAGATGCAATGTATGCAGGATCTGGGACTGATCGACTACGAGGTGTACGGACGCAAGCTAGAAGTGGCCTGCTGGGAAGCCCGCGATGCCCTCGTTCGGATGGGTGTCTCTCCCATGATCGAGGCTGGCGACGTGGCCGTTGGTCTATACACGGCCAACGGTGACCTGTCTACGGCTGTCACCGGCACCCACCTGCACCTGATCAACGGCGTGCTGGCCGTCAAGTACGCCATGCGCTACTTCAAGGACAACCCGCAGGTCGGCATCAGGCCGGGTGACATCTTCTTCACCAACGACGCGTCGTACGGCGGTATGCACAACTGCGACATGATCAACTACATGCCCATCTTCCATGGGGACGAGCTGGTGGCCTGGGCGGTCGCGGCCACGCACGAGACCGATACGGGCGCCCGGGAGCCAGGGGGACTCCCGCCCTCGGCTGAGAGCCGCTATGACGAGGGGATGCGGATCTGCCCGATAAAGATCGGGGAGAACTACACCCTGCGGCAGGACCTGGTGGAGATGATGGAGAACTTCGTGCGGGATCCCCGCCAGCAGACGCTGGATAACAAGGCCCGTACAGCCTGCTGCTATATCCTGGAGCGGCGGGTGAAAGAGGTCATCGAGAAGAAGGGCGTGGAGCTGGTGATCGGGATCATGCGGCGGATGATCGACGAGACGGCCGAAGCCGCGCGCACGCGCATCGCCAGTCTCAACGATGGGACTTATCGCGAGCTAACCTTTGTGGATTGGGTCGGCAACGACCGCTACGGATTAGTGAAGTGCGCGGTGAACGTGCACAAAGTCGGGGACAGGGTGATCGTGGACTTCACCGGGACCGGACCGCGGGTGCTCTTCGCCAACTTCAATACGCTGCCGCACTGCATGGTGGCGCAAACGGCCTGTTACCTGTACCAGTTCCTGTTCTCGGATCTGAAGCAATCCAACGGGGCCTTTGCGCCCTTCGAGTACATCTTTCCGGAGGGCTGTGTCCTCAATGCCGATCCCGACGATGCCATCGGTCTGGGTGTATCTACCATCGCTCAGTTCTCTTCGGCGTTGCACAACGCCTTCGAGAAAATGCTGATGGGCAGTCCTGACCAGCGTCAGAATGTCCTTGCCACCTGGCCGGGGACCAGTCACTGCCTACCCATCGCTGGCGTGAACAAGTATGGTATCTCCTACGCGGGCTGGGATCAAGGGTTGCCCAACGGGGTGGGCATGGGAGCCAAGCACGACGGAGACGGCAATGACGTGGGTGGCTTCATCTGGTGCTCGGTGGGCGAGTTCATCGACAGCGAGCTATTCGAGGCCCAGTACCCGGTGGTGCCGATCTTCCGTAGCCGCTACTGGAAGGACGGGCATGGCTTCGGCAAGTACCGCGGCGGACGTGCCATCGGAGGGGCCTGGGTGGTACACGATACCCCGATGCTGTATGCTCTGAGCCTCTCGGGCTTCTGCAAGTTTCCCCTCGGGCGTGGTCTCTGTGGCGGATACATGCCAACGCCACAGGTGACGATCTACGTCAAGAAGAACAACCTCAAGCAGATCGTCCGGGAGACGCCGGAGAAGATCCCTTACGACATGGAGTCGCTCTTCAACAACGTGGAGGGCGAGCGCATCGTCAGGCATACTGCCTCTAGCCTGGTTGTTCTCGAAGAGGACGACATCATGGCCAGCCTGGCGCAGGGTGGGCCGGGCTACGGGGATGCCATCGAGCGTGATCCCAAGGCGGTCATGAAGGATCTGGAGGACGAGTGCATCTCCGATTGGACGGCGGAGCAGGTCTACAAGGTGGCCTACGACCCGAAGACGTTCACGGTGGACGAAGCCAGGACGGCCGAGCTGCGGGCCGCGGAGTTGGAGGATCGCAAGCGACGAGGAAAACCCTTCAAGGAGTTCCTTGCCGAGTGGTCCCAAGAGAAGCCGAAGGACGAGATCCTGCCTGACTACGGCCCGTGGCCTGGTGTGCCCCTCGCTCCGGCCGCGCACAAGGCGACCGTCGCGGTTTCCTAGCAGACAATTGGTTTGGCCTGGAGGGGAGCACGTGCAATTCTATGCACACTATACACAAGGAGGTTGCCATGGAACGGATAGGTCGTCTCAAACCCGACAAGCTCGGCTATTGCCAGCCTGTGGACGCGCCATTGTACCCGAGACCTCCGTACTACTGCAGGGATGTCCAGGCGATTACCGCCATCTTCGAGACGGATGAGGATGCAGCCGCCGAGATGGTGCCGGAAGGGCTGACGATACCCTCGCCGGCCATCGCGTTCGCCATCGTCGTCAACTACGGCTTCAGCACTCTGGGAGCCTACAACGAGTCCTACATTTGCATCGCGGTCTCGAACGAGGGCGAGCCCGCGGCGTATACTCCGCACGTGGTAGTGGACAGCGATCTGGCCATGGCGGCCGGTCGCGAGATCTGGGGATGCCCCAAGAAGCTGGGCAAGATCTGGATGGAACACACCGGGATGGGAATAATGGGTGTTGTGGAGCGGCCGGCCGGAAATCGCCTCTGCACGGTGGTGGTGCAGCCGGAGGCCCCGGCCGAGCCAGGTCCAACGCTGCCCGGGTTCAACCTGCGCGTGATGCCAAGCCCGATGGATGGCGAGGCCTTGGACTGCGCTCAGTTGATCGAGGTGCGCTTTACCCAGAGCTTCCACAGCAACTGGACAGGGCGGGCGACTTTGAGCTTTGGCGGAGAATCGACCGTCGATCGTTGGTGCGCTCTACCGATCAAGAAGGTGCTGGGTGGAACCTACGCAAAGTACGACATGGACATTCCCGTCGGGCGCGTTGTGAGGGATTACCTGGCCGTTCCTGCCACGAGCAGAGGGTGAGTCTCGAATCCACGCGCGTGGTCGCACTATTTCATGCAGTTGTTGAAATGACCGAATCTGAGCCATGGTGCCATTGCGGCTGCCGAGGTGGGGTCATCCAACGCTCGCTATGTGGCTCCCGCGCCTGTTTGTCATTCAGAGGAGCGGAGCAATAGCAGGTCGGACGTGCGGTAGATTGGCGCTTGTGAGAGCAGAGGACCTGTTGCCAGTTGGGCGCAGCGACGAAGAATCCGCGCCCCTTGACTCTCCGAAGTGCAGGGGCGCGGATTCCTCGTAGCTGCCTGGGAGCGCAAAGTTCCCTGGTTCTAGACCATACGCTAAGCAGACCATCACGGCCGTTCGTACGCCTCGCTCCTCGGAATGACAATCAGGCGTGGGAGCCGTATCACCCACGCTATCATATCTTGTCCCTACTTTTGTAGCTCGGGTAGTAGCTTCTCGTAGTAGTCCAGGGATTGTGGGTTCATTAGCGCGTCTCGATTGGTGACCGGGCGTCCGTTGACGATGTTGGTCACCGAGCTCTCTACTTTCTTCATGTTCAGCGTGTAGGGGATCTCCGGCACCTCGACGATGAGAGCGGGAACGTGGCGCGGCGAGGCGTTCTCCCGCAGCGTCTTCTTGATCTTGCTCTTCAGCTCTTCCGTCAGCGCCTGACCGGGGGCCATCTTCACGAAGAGGAGGATGCGTTGATCCCCCTGCCAGTTCTGCCCGATCACCAGGCTGTCCGCAATCTCCCCGATCTTCTCGATCTGGTTGTAGACCTCGGACGGTCCGATGCGCACGCCGGACGGCTTCAGCGTGGAATCCGAGCGACCGTAGAAGGTAATGCCGCCAGTGTCGCTGTGCTGCACGATGGCATCGCCATGCCGCCAGACGTGGGGATAGACATCGAAGTAGGCATGGTGATAACGCTCCCCACCCGGATCGTTCCAGAAGTAGAGCGGCATGGACGGGGCAGGCGCCTCGCAGACCAGCTCGCCCTGCCTATCCAGGACCGGCTGCCCGTTCTCATCGTAGACCTTCACCTTCATGCCCAGGGCTGGTCCTTGCAGCTCCCCGGCATAAACCGGGCTGATCGGATTGCCGGCCGCGAAGCAGCCGTTGATGTCCGTGCCGCCCGAGATGGAGTTGAAGTGCAGATCGCTCTTGATCTCGCGGTAGACGTAGGCGAAGCCCTCGTCCGACAGGGCTGAGCCGGTCTGAGAGATGGCTTTGAGCGCGGAAAGGTCGTAGTCCCGTCCGGGTCTGATCCCCTCGCTGCGCAGGAAGTTGACGTAGCTGGCGCTGAGACCGAAGATGCTGATCTTTTCGTCCTGGATGAGCTTCCACATGGTCCCCGCGTCCGGATAGTTGGGGTTGCCGTCGTACAGGACAATGGTGGCGCCCACGCCCAGGGCACTGATTAGCCAGTTCCACATCATCCAACTGCAGGTGGTGATGTAGCTGATGGTATCTTCGCGCTTGAGGTCGGTGTGCAGCAGCAGCTCTTTGAGGTGGTTGAGCAGAACGCCCTGTCCCTGCACCATGCACTTGGGCTTGCCGGTGGTGCCGGAGGAGAACATGATGTAGATTGGATGATCGAACGGCAACTGCTCGAAGACCAGCTCGGGGCTGTCGCCATGGGATAGGAAATCGTTGTAGAGCACGCCGTGCGGGATGGCGTCGAGCGTGGGCCTCTCGCCAACGTAACTGACCACTACCGTCTTGACCAGCGAGGGGATGCCGCGGGCGATCTGGGTCACGTTTGCCAGAGAGTCGAAGGGCTTGCCCTTATAGAAGTAGCCGTCGACGGTGAAGAGGACCTTGGGCTCGACCTGTCCCAGGCGATCGAGGGCGGCCTCGGGACCGATGTCGGTAGCGCAGGAGGACCATGTGGCGCCGATGGCGGTGGTGGCTAGCATGGCTACGGCTGTCTCGATCATGTTGGGCATGTAGCCGACAATCCGGTCTCCAGGCTTGATGCCGCTGCGGCGGAGGGCTGCCGCAAGACGGGCGACCGTCTCGTAGAGTTGGCGATAGGAGATGCGGACGGAACGCTGGGTCTCTCCATGGAAGACGAAGGCGGTGTGGTCGTCCCGGAAGCGCAGAAGATTCTCGGCGAAGTTGAGTCGGGCGCCGGGGAACCAGCGTGTGCCTGGGAATTCTATGAGGTCGTCTACCACGACGTCGTAGGGGCGCGAGGCTTTGATCCCGGCGTAGTCCCAAATGGTAGCCCAGAAGTCGGGGATATGTTCCACCGACCAATCATACAATTGAGCATACGAGCGGATGCGAAGATCGTATTTCTCGTTGACTACACCGATAAAGCGGGTAATGTTCGCTTGCTGTATTCGTTCTTCGGAAGGTCGCCAAAGCGGGGTCTTCATAGACCGCCTCCTAAAGCACAATCTATCGCCAGCGCCGCGGCACTTCCGAGAGCTCCAGCATTTGTCTGGCTTCTTTCGGTGTGGCGATGCGTCTTCCCAACTCCCTGCTGATGCGCACCACGCGTTCTACTAACTGGCCATTTCCTGTGCAGGGGACGCCGGGCTCGTAGTACGGATTGTCCTCCATGCCGGTTCGAACGTGCAGCCCGAGCAGAATCCCTAGAGTGATCATGGGTGTCTGGAAATCGCCAATCGAGATGACGCTGGCCATGGTGTCTTTGGGAACAAGCTCCATCATATGGATGAGGGTTTTCGGAGACGCCTCGGCACCTGTCGACGTGCCCATGATCAACTGCACCCAATAGGGCTTCTTGACCAACCCTTTGCGAATGATATGGTTAAGAACCGGGAAGAGACCGTCGTGGTAGATCTCCATCTCCGGCTTGATGTCTCGCTCGGCCATGGCCTGCGCGAATACTTCGATGTTGTCGAAGTTGGCGGGCATGACTTCCGTGATGAAGACTGGCTCGGGCCGATAGGGCGGGCGTTCCGCCAGTCTGAGCCGGCTACCCTGCGGTCCCATGGTCAGGCTGCACATCTCGGGCTCGGCCTCGACCGAGCGCATCCGCTCCTCCATAGGCATGCCGGGACCACCGCCGGTGGTGTTGTTGATGATGACGTCCGGGCATTTATCCCGGATCAGGCTGTTGATCTCCCGGTAGCGATCCGGATCCTGAGTTGGCTTGGTGGGGTTGTCTTCGCATCTGGCGTGGATGTGGATGATCGAGGCGCCGAGCTTATAACATTCGTAGGCTTGCTCAGCTTGTTCCTGAGCGGTTTCCGGATGGTTCGGATTCAGCTCTTTGCCCTGGACACCGCCGGTAAGTGCCGCCGTTATGATCAACGGGGGCAGATTACGTTTTGCCGTTCGCTCCATCCATTCTCTGCTGTCGTGATAGTCCCAGTATCCCTCGCTCATCGTGCTCCTCCTCTTTTTCGCTTTCTCCACCGCTTTGTCGCGCAGTACAAGAGACGCGTCAGTAACCGGGATGGTCATGCCCGGCTCTGTGAAAGGGGTGCCGTCTGATGTTTAACGTTAACGCAGACTATAGCATGGCTGATAGCAAGCGTCAATACAGCTAGCGTACCACAAATATATCAGAGCTCAAAGGTCTTGACATCTGCTCGTGAGCGTGCTACACTCTCAACACTTAACGTTGAACGTTAACTACAACGTTCGCCACCGCCACCGTGACCTTCGCGCTTAGACTACGAAGTTGCCGCACACGACACCACCAATGCCAGGAGGGTATGCCCAGAGATGGAAGGCAAAGTCGGACAGCTCAGCGACATCGGCCAGTTTATCAAGCCAGGCAGCAGTGTTGCCATCGGGGGGGCCTGGCTCTGCAACCACCCCATGGCCATCGTGCGGGAGATCATCCGCCAGCAGATCAAGGACCTAACCGTCATGACCATCGTCGGCAGCATCGATATCGACCTGCTGCTCGGCGCGGGGCTGGTCAAGGAGCTCTACTTCTCCTTCGTCAGCTTGGAGGCCTTCGGTCTGGCCCCCAACTTCCGCCGCGCTATCGAGGGTCAGCAGATCGCTTTCCAGGAGATCAGCGGGCTGGCCATGATCCTGGGCTTCGAGGCCACCGGACGGGGCGTATCGTTCCTGCCCTACGGCGGTCCGGTGGGCTCGGACTACCTCAAGATGCGCCCAGACTTCTACAAGATGATCAAGTGCCCCTTCACCGGGCAGGATCTAGTGGCCGTCCCGGCCCTCAAGCCGGACGTGGCTATCATCCACGCCCAGAAGGCCGATCTGGAAGGCAACATCCAGATCGAGGGCACCTCGGGCTCGGACGTGGACCTGGCCAAGGCCGCCGACAAGGTCATCGTGACGGTGGAGCAGATCGTCTCCTCCGAGCAGATCCGCGCTGAGGCAGCCAAGACCAAGATTCCCCGCTTCTATGTGGACCTGGTGATCCACGCCCCGCTAGGGGCGCATCCCACCTCCTGCGTGCCCGAGTACGTCATGGACGCCTGGCACGTCATGGAGTACATGAAGCTGGCTCAGAAGCCGGAGAGCTTCCAGCAGTACGTCCAGCGCTACATCACGGGCAGCAGCGAGGAAGAGTACCTGGAGCTGCTGGGAGCGGAGAAGCGATCCAAGCTGAAGAAACTGGTAGGGGAGGCCAGGCTACTGTCATGAGCATGTACGCGAGCGATTATACCTTATCGGAGCTAATGTGCGCCTGCATCGCCCGGGAGATCGAGGACGGCGATCTGGTGATCCTGGGCTCGTTCACGCCACTGGCGTATGCAGCCTACATTCTGGCCAAGATGACGCATGCCCCCAACATGTGCTACGTGGGCTACTCGGCGGTGGACGCGCGACCCTTCCGGATGTCCTTCACCACCTCCGAGGCGGCCGCCACGCGGGGTGCGGCGGCGCTGTGGAGCATGACCGAGTGCATCAACTCGATCCACTGCACCGGGCGGGGCGATGTGGAAGCGGTCTCTGGAGCGCAGGTAGATAAGAACGGCAGCATCAATATCTCGGTGATCGGTCCCTATGACAAGCCGGTTGTGCGCTTGCCAGGAGGAGCTGGGGCGCCCGAGGTGATCAAGATGCACCGCAAGATGATCGGCTACTTCCCCAGCCACAACAACCGGACGCTGGTGGAGAAGGTAGACTTCATCACGGGCACACGCTACCTGATCAGCAAAGAGGAGCGCGAGGCGGCGGGGCTGCGCCCTGGACCGATCCGCTTCATTACCAACCTGGCCGTGATGAGCCTGGAAGAGCGCGACAAGCCGTTCGTGGTGGAGTCGCTGCATCCCGGGGTGACGGCTGAGGAAGTGCGCAAGAACACTGGCTTCGAGCTGCGCATTCCGGACAACGTGCCGATCACCGAGGTGCCCACGGTGGAGCAGGTGACGCTGCTGCGGGAGCAGATCGATCCCTTCGGCACCCGCGAGTTCGACATGAAGAGCGGCAAAGAGCGCATGCAATACCTGGAAGAGCTGCTTAAGCGAGAATGGGAGCTGGTCGGGTAGGGGGGAACCAACCCCCATCCCCCAGCCTCTAACCCCCATTACGAAGGAGTGTGACGGTGGAGTACGAGACGATCATACTGGAGAAGATCAACGGGGTCGGGAAGATCACGCTCAACCGCCCGGATTCGCTCAACGCGCTGAACTACCAGTGCATGCTGGACCTGGAAGCGGCGCTGGCCGATATCCGGGAAGACGGTGACACCCGCTGCGTGGTGATCACGGGAGCAGGGCGGGCTTTCTGCGCGGGTGGCGACACCAAGCAGATGACGGACCAGCACAACTGGGGCGCAGTGCAGCTGAAGGACTACGTGCGCCGCTTCGGCACGGTGGGGCGGGACATGTGGGAGCTGGAGAAGCCGATCATCATGGCCATCAACGGGACGGCTGTGGGCGGTGGCTGCAACTTCGCGCTGTGCGGTGATATTCTGATTGCCTCGGAGAAAGCCAAGTTTGCCGAGTTCTTCGTGTTGCGCGGGCTGATGCCGGACTTCATGGGCATCTACACGCTGCCCAAGCTGGTGGGACTGCAGAAGACCAAAGAGCTGTGCTTCACAGGTGACATGATCGATGCGCAGGAAGCGCTGAAGATCGGTTTGGTGAGCAAGGTGACGCCGCACGAGGAGCTCATCCCGACGGCCATGGCGCTGGCGACGCGACTAGCCACGGAGCGCCCCCCGCTGGCGCTGGGGATGACCAAGATGCTGCTGCACAAGGCCATCGAGTTGGATCTGCGCTCGATCCTGGAGTACGAGGCTTTCGGTCAGGGGCTCCTGTTGCAGACGGAAGACCACAAGGAGGCCGTGTCGGCCCTTTTCGAGAAACGACTGCCCAAGTTCAAGGGGAAGTAGGGGGCTAGGGGTTAGGGGTTGGGGGCTGGTACCCCTAGCCCCAACCCCTCGATTATCGCCCCTCGAATGCATGGAGCCGGGAGCTATCGGCTGGGGGATGGGGGAACCAACCCCCAGCCCCCAGCCCCCAACCCCCGAAGGAGACGGCATGGCGTACGAGACGATTATCGTCGAGAAAAGCGAAGGCGTCCAGACCATCACGCTAAACCGGCCGGAAGTGCTGAACGCGTTTAACATGAAGATGCTCGAGGAACTTGGCGATACGATCGCGGACGCGGGTCGGGATGAATCGGTGCGGGCCGTGCTCTTCAAGGCGGCTGGCCGTGCATTCGCCGCAGGTGCCGACCTCAACATGGTGAGCAGTCTGGCGGTTGGGTTCGGAGCCAGACAGCGTGTGTTGAATGTCAACAAAACCATCGTCATTCCGTTGCAAGAGCTGGAGAAGCCGGTTATCGCCGCTGTGAACGGACACGCGGCGGCGGCGGGAGCCAGCCTGGCGCTCGCCTCTGACATCATTATCGCGGCCGAGAGCGCCAAGTTCTCTCAGGTCTTTCTCAAGGTTGGACTGTTTCCGGACATGGCGTCGCTGTACTTTCTGCCCCGTCTGGTTGGACAGGCCAAGGCGAAAAAACTGATTCTGACCAACGAGACGATCGACGCGCGAGAGGCCGAGCGTATCGGCATGATCTCCGAGGTCGTTCCGGACGAGCAGTTGATACCGCGCGCTACGTCTCTTGCCAAGCAGCTCGCCAATGGTCCGACCAAAGCGATCGGGGTAACCAAGAAAGCGATGAATCGCTCGCTGGACGTCGACCTGGCGACTCTGATCGAGATTGAAGCCTACGGGCAGGCGCTTTGCTGCGGCTCCGATGAAAATCAGGAAGGCACGAATGCCTTTCTGGAGAAGCGAGCGCCTCGGTTCCACCGCGACTGATCGGACTCCTCGTGGCAGGGACGGTCAGGAAGGCGGGGAAGTGATAGACGCGGAAAAGGGGGCCTCGTCTAACTCTTCCCTCCTTTCCTGACCGTCCCTGCATCGGCGTTGTCCTGAGCCCATAAGGGAGGTTAGTGTGGCACACTACGATGCGATCGTCGTCGGAGCTGGAGCGGCGGGGTGCTCGGCCGGAGCGATTCTGGCGAAGCTGGGCAAGAAGGTCCTGGTCGTGGAGAAGGATTCGAAGCCCGGCGGACGCGCTATCCTCATGCCGTTCGGCGACTACAAGTTGGCCTGGGGTCCCCACCTGATCGAAGACCCGGGCTCGGGTCTGGCGCGCATCTTCTCATTTGCCGGCAAGACGCTCGAGATCGGAGCGCAGAACGATGGCATGTCCGTCTGGGGCGAGGGCGGCTGGCAACCAGTTGGCTCGCTATACAGCGGCGAGGATCGAGCGCAGCTACGCGCTATCGTCAAGGAACTGATCGCCACCGACTACGCCGAGTTCGAACGATACGACAACCTGCCACTGCGCAGTTGGCTGGCCGAACGCACCAGCAGCGAGGGCGTCTTTTCGCTCTTCGAGTTTATCTCGGTCCTCGAGGGGCAGACCGACGTCTGGTACAACCACAGCGCCAGCGACAACCTCTACGTCCGCAAGATGCACTTCCAGGAGCGCGGCATTCCCGGCTTCTCCTTCTGGCCCAAGGGCGGCTTCGACAAGATTTTCCAGGATTTGGCCGACGCGATCGTGGAGCACGGCGGGGAGTATCGCGTTGGCACGGTGGCACGCGTGGTCATCGAAGGCGGCCGAGTGGTCGGAGTGGAGCTGGAGCGAGGACCGAAGGCCACACCCAACGAGTATCCCGAGACGGAGGTGATCGAGGCCGACAACGTCATCGTCACCGTCCCGGCCTGGGATCTGCTGCGCATCGTGGACGAAGCAGAATTGCCGTCCTGGTACGCCGACAGCGTCAAGACGATGGCGAGCCTGGATAACCGAGGCAACTGGATCCAGATGTACGTTGCCACCGAGGAGCCGGTGTACGTCAACACGGAGAAGGAGCTACAGGCCTGGTTTGCCACGCCACGCGCCGGTCTGCCCGGCTTTGGTTTTCTGAACTCGGCCCTGGATCCGGAATTGGCACCGCCCGGCAAGCATCTCTTCATCTGTGGTGTGCCATGCGGGCCCGAGATCATTCGCGACTCGCGGCGGCTTCGGCAGACTTTCCGCGATTTCGAAGCGGACATGGATGAGATGTTCCCGGCCCTGGCACGCTCCTGTATCTGGAGGCGGCGCTCTGTGGTCACCAACTTCGGTTTGCGCAGCCAGCCGGGGCTGGTCGGCACATATCGGCCGGATAACCGTGTCCCAGGGATTGACGGACTATATCTGGCAGGTGATACTTATCGCAGTCGGGGCGTCGGCATCGATCGAGCCGCTCGCTCGGCCCTCACCTGCGTAGAGCTGGCACTTGGTCAGCGGATTCCCTTCTTCGAGGGTACCTGGCGATATTAGTGTTATGTTACTTGTGATCCTACAGGCACGAACGTGCGGATTGGACGGATCGGTCCGATCGGACTGATCGGTCGGATTCGGCGAATACGCATCAGTTCATCGGTCACACAGCGCTAGCGGAACTTCATCGGAGGAAGAAATGCTCGAGTTCACCGATCAACAAAAGCAGTGGCGAGATAGCGTGCGGAAGTTCGTCAGCGAGGAAGTGTCTCCGCTGGCCCGCCAGATCGACCAGGAAGCACGCATCCCGGACGAGCTGCGCTGGAAGATGGCCAAGCAGGGTTACTTTGGGATCTCCCGCCCGCAGCGCTACGGCGGGCATAGTGGAAGCCTAGTTGATCTGTGTCTCGCGTTGGACGAGCTTGCTTATGCCAGCGTCTCCGTGGCTGAGCGGATCTCCGCGACGAACCTGACCGAGATTCCCCTCTACCTGTATGGCACGCAGGATCTGGTCGAGAAGTACGCAGTGCCGATGGCCAAGGGCGAGAAGATCGGGTCGATGTGCATCACGGAGCCTGCCCACGGCTCCGACGTGGCTTCGATGGAGACCTACGCACGCCTGGACGGCGACCACTGGGTGGTGAACGGGGCCAAGCGCTACATGGACAACGCGGCCATCTCCGACACCTACGTGGTCTTCTTGAAGACCGATCTGGACGTGCGCCCGAAGCACAAAGGTATCAGCACAATCGTCATCCCACGGGAATCGCCGGGCTTCACTGCCTTCAGCCACGATCTGCTCGGTGGACGGGGTCTGGACGTGGGCGGCTTCACGATGAAGGACTGCCGTGTCCCGCGGGAGAACCTTATCGGCGAGCAGGGGCAAGGGTTCTACCACGTGATGAAGCTGTTCGAGTACGCGCGCCCGGTGGTGGCCTCGCTGGCGCTGGGTCTCGCTCGTGGCGCTTACGACGCGGCCATGGAGTATGCGAAGAGCCGCATCGAGTTCGACCAGCCGATTTCGAGCTTCCAGTTGATCCAGGCCAAGATCGCCGACATGACTGTTGACATCGAGGCATCCCATCTGCTCACATATCAATCGGCATTCGCCATGGACCGCGGCACACCGAGCGATAGGCTGGCAGCGGTTGCCAAGCTCTTCACCTCGGAGGCTGTGGTGCGTGTGGCCGACCATGCCGTTCAGATTGGGGGCACGGACGGTTACTGCAAGTCGCACCCGATGGAGCGGTTCTATCGCGATGCCCGAATGTTCCCCATCGGTGAGGGCACGTCCGAAATCCTGCGGCTCCTGATCGCCCGCCGGGAGCTTGAAACGAAGAGGTAGATAATCGCTAGGCTAAGGGCATTATCGATGCGTTGTCAGGCAGCGCCGAATTTGGTGCGCTGACTTGAGGCATAGGGGAGGAGTGGCGCTGGAGGCCGCGACGGACTAGCGGGCTTTCGTCCGCGACTCGCGGAACGCGACTATTTGGCAAGGAGGAACAACATGCGTCGATCGTCCGCACGATCCCATGCGAAATCAGTCCTTGGTGTCCTTTTCTCGGCCGTGGTAATCGCGAGTCTCCTGGTTGGATGTGGCGCAGGAGGACAGAGCGCTCCACAGGCCCAGTCGCCTCAGTCCTCGGCGAGCGCCAAGCCGTCGACGTCGGCTTCGCCGTCCGCATCAGCCCCTGCCTCGGCGTCAGCATCGGCGTCGGCGCCTGCGGCCTCCAAAGATCCTTTGAAGGTCGGTATGATTCTCTCGTTGAGCGGCAGCATCGGGGCCATTGGCGTCAATATGCAGACAGGGCTCCGAATGGCCATCGAAGAGATCAACTCGGCCGGTGGTATTATGGGTCGCAAAGTCGAGCTCATTGAGCGAGACGACGCGGGTGATCCCACCAAGGCCCGCACGGCCGCCGAGGAGTTGGTGGAGAAGCAAGGGGTGTCGCTTATCATCGGCACCACCATCAGCTCGCCGGCCCTGGCCATCGCGCCGTACGCGACCGAGCGAAAGGCGTTCATGCTTGGCTCACCGTCGGCTGACCAGGTCAACGATCCAAAGCAGTACCCATACCTGTTCACCGGCACGATCATCTCCAGTATGCAGGCACAAATCGTGGTCAAGTACGTCGCCGAAGTCATGAAGGCCAAGAAGATCGGCATCCTGGCCGAGTCAACAGCGTACGGAAACTCGACTGTCGCGGCTTATAAGGCTGAACTGGAGAAGAGAGGCTTCACGAATCCGCCCACCGAGCAGATTCCGCAGGGGGCCCAGGACGCCACGCTACAGGTCAACAATCTGAAGAAGGCGGGCGTCGATGCTGTGCTCGCCGCTACGCTATCTATGGACTCGGTCCGTGTTCTCAAGGCCATGCAAAGCGCGGGATGGGAAGTACCTTACGTCGGAACGTCGGATCTCTCCTCTTCTGTCGTCATAAACGGAGTGGGTGTGGATGGCATGAAGAGAGTGTACTCGTACAACCAGGAACGCATGTCGTTCTCGGATAAGAAGCCGCTTACGCCCAAGACTCGCGATTTTCTCGACAAGCTATCCAAGAAACTGAACCAGAAGCCATTGAAAGACAGTGCGCAAATGCACTCGCTCTACTATGACCTGGGATATATACTGAAGTGGGCAGTGGAAAAGGCCCAGAGCACCGAGGGTCCTAAGGTGGCTGCCGCGCTGGAGACGATGAAGGACTTTGAAGGCGCACACGCCGTCTGGACGTTCACGAAAGACAACCATGTCGGCCTAGGTCTGGACGACATCGTTATGGCCCAGTCGGCAGGCTTGAAGGACGGAGCCTTCGAGATGGCACCGGGGTACTAACTTACGAGAGGATGCGGGAAGCTGGTACAGCTTCGTCATACCTGCTGCGGCGGTCTTCAAGATTACGGCCGAGACCGCCGCGGGGCCTCCGCGGAAGGATCGCGGCGGTCTCACGGAACGCTGTGGCTGAGGCTTCTCACAGACTTTCCTAGAGGCGATCCGATAATCATGCAACGAATCGTGACAGCAGACTGCATGCGTCCGACCAGGCTTATCGAGTCGGACGATCCTTTGGTAGTCGAGACAGCTCGATCCGTGACGTCGGGGTGCACGACCGATCGCGAGCGAGCAATCGCCCTCTTCGAGTTCGTGCGGGACGAGATAACCTACGACTTCGCTCCTGAGATCAGGGAGCGCGACGATCTGAAGGCGACGCGGACGCTGCAGCGCCGCGATGGTGCCTGCACGCCGAAGGCCGTTGCCCTGGCTTCATTGCTGCGTGCTGTTGGCATACCAGCCATGGTGGCCTTTCAGGAGATCCGGGACCACAAGCTGACAGGGCGCTACGTGGAGCTGAACGGCAGCCAGATCATTCGCATGCATGGTCTGAATGCCGTTCATTTGGATGGTCGCTGGCTAAAGGTGGATGCCACACTGGATGCTGGGCTGGTGCGGCGCAAAGACTACCGGCTGGTGGAGTTCGACGGCTGCTCGGATGCACTTCTGCCAGTCACCGACCTGGCCGGCAAGCCACACTTTGAGGTCACCATAGAGTACGGAAGCTTTCCCGACGTACCTGATTTCGCCTGGCAGATCATTCATAATTGGGTGTTAAGTGTCGATCAGGAAGCCTGGACGGCACTGGTTAAGAAGACCGACGGAACCATGTAACTCGAGCGAGTAGCTCGAGCACCAGAGACAGACGCACTCGGCGTTGCGATCATACAGGAGGTTGCGCTCATGACACTGCAAGACACGCGGAGCGGTGGGGCTCCCGGAACCCCAGCGACAGAAGACATCCAGTATACCCTCGGCGGCCTTCCGCTCAAGTCCACCTACGGGCCTGAGGATGTGGCCGGCACCAACATGGCCGAAGCGGTTGGCAAGCCCGGCCAGTATCCCTACACCCGTGGCATCTACGGGCGCATGTATCGCGAGACCCCCTGGATGATGCAGCAGGTGCTGGGCTACGGTCTGGCCGAGCACACCCGGGAGCGGATGGACCTCCTGGTGAAGGAGGGCATGGAGGGATACTTCGGGCAGCTCGTTTTCAACGTGGTCTTCGACAATCCGACCAAGGGCGGGCTCGATCCGGATCATCCGGAGGCGAGAGGCCACGTCGGTCTGGGCGGAATGAACTTCAGCAGCCTGGCCGATATTGAGACGCTTGTCAAAGATATGCCGCTGGATAAGGTGAACTTCAGCCTGATCACCGGCGACACCTGCCTCATCGGAATGGCCTGCTACGTGGCGGCGGCCAAGAAGGCAGGTTATCCGGAGGCCAAGCTGCGCGGCAACAGCATGAACTGGCTTCTGAAGGGCTTCTGCGTTGACAACCCTGGCTTCCCGCCCCGCAACGCCCTCTTCCTGTCGACGGAGCTCATCAAGTACGCCACCGAGCACCTGCCGCGCTGGAACACTACCAACTTCTCCGGCTATCTGATCCGCGAGGCTGGCGCCAACGCGGCTCAGGAGCTAGCCTTCACCCTGGCCTGGGCCGACGCGACGATGCAGTCCTGCGTGGACGCCGGACTGGATCCAGACAAGTTCGTCTCACGGCTGGGCTTCCAGATCTGCGTGGACATCGATATCTTTGAGGATATCGCCAAGCTGCGGGCCCTGCGGCGCATGTGGGCCAAGCTAACCAAAGAGAAGTACGGCTGCCAGGACCCGCGTTGTCACCACGCTCGCATTCACGTCCACACGGCGGGACACTCGCTCACAGTTCAGCAGCCGCTGAATAACATGATTCGTGCGACCATTGAGGCGCTCGGCGCCGTGCTGGCCGGAACGAACTCGCTGCATACCTGTGCCTACGACGAGAGCATCGCCATTCCGACGGAGCTATCCGCTCGCCTGGCGCTGCGCACTCAGCAGATCATCCTGCAGGAGACCAACATCACCAAGGTAGCGGATCCTCTGGGTGGCTCCTGGTACATCGAGGCACTCACCGACCAGATCGAGGCCGAGGCCGAGAAGATCCTGGAAGAGGTCAAGGCTCGGGGCGGCTTCATCAAGGCTCTCGAGAGCGGCTGGGTGAAGGCTACTATCTTGGAGGAAGGCTACCGCTACCAGGAGCAGATCCGGAAGAACGAGCGTGTCGTAGTGGGCGTCAACAAGTACAAGGTCGAGGAAGACGTCCACACCGATCGCTTCCAGATGGATCCCGCCATCGAGCAGTTGGCGGTCGAGCGCATCAAGCAACTGCGGGCCGAGCGAGATAATGCCGCGGTGCAGGCGGCGCTGGCGCGTGTGCGCGTGGCGGCCGAGTCGCGGGTGCAGGGCGCCCTCGCGCCGGTCCTGATCGACGCGGTCCAGACCTACGCCACCCAGCAGGAGATCATGGGTGTTCTCAAAGACGTGTACGGATGGGGCTTTGGCATCTAGCGGTGTAGAGGAGCATCCCGTCCTATCTGAGACTTGCCATCATTGTGACAGCCAAGACTGACCTGCCCGCGGGAGCGAACCGACGTGGCGAGTCAGGAGAAACTTGGGAAGGTAAAGGACATGACAGAGCAAAGAATTCGCGTGCTAGTCTGCAAGCTCAACTTCGATGCCCATGATCGCGGGGGACGCTATATCTCCCGCAAGCTGATGGAAGCCGGCATGGAGACAATCTTCTCCCGTGTCGGCACGGCCAAGGAGGCCGTTGAGGTCGCTCTGCAAGAGGACGTAGATGCCATCGGTTTCAGCATCCTTACCGGCGCACACCTGCTGGTGGCCGCTGAGCTCATCGATGAGTTGAAGAAGGCCGGCATGGGCAACGTGCCCGTCATTATGGGCGGCTTGATTCCGACCGACGACATCGCGCAACTGAAGGCCCTGGGTGTGGCCGGCGTCTTCACGTCGGTAGCCTCGCCGGAAGAGGCCGTCGCCGGCGTGCGGGATGCCGTCCTCGCGCGGCGAGCAGTGGAGATCGGGGGATAGAGACTGACCATGGCCAAGCTTCCGCACAAGATCACTTTCGGGTCTCCGGGCATTCAGATGCCCCCGCTGGACAATGTTATTCGGCTTGCGCAGCGCAACGAGGAGCAAGGCTACGAGATCGCCTGGTGGCCGGATCATCTGATGGGGTTTTACCCTAGCTCGCTGTGGACGCCGGATCTGACCGATATGGCCCTGACCCAGGAGAACCCGCACCTGTACCTGGATCCGTTCGTGGCCATGGCCGCCGCCGGACTGCACACGAAGACGATCAAGATCGGGACGCTGGTGACCGAGCCGCTGCGTCGGCATCCCGCCGTGCTGGCCCAGAGCTTCCTATCGGTTGATCATGCCAGCAAAGGGCGCTGCATCGCTGGCATCGGGACGGGTGAGGGGCTCAACACGTTACCATACGGCATCCCCTTCGATAAGCCGGTTTCTCGGCTGGCGGAGGCCCTCAAGATCATTCGGATGCTGTGGGAGACCGATCAGCCTGTGAGCTACGAGGGCGAATTCTGGACCCTCAAGGATGCCGTGCTGGGATTGGGCCCGTATAACCCTGGCAAATACCCACCGATCTGGGTTGCGTCCCACGGTCCCCGCATGCTCGAGATCACGGGACAGTTTGGGGACGGCTGGATCCCGCAGATGCTCGACCCGCAGGAGTACGGCTCGAAGCTGAAGCAGATCCGCCAGGCGGCAGGGAAGGCCGGGCGCGACCCCAACGCCATCCGGGCGGGCCTGACGGCGCTGCTCGTGATCGCCAAGACCCACGAAGAGGCGCACAAGCTGCTGGAGAACCCCTTCGTCAAGGTGCTCTCCGTGCTGTTCCCCTCGGACATGTACCTGAAATACGCCGGTGTGCCCCATCCGCTGGGCCATCCGTTCAACGGCTTCAACTCGTGGATTCCCACGCGGTTCAGCCGCGAGGCTGCCCTGGAAGTCATCGACAAGATTCCGTCCGAAGTGGTGCACGAAACGATCTTCCATGGCTCGCCGGAAGACCTCGCCGAGCAGGTCATCAATTTCGGCCACCAGGGGATGCAACATGCGGCCCTCTGGAACATGACGTACTGCGCCGGCATGGATCACCTGCGACCATCGTTCAACCTGATGGTCGAGCTCTTGAAGTACGTCGACCAGGCGTCGGCCTAGCGCTGACACCCGGTTGTTGTTATTCTGGGGCAGAGCCCTCCCGGGAGGGCTCTGCCTCAGGCGGATCTCAACTAATTGGTGCATCCGCCAAGTCTAATCGACATCCGTAGTGGCGGACCGCCGTGTCCGCCAGAGGTGGGGCGGGGGCGCGCCCTACCCCACCCCCTGGCGGACAGAGCCGTCCGCCGCTACGAAAACGTAAAGAACTGGTGGATCCACCACTAATACTTCGTGGCCAACGGCGGGCAGCGCAATCTGTCCCTGGGGAGGAGAATTACGTGGCCAAGAACTCTCGACCGGTCACCTTCGGCGCCACGGGTAGCTCGGCTCCCCCGCTGAGCAACGTCGTCCGGCTCACTCAGCGCAGCGAAGAGCAAGGCTTTGCTGCCATGTGGTGGGCGGATCATCTGATGGGCTATTTCCCCGCTTCCATCTGGACACCGGAGTTCACGGCTCTGGCGCAAGTGGAAGCTAACCCACACCTGTTTTTGGACCCGTTTGTCGCTATGGCGGCGGCCGGGCTGCAGACAAGCCGCATCAAAGTGGGGACGCTGGTATCCGAGCCGGTCCGTCGACATCCGGCCGTGCTGGCCCAGAGCTTCCTCTCGGTGGATCACGCCAGCAAGGGACGCTGCATCGCGGGGCTCGGATCTGGCGAGGCCATGAACACCATCCCCTACGGCTTCGAGCTCAATCGCCCCGTGGCTCGCCTCGAGGAAGCCATCAAGATCATCCGCTTGCTGTGGGAGACCGATCAGCCGGTGAGTTTCGAAGGGGAGTTCTGGACCCTCAAAGATGCCGTCCTGGGATTGGGTCCGTACGAGTCAGGGAAGTATCCTCCCATCTGGATCGCCGCTCATGGACCGCGCATGCTTCAGCTTGTCGGCAAGCATGGGGACGGCTGGCTTCCCTATCGTCACATGGACGCGCGCGAGTACGGCGCCATGCTCGGCTCGATCCGCCAGACGGCATCGCAACACGGGCGAGACCCGGACGCCATCGTCGCTGGGCTAGTCGCCCCGATGGTTATCGACGTGGATCATGATAGCTGCCACCGGCTGCTTGACGCTCCCTTCGTGAAGATGCTCTGCCTGCTCATGCTGCCGACAGAGGCGTTCCGACGCTGGGGCGGTGTGGAACATCCGTTGGGAGAGAATTATCCTGGAATCTCTCAGTTTATCTCAACGCGCCACGGGCGCGAAGAGATACTGTCTGCCCTTGCCAAGGTGCCCCGGGATGTGTGCGAGGGGTATATCCTGCATGGCACGCCGGAAGAGGTCGCGTCTGTGACGCGCGAGTACGTTGAGCATGGGCTAGAGCACCCTATCCTATGGAACATGACGTTTGTCGCGGATCCGGCTAAGCTGCGGTCCTCGTTCGCGCTGACGCTGGATGCTATGCGGTATGTGACGTCGGGCTAAGGGGTTTGTCGGATGCAGATAGTTATCAATGAGGACCAGAAGAGGATCCAACGACTTGCGCGGGACTTTGCGCAGCGCGAATTGGCGCCGGGCGCCGGAGATCGTGACGAGCAGAGCCTGTTCGATCGCTCCATCTTCTCCAAGATCGGCGAGCTGGGACTGGCGGCCATTCCCTATCCGGAAGCATACGGCGGGGGTGATCTGGGCTATCTGACCTATGCGCTTGTCCTCGAGGAGCTAGCGCGATGTGATATCGCTACGTCGGGGACGCTGGCCGTTCATACCCTTTCCCAGCACCCTCTGTACAACGCCGGCAGCGAGTCCCAGCGGCAGAAGTACCTTCCGTCCATGGGGGATCTGCGCTATCTGGGGGCTTTTGCCATCAGCGAGCCGAGCTCTGGATCGGACGCGGCGTCGCTTCAGACCCGCGTCGAGAAACAAGGGAACGAGTACGTCCTGGATGGGCGCAAGACCTTCATCACCAGCGGCGGGGTAGCCGACGTCTACGTCGTGGTTGCCACGCTGGATCGCAGCAGGGGGACGAAAGGGATCTGCGCCTTCGTCGTCGAGAATGGCACGCCCGGGCTCTGCTTCAGCGACAAGATGAAGAAGATGGGGAACAAGGCGTCGCCCACCACCGACGTGGTGTTCGAGGGATGCCGTATCACGCGCGACAACCTGATCGGCGAGGAAGGCGGCGGGTTCAAGATCTTTATGGCTGCCCTGGACACCGGCCGCATCGGGATCGCGGCCAATGCCGTGGGGAACTCCCAGGGCGCGCTGGACGACGCCGTCGCGTATGCCAAGGAGCGAACGCAGTTCGGCCAGCCGCTCGCCGCTTTCCAGGGGCTGCAGTTCATGCTGGCCGACATGGCAACACAAGTCGAGGCGGCGCGCCTGCTCGTCTATCAAGCGGCCTCGATGAAGGACCAGGGTCTGCCAGTGGGCAAGCACGCAGCTATGGCCAAGCTGTTCGCCACCGACACCAACATGAAGGTCACCACTGACGCTGTTCAGATCTTCGGCGGATACGGCTACATGCAGGAGTACCCGGTGGAGCGCCGCATGCGCGAGGCCAAGCTCTCGCAGATCGTGGAGGGCACAAACCAGATCCAGCGGGTCATTATCGCTCGGCAGTTGTTGGGATAGAGAATCGCTGCCTGACCTCGCTGAAACGACAGCAGAGCGGTGATCGTGGAGTATTAGAGGGTGTCTGAAAAGGCGGACCTCGCATCCCCACCCCCCAGGGCACATGCAATGTGCCCCTGCGGGAGGCGCGCTGTAGGGGCACATTGCATGTGCCCCTGGGGCGGGGGCGTCCCCAACGCTATAGTTGGCGCCTGTGAAGTGGGTCGGGGAGCGGGGTCCGAGTGGGGAGAGCGAGCACGCCTGCGCGCAGACGCCTGCCCCACCCCCGTGGCGGACAGAGCCGTCCGCCACTACGCTTGGACGGATAGCTGATCAAGCACGGTGAGAACTGAACTAGCAAGGAGCAGACAATGGCCGACGAAGTCGTCATCCTGGGTGGCGCACGCACCGCCTTTGGAACAATGGGCAAGTCGCTGCGCGATGTGCGCGCTGGCGAATTGGCTGCCATCGTCATCAAGGAAGCCTTACAGCGCACCGGCGTGGCACCGGAGCAGGTGGACGAGGTGGTCCTGGGACAGGTCTTCCCGAATACCTTGGAGCCGAACCTGGGCAAGTATTCTGCCATCGTGGCTGGCCTGCCGGATGGTGTGGTTGGGCATACTGTCGATCGCGCTTGCGGCTCGGGGTTACAGTCCATGATCGCTGCCTCTCTCGCGATCCAGACCGGCGACGCCGAGATCGTGATAGCCGGCGGGGCGGAGAGCATGAGCAACATCCCGTACGTGCTGAAGAACGCGCGCTGGGGCTATCGCATGGGGGCCGGAAAAGTCATGGACGGGTTTGAGGACCAGTCGCGTGTGGCCTCCTCGACGGAGTACGGCGAGTGGACGATGGGCACTCTAGCGGAGAACATCGCCAAAGTGTACGGCATCAGCCGCGAGGCGCAGGATGCCTTTGCAGTGGAGAGCCATCGTCGGGCTACTCTGGCAATCCAGGCTGGGAGGTTCAAACCGGAGATCGTGCCGGTACCGGTTCCGCAGAAGAAAGGCCCGGCGATCTCTTTCGATACGGATGAGCATCCGCGGCCAGAGACGACTCTAGAGAAGCTGGCCAAGCTCTCCCCGGCCTTCGCTGCCGGAGGAACCGTTACCGCCGGGAACGCCTCGGGGATGAACGATGGCGCGGCCGTGGTCGTCCTGACGACGGCGCGCAAGGCCCGTGAGCTGGGTATCGAGCCGGTAGCGGTCCTTCGCTCCTACGCCGCCGCGGCGGTCGAGCCGCCGATGACGCCGGTGGGTCCGGTTCCTGCCGCCCGCAAGGCTCTGAAAAAGGCCGGCCTTCAACTGAGCGACATCGACCTGTTCGAGAACAACGAGGCCTTTGCCGCTTACCACCTGGCTGTCACCAAGGATCTGGAGTGGGACAACGCCAAGGTCAACGTGAACGGTGGCGCCATTGCCCTCGGGCATCCGCTGGGAGCGACCGGAGGACGCCTCATCTTGACGTTGATTAACGAGCTGGGGCGACGGGCCCAGCGACTGGGCATGGCCACCATCTGCACGGCAGGTGGCATGGGTGTGGCTGTCATCATCGAGCGAGTGTAGAGGGGACGTGTAATGAGTGACAGAGAAGTCGTCATAGTCAGCGCGGTTCGCACGGCCGTTGGCCGATTCGGCGGCGCTTTGAAGGATATCCACGTCGCGAACCTGGCCGCGCTGGTGATGCGTGAGGCGATCAATCGTGCTGGTGTGCCTCAGGAAGAGGTGCAGGAAGTTGTCTTCGGGCACGCCTATCCTCCCACCGACGCCCCTAACATCGGCAAAGTTGGCGCGCTGAAGGCCGGTCTGCCCCCCAGCATTCCGGGCAGCACGGTCAACCGCTTGTGCGGCTCCGGCATGCAGGCCGTTCACGCGGGCACACGGCTTATCCTGGTCGGTGACGCGGATGTTGTCCTGGTGGGCGGCGCCGAGAACATGAGCCGCTACCCCTATGAGCTGCGCGGCGCCCGCTGGGGCTATACACGGGGCGACCATGGCTTGATCGATCCTGCCAGCGAAGGACTGTGCGATCAGCGCACTGGCATCACGACCGGCATGACGGCCGAGGTTCTCGCGGAAGAATACGGGATCAGTCGCGAAGAGCAGGACGCCTTCGCGCTGCGCAGCCATCTCAACGCGGCGCGGGCCACGAAGGAAGGTCAGTTCAAGGACGAGCTGCTTCCGATTGAGGTTCCTCAGCCCAAGGGCGCACCGAGCAAGTTCGAGGTCGACGAGCAGATCCGCTTCGACATCTCGATGGAGAAGCTGGCTGCACTGCGACCGGCCTTCAAGCAGGGTGGGACGGTGACGGCCGGCAACTCCTCTTCGCTGAACGACGCCGCGTGCGCTATGCTCTTGATGTCGGCCGACAAGGCGGCAGAGCTGGGCGTGCGTCCATTGGCGCGCATTGTAGCCATGGGCACGCACAGCGTGGACGCCCTTCATTTCGGCATGGGACCCGTCGGAGCCGTGCGCAAGACGCTCCAGCGCGCCGGGCTCACCCTGGCTGACATGGATCTGATCGAGTGCAACGAGGCCTTCGCGGCCCAGACTCTGGCCGTGAGCAAGGTGCTGGAATGGGACATGGCGAAGCTGAACGTCAATGGCGGAGGCGTCGCTCTGGGGCATCCACTGGGATGCAGCGGCTCTCGCCTGATCACCACCCTGCAGTACGAGCTACGTCGACGCCACGGTCGCTACGGTCTGGCGACGCTCTGCGTTGGCGGAGGAATGGGCATCGCCACCGTGATCGAGATGATTTACTAAACGCGTCGTTCCACAAGTGAGATGTCCTTTGTGGGACGTTCTTCAGCGGAAAGAGCAAGGATGGACACGCTTCGATCTCGATGACATCGGGATAGCTGACGTGCCATCCCCTCTCCCTTCGCAAAGACTGACGTACGATTCCCTCTCCCTCCTCTGAAAATCGAAGGTTTTCATTCATCGCTGGTGCCCCGAAGGGGCATGATGAACTTTTGCGAAAGGGCGAGGGAATTGCGCCGCCCGCTCGCTGCACTTGAGGAACGACGCAGTTAGTGCGTCGTTCCGTAAGTCGGCACCACCCTCGGAGACGGCGTAGTTGGATCGCCGACGCAGCCCGCCGCGGTCTCCGAAGACCGCGGCGGGCTCGCTGTTAGATGAGATATGGTCATAAACCACGGCCGGTACAGGGCACGAGGGCGGGGCCTGGGAGCGCCCGCCTTAGGCGGGCGCTCCCAGCAAGCGCCTTTTTTCCGGTGATCAATATCTGTCTTCTGTGGTATACTAGTAGCCGAACACCAGCGAGGACGGTTTCATTCCGCAGATGCATTCCCGCTCTCGGTGTTCATCTTGGCTGCTGTCCTGCGTATCATACGCGTCCTCATCAGCGCCATCGTTGTCTGGCTCGGCGTCCTTCTTGTGACCATGGAAACGATCCGGAGGAAGTAAACCTGCCACTGCCTCGGCGATTCGATCGCCAAAGGAGGAGAGAGGGCGATGGTTTTGCAGCGGATCTCCAGTAGCTCGATCCTCGTCACGAAGTTTCTGCCGGAGATCCGGCGCAACGTGATCCCTCGACAGCGACTCTTTGCTAGCCTGGATCGCGGGCTCAAAGAAGGCAAGGTTATCCTCGTCGTCGCGGCACCTGGCTATGGAAAGAGCACGCTTCTGTCGTCTTTCATCGCCTCGCAGGATTTGCCGGCTATCTGGTATCGGACGGACAAAGCCGATGCCGATCCGGTGGTGCTGGTGAATGGTCTACTGGCGGCAGTGCTTCGGTGCCTGCCAGATGAAGCAACCGAGACCCAAGGATGGTTCGGCACGGGACCGGAACCTTGGAGAGGTTCGCTTGCCACCCTTTTGGCTGCGCTGGGAAGGAATGCGAGCCGCGAGTTGGTGCTTGTCATGGACGATTTCGATGCGGCCAGTGACGCGCCGAGCGCAAACGCTTGTCTGGAGATTCTTCTTGGCTATCTACCACCCAACGTGCGTCTGTGCATTGCGTCGCGAGCGCAGCCAAAACTCAGTTACATTGCGCGGCTGCGGCAATACGGGGGGCTTCTCGAACTGGGGGAGTGGGAGCTATCTTTTACCCAGGCCGAGGTCCAGGAGTTTCTATCCTGCTGCCATGGTCTGACGATCGATGCGGAGCAGGTAGGTCGGCTTGTGACGAGGATAGGAGGCTGGCCGGCAGTATTGCCCATGCTTGGAGAGAGGATCTCTCAGCAGGGGACTGCCGATATCGCTGAGTTGATGGACCTGGCCGTGGCTCGCAACTCTATGTACGACTACTTTGCGCAGTGCATCGTGGATGGACAATCGCCGCACGTCCAGGAGTTTCTGGAGCGATCTTCCATTCTCCAGCAGCTAACCCCGCCGCTGTGCGAAACCATCCTGGAAGCCGCCGACGCGCGCGAAACGCTCGAACATCTCCAACGGAACCACATCTTCCTGTCCCTGGTTAGCGATCGGGAGGAGGTCTACACCTACCACTCGCTCTTCCGGGAGTTCTTGCAGACGCGTCTACGCAGGCGGATTGGGGAGGCTGAGGTGACCGTGCTGCACCAGGTCGCGGCCCGGTACTTCGCCGAGCGTGACATGGTCGAGGCAGCGCTGTACCATGCCTATCAGGCCTGCGACTGGGCTCATGCCGCTGCGCTGATAAGGAAGGGGGCGCCGGGAGCCATTCGTGCCGGCAATATGGAAACCGTCCTGCGCTGGATGGATATGTTGCCCAAGACGGCGGTCGAGTCCGACCCATGGCTGCTGCTCCATATGGGGCGCATCTTCAGCTTCAAGGGACGGTTGAGTCTGGCCCATCAGGTGCTATCACAGGCTCGCGCGGTGGCCGGGCCGCAACCTGAGCCTGGGCTGGAGGCCAGGCTCTTGTACGAGCTGGGAAAGCTCAGCTATCTGGTTGGCCAGAGCGAGGAAAGCGATCGCCAATTCCACATGGCGCTGAGCCTAGCCGCCGAAGAAGGGGACGCAGCGCTCGCGTCGAAGGTCTGGGCCGGTCTCACCGTCTGCTACGCGGTGCACGACCGCTTGTCGGAGGCAATCGCCGCGGCTGAGCAATCCCTCAGTTGCGCCCCGCATATAGCCGACGTTGCGACGCGCAGCCATGCCCGCCTCAGAGCGATGCGTCACCTCTCCTGGGCGTACTTGCGTTGCGGGCGCATCAAGGAAGCCATTGAGACGGCGCAACAGATCTGTCCGCTTGACAGCGAGAGGGTGAAGAACGTTGTGCAAGCCAGCGTGCTCTGCGTGCTCGGAGCCGCGAGGGCGGCGAAGGGCGAGCTTGAGCAGGCACTTGAGGATCTCTGCATCGCCAAGGAAATGAGCGACAAGTACGGTTTTCTAAATCCAAGCGAGGCTGCGAGCCTGGCCAAGGCCACAACCCTGGCAATGATGAACCGGCTCGAGGAAGCTGAGGATGTCTACCAGTCTCTGGAGCTGCCGCTGCATGATGAGCCGGAGCTGATCTACCTGCGATTACTCCAGGGACGCCTGGATGACGCCGCGAGTGTTGCCAGGCGGCAGCTCCAGCAGGCGGAGGCACGGGTGTCGCGGGGCAAAGTAGCGCGGTTGCTGGCTCTCCTCGGGGCGATCGAGTTGCAGCGAGGCGACCTGAGCGCGGCAGAACATCTGCTAGATCGGGCAACTGACGAATTCGCTAGCATGGATTTGCGCTACGACCTTGCCGGTACACGGCTCTATCAAGCGCGGCTGTGCTTTCTTGCGGATGACGCAGACAAGGGCGTCTCACTCCTGATCGAAGCTTTCGAATATGCGGCGAGGGAGGATCTCTACAACTTCTTCCTCTGGCATCCCGCTGTCGTGACTCCGCTGTGCGCCGAGGCGCTGCGACGCGGTATTCTGCCGAGCTACGCACGGACGCTGGCCCAGCGTCGGCTGGGACCGGTGCTGCATCAGTCCTTCCTGCCTTTTCGGCATGATGATGCTCCCGAGCCTAATGCGGAGGACGAGCAGGTCGCGGATGAATCAGTCGTCCAGATGCCAAACGACACGATAGCTCTGACGCTCGTCTTGAAGGATTGTCAGGACCAGGAGATCAGATGTCGCATCCTCGATGCGGTCTCCCATGCCTGGATCAACCCGGGCGGGCTAGCCCGTTTGCGGGACCACCACTGCCTGACCTGGCGCGAGATCGACATCTTTATCCAGTATTATCTGCTCTATTATCTCTTGGGGCAGCGTTCAGGACAGGAGGAGCCTGGCGACTCCAGTCCACGCCGGGAGCAGCTCGCCCGCAGTCTGTACCTAGCCGACAACACGCTTCGCTCGCACATCAGCAGCATTCGCAGGAAGATCGGGGTGCTGGGCGTGCGCGACGGCATGGCTGTCTTCCGCTGGGCGCTGGACGAAGGGATCGTGGCTCAGGTAGAAGGGGCGCGGTCTCTCCATGGCAGTTCTCAGGAGTCTGCGTCAGGGAGGGCTTTTGCGTAGGGACGGATGCTAGTAAACAACCAAAAACGAGATGTCCTCGATCCCTGGGCGACCGTCGTCGAGCCACCTACAAGTGGTGGATGGTCCCCACCCCGGCCGCCCTCATCCCCACTGAAATAGCACCTGAGTCGGATTGACCCCACATCGAAAATGCGCAGAAGACGGTGCAGTAGATAGCACCTGAGATAGCACCCGGATGCGATGGACGAAGGCTTCTCCAGCAGCTAATCTACTATCAACGGACTTTATGTTCTAGCCTCCTTCTCTTCGCCATCCATGAGGATGGCTGCCGCGCTCCTAATCGCGCCATGTATCTGTCCCAGGCTGGTCTGAACAGAGGTTGAGCCGGCCGATGCCGGCACAGGCATGGATCCTCGATCTGTCTGCGTCTTGGCGACACACGATATCTTTCGGAGATTGTGCGAGCACCAATCGGAGTTGGCATCGGCGCTGGTATCTAAAGAGTGATCGAAATGATCCAATCATAGGCAAATGAACGAATGGAGGTGAGGCGGCTCTGCAGATGTGAGGCTACGACTGGCTGAATTGCACCTTTCTGCCAGAAAGCCACGAGGCATAGGGGCTCCAGGATCAAGACTGCATGGTAGCACTGCAAGAGTGGGCAGGGTGCAGGTACTTCGAAACGTGCAGAGAAACACGGAGAGGTGGTTTGAATGACCGAATACAGGATTGGCATCGATGTAGGCGGGACGTTTACCGATGGCACTGCCCTCGACGACCGCGGACAGGAATGGGCGGCGAAGGTCCCATCCACGCCCCCATTCTTCGTCGAAGGTATTCTCAACTGTGTGGATGCGCTGGCCTCCGAGGTGGGGATCAGCCACACCCAGTTGCTTCAGCAGTGTAATCTCCTGATCAACGGTACCACTGCCGTCACAAACGCCATCGTCCAGCTCGCCATCGCGAAGACCGGACTCATCACGACGCGTGGCTTCCGGGATGTCATGCGCATAGCTAAAGGCGGACAGAAGGGCTCGTTTCGGCCGGTGGAGCCGGATATCACCAAGTACGTGCCCATTCCCGAGGTGGTCAAATACGAGAATACGGTAGAGGTTGACGAGCGTGTCGACCACAAGGGGGATATTCTCGTACCCCTAAACCGCGACCAGGTGAAGCAGGTGGTGAAGGATCTGGTCGAGAACAAGGGTGTAGAGGCCGTGGCCGTCAGTCTGCTATGGTCGTTCAAGAACCCCGCGCACGAACAGCAGATCAAGGCTGTGATCAAGGAGATGTACCCCAATCTCACGGTATGCATATCCTCGGAGGTGCGTCCGATCATTCGCGAGTACGAGCGGACGATGACCACGGTGTTGAATGCTGCCGTGTCGCCGATCCTACAGAACTACGTGGGCGGTCTGGAGGGCAGAGTCAAGGAGTGGGGCTACCAGTTCCCCTTCTACCTGATGCATTCCGCCGGGGGCTACTCCACGGTTGAGGAATCCCTGAAATCCCCCATCTCACTGGCGGGCTCCGGTCCGGTGGGTGGTGTAATCGGGGCGAATACTCTTGGCAAAATGCTTGGGCAGGAGAACGTGCTGGCCGTGGACACCGGCGGCACGACCTTTGACATCTCCCTCATCGTCAACAACGAGTATAGCTACGACGCCAGGACTTGGCTTGGTCGCTTTCTGACCGGACTCACTACGGTCTCGGTGACGTCTATTGGCGCGGGAGGTGGGAGCATCGCCTGGCTCGATCCGCGCGGTCTACTGAAGGTGGGTCCGCGCAGCGCCGGAGCACGTCCTGGTCCGGCCTGCTATGGTCAAGGCGGCAGCGAGCCTACCCTGACGGACGCCTTTGTGCTGATGGACCTCCTGAATCCGGAGTTCTTCCTGGGTGGCAAGATCAAGCTCAACAAGGAGTTGGCGGCGTCTGCCATGGCCAAGGTGGCGGGTCAGCTCGGGTGGGACCTGAACGCGACGTCGTCAGGCGTCTACAAGGTGCTCGTGGCGAACGCGGCCGAGGCGATGAGATCGGTGAGTATCGCGAAGGGATACGAACCCACCGGATTCACGGTGCTGGCCTATGGCGGATCTTCCGCCCTCATCATAGCCGAGGTGTGCAAGATCCTCAAGGTCAAGAACGTCATCATGCCTCAGTTCGGTCCGGTGTTTTCGGCCTGGGGGCTACTCCGGACCGACTACCAGCGCAAGTACGTTCAAAGCTACAACTACAGAGCAGGGCGGGACATCGGCCCCATCAACCAGATCTTTGCGGATTTGACCGCCAAGGTCCGGTCAGACTTTGCGGCCGCCGGAATCAAGACGGAGAGCACCGCCATATTCCGCGAGGCGGATATCCGGTACGTGGGGCAGTTCAACGAGCTGACCATTCCGGTGTCGTCCGAGACATTGACCGAGCAAGACGTGGCGGGACCGTTGTACCAGGAGTTTGAGAAGAAGTACGAGGGGTTGTATGGAAAAGGAACTGTCTGGACGGGAGGCGAAATAGAGATCATCAACGTGCGGGTGACCGGTGTGAGCTATAGCAAGCCAGTCCCCATGCTGGAGGCGGCCATCGCGTCCGAGGATCCATCGTCCAGCCTGAAAGGCGCCAGGAAAGTCTTCCTCCCGTATGTCGACAGCCATGAGACCGTGCCTATCTACGATGGTGATAGGATCAGACCGGGCATGAGCATAAAAGGTCCCGCGCTGGTGGAGGGATCTTTCAACACGGTCTACGTTCCCCAGGACGTCGCGCTGCACATGGACGGGAGAAAGAACCTGCTCATGAGCTTCTAATGGGCCGTCCCGGAGGACGTGCTCCATCAATTTGTCGTGTCGTTGTTCTACCTTGCGCCGGCACAGCTCTACGTTAGTTTTGAGGAGGTACCAGAATGGCCTTTGTAGGTGAGTTTGATCCTGCCAAAGCAGAGATATATAGCACCGTGTTCCGTGGGATTACGGACGAGATGGTTTCGGTCTTGCTGAAGACCGCGGGCTCACCAGTCATCAGCGAAGCCAATGACTTCTCGACGTGTATCACCGACCTGAAGCCGGAATGCGTGGTCATGTGTTACGCCGTTATGGGGTTCATGCATGGGCACCTTCTGGGGATCAAGAAGGTCATGGAAGACTACAAGGATGAGATCTTCCCCGGGGATGCCTGGCTGGCTAACGATACGTTCACGGCAGGAACCTGGCACCCGGCCGATGTTAACATCATTCGCCCTATCTTCTACAAGGACGAGTTGATCGGTTTTGCTCTCACCGAGGGGCACGTCATCGACATCGGCGGGAGCGTCCCGGGAGGGTGGCATCCCGGGGCACGGGATTGCTACGCGGAGGCAATCCGGTTTCCAGCCACGAAGATCGTGGACCGCGGCGTGTGGAAAAAGGACATGCTGCGGTTGCTGGAGACGAACGTACGCATCCCGTCCTGGGTTATCGGAGACATGCGCGCGATGTATGCGTCCTGCGTGGTGGCGGAGCGGAGGATCTGCGATCTGATCGATCGCTATGGCATGGACGAGTACCTGAAGTACAAGGAGGTCGTCAAGGATCTATCCGAGCTGGCACTACGGAAGCGGATCGAGCGCTTGCCGGATGGGGAATACAATGCTATCGAGTGGATCGAGGACAACGGCCACGTGGACAAGCTATTCCGGGTGGTGTCCAAGATGACCGTCAGCGGAAGCGACCTGACCTTCGACTTGCGAGGCTCGGATCCCCAGACTGACGGCATCATCAATGGGCTGATACAAACGACGCTCGGACTGGGCATTCATGCTCCGCTGATGAACCTCCTGGCGTGGGATCTTCCTCCAAACAGTGGCATCTTGCGCCCGATCAAGTTGATCACGGAGAAAGGTAGCATCGTCGATTGCGTGCCGCCCGCTCCCACCTCCTCTGCCCACGCGGACAACGGGCACAAGATCAATAAGATGACCCACCGGCAGATGTCGACGGCCATGGCACAGTCCAGGGATCCGGAGTTCATGCGGCGCGTTAGCGGTGCATACCAGAATACCTGGCCCATCGCCACGTTCGCGGCGCCCCAGGACCAGAACGGCCGCTACGCCGTGTTCGGGAATATGGACGCTGGGGGGGCCGGGGCTGGCGCCTCTCTAGGCCTCGATGGCCTTCATCTCGGCACGCCGCTGTGCTCCCTGTACATGGGGATCCCGGACGTCGAGATGCAGGAGTTGATGTACCCGGTGACCTACCTATGGAGGAAAATCTACAAGGACTCGGGTGGCCCGGGCACGTACCGTGGCGGTCCTGGGATAGACGTCGCTTGGACGCCATCGGTCTCGGACATGGTGGGGACGGTTGCTAATCAGGCTACTCACGTGCCCACCTACGGGGCTGCGGGAGGCTATCCATCCGCGTGCTGCCCGCAGCACATCATCGAGAACGTGGACGTGCTCCAGCAGATGCAAAGAACGGGTAAATGCATAGCCACTCCTGAGGAGATCGAGGGCGCAGAGCCCCGAACCTTGCGCAACAAACAGACCGGCATACCGCTGAAGGTGGGAGAGGTTCTTCACCAAACGGTCGGCGGCGGTGGGGGTGTCGGCGACCCGTTGCTGCGGGATCCCGAGAGAGTCGAGAAAGACGTGCAGGAGGACTGGATCTCCGTCGAGGCCGCCGAACGGGCCTATGGGGTTATTGTCGATCCCCAGACGCTGCAACTGGACGTGCAGGCAACCCAGAGGAAGCGGCAGGAGATCAGGGAGCGCCGCAAAAAGGGCGAGGGTGACGTGATATGAAGAATGCAACAGTAAAGGGATACGGCATCTACCTGGAAGTGGTTGAGCAGGATAGCAAGAAGGTTATCCAGTGCAATCAGTGCGGGACCGTGCTGTGCGGAGCGGATGACAACTGGCAAGCCCATGCCATCACAATCAAGAGCGATCTGGTGGGCTTTATGGACAAGGTCTGTGGGGTGGAGGTCGCTCCGCCGGTAGGCGAGCCGAAGCTGCTCATGCGCAGGCTTTACTGTCCAAGCTGCCAGGTCTGCTTCGAGACAGAGGCCATCGAGGCCTCGTAACCTGGGGGACTAGCCCCATAGCGTGAGGCGAATGCCCGCCACTGCACGGCGCTGCAGGGCGGAGTCCAATTCGCTCGCGCATTCGGCCCCTGTCCCCACATTGGGGACGGGGGCCCAGTAGACCCGCTGGCCTACGGCCACGCTCGCTTTGCAGACTGATTGACGTGATGGGCCGCCATGAAGCTACTTCTGTCGCTGCGGATTGGACGCGACCCCGTCACAATCGTGAGACGATGCAGCCTGGGAGTGCGGGCGTCTCGCCCGCGCGTGGGTTGGCTGACTGGCGGGCGAGACGCCCGCGCTCCCAAGATACGCTCTTATGGCTCGAGCCCACCCGAATTCGTAGCCAGATCTCGATCAATCGGAGCTGACAATTGCGCCATCTTGACTGATGGAGGTCCGATCGATGAACGTTTCCCTGTTCTTAGAGCAGCATGCTTCGCACAACCCTGACCGTGTCGCTCTCTACTTCAATGACCGATCCTGGAGCTACGGTGAGGTCCACGAAATCGTGTGTCGCCTCGCCGACGGGCTCAGGAATCTGGGGGTGCAGCGGGGCGATCGGGTGGCGGTCATGCTTCCCAACTGGCCGGAATTCCATTTCTGCACGCATGCTACCTGGGCCTTGGGAGCGGTGGAAGTGCCGGTGAACGTGATGTTTCGGGAGGAAGAGACGGCGTATATCTTAGGCAATGCGGAAGCAGTCGTTGTCTTCGCTTCGTCCCAGGGAGCGGAGATCATTCAAAGAGTTCGCGATCGATTGCCACACCTCAAGGCTGTGGTGACGGTGGGAGCGGGAGATGTGCCTGGAGCGATACACTTCGCTGGGCTCCTGGCAAGAGGCGATGTCAACTATCGAGTACAGGACCTCCACCCGGATGCCCTGGCCGTTATCGCGTACACTTCTGGTACCACTGGCTTCCCCAAGGGCGCAATGATCAGTCACTATAACATGATCGTTTCAATGCAGGCTCTCCGTGACTACCTGGATCTCACGGACCGAGACAATATCATGCAGCCGTTGCCCTGCTTCCATTCAAACGCATCGCTCATCGGCATCATCTTCGCCTGGTATCTGGGGAGTAGCGCTATTCTCGTGGAGCGGATCGAGGCTCGGGATTTTGCCCGCACGGTCGAGATCACGCGGCCGTCCTTCTTTGCCTGCGTACCAACGGTCCTCTATGACATAGTTCACATGCCAGAAGCGGCGGATTTCAGCTCGGTGCGCTACGTCGTCTTCGGAGCTGCTCCCACCCCACCTGAGCTGCGCCGCCGTATCGAGCAGCGCTTCGGTCTCAAGATGCTGCAATCCTACGGCATGACGGAATCCCCCAACGCGTACACGCTCGACCCCATCGATCGACCGATAAAACATGCGGCCGTTGGACTGCCTTTGCCACACTTGTCCTTCAAAATCGTCGACGGCGACGACCGGACATTGCCTATCGGGGAGGTTGGAGAGATCTGTGCGGGACCTCAGACCAGCGGTTCTTATGCTGGGCTGTACAAGCCCATGCTTGGATACTGGAAGAACCCACAGGCGACGGAGGAGGCGCTCAAAGGAGGATACCTCCATACGGGAGACCTTGGCAGGCTTGACGAGGACGGGTTTGTCCATGTGGTGGATCGCAAGAAGGACATGATCATTCGCGGTGGCAACAACATCTTTCCGGCGGAGCTGGAACGAGCCCTACAGGAGGATCCGCGTGTTCTCGAATGTGCCGTGGTAGGCGTCCCGCACGATCGGCTGGGGGAGGTGCCGAAGGCCTTCATTCGTCTTCGTCCTGAGGCGAGTGCGAGCGATCTAGAGTTCATGGATCTCATCGAACGACGCCTGGCCCGGTACAAGCGCCTCGAGGCGGTGGAGTTCGTGGAGGAATTCCCGCGCAACGCTCTGGGCAAGATCCTCAAACGAACACTCCGTGCTCAGGAGGTGGAGAAATACCAGGCGCGCACGGTTGGGTAGTAGCGTCGAAGCGGCGCAAATGCTAATGGCAGCCAGTAGGTCAGAAAGAAGAGGAGGGTTTCCGCGTGAAACAGTGGAAATGCACGTTCATCGTGGCTGGACTCTTGGGGGTCCTGGTGCTCGTGGCGGCCTGTAGCAGCGACAACAACAGCAAGACAAGCCAACCGGCGCCCGCGGCCAGCAGTTCTCAGCCGACTGGCGGTCAGGCATCGCCCGCGCAGGCGTCGGGCGCAGGGCTGCGTGTTGGTGCGCCCACACCGCAGGAAGTGGTCGGTGGAGAGCGCTGGATACCCAAATGCCCCGAACCGGACCCGGCCCTGACGGGAAAGACGGTAGGTGCTGTCTCGCTAGTGGGGACTGACCAGGGACTTGTGGCGCACATCAAGGGCTTCCAGGAATGCGGAGAAAAGCTGGGTTGGAAAATACAGGTGGTCGATGCGGCCGGCGACTACACCAAGGCGGCCGCCGCCATGGACGATTTCGTCTCCCGGAAGGTCGACCTCATTTACAATACGACCATGCCGCCTGACGTGCTCGGCCCCCAGTTGCAGCGTGCCGCCCAGGCTAAGATTCCCTATATCGGCAGTGATGCTCCATGGGGACCCAACGTCACAGTGGCCATGCCCAACGACCTCGCCGACGCACCCTCCAAGCTGGCCTGGTACATAGGGGATCGCTTTCAGGGCAAGGCCGCGGTGGGCGTCGTCAACAGTAAGATGCTCTCCACCGCGTCTCTGTGGGAAGAGAATTTCATGGCTGCCTTGAAGGCTTATCCTGAGGTCAAGGTCGTGGATCGGCTAGAGATCGATCTCACTAACGTGATCGGGAGCGTGCAGCAGGGAGTACAGGCCATGCTCCAGCGCCGTCCCGAGATCAACGTCATCTGGATTAGCTGGGAAGACCCTGTCATCGGCGCCTGCAACGCGAAGAAAGCCCTGAACAGTTCGGTCGAGATCATCAGCATCCTTACAGCCGGTGCTGCCCACGAGCTATGGGGCAGTTGCTTGACCGCCGCGGGTACCATGCCGGAGGGTTCTCATGGCGTCGCTGCCGCCGAGCAAGCCTACATGATCCTAAAGTACGGCAAGCCGTCGGCGCCGGTGATCTATCAGTCCAATGGTATCCTGACCAAGAAGCCCGCCAAGATCGACGATTGGTTCAAGGCTGGACCGCAAGCGGGTATGGAATACATCATATGGCCGGGACCGAAGTAGGGGAGGCGAACTCCAAGATGACGATCGCCGAACAGCAGCCTTTCATGCGGGTTCGGGGCCTGACGAAGAAGTTCGGTGGAACGATTGTCCTGCGGGACGTCGATCTCGACATCTGGGCCGGGGAGGTTGTGGGAATAGCCGGGCATAATGGTGCAGGCAAGTCGACCTTGATCAAGGTGCTGACGGGTGCTATTCAGCCGGACAAGGGTGAGATCCTGCTGGACGGCCACTCCGTCAAGATCCGGAACCGGGCTCAGTCCGAGCACCTGGGGTTCGGGGTTGTGGATCAGCAGGAGCGGCTGCTGCCCAACCTCAGTGTGGTCGAGAACGTCTGGCTGGGACACCCGTATCCACGGAAGGTCTACAGGGCGATCGATTGGTCGGCAATGGAGCAGCAGATCCTAGCCAGAGCCATGGAACTGGGGATCAGTTTCCCCCTTCGAGCACGCGGAGGTGATCTCCTGCCCATGGACCAGCGTTTGGTGGAGATCACGCGGGCTCTCTTGAGGAAGAGGCGGCTGGTAATCTTCGACGAGGCCACCTCGGCCTTGGAGGCGCAGGAGGTGGAGAGGTTCCATGCTGTCCTGCGTCTCCTCAAGGATCAGGGGGTGGCCATCGTCCTCATCAGTCATCAGTTGGACGAGCTTCTCAAGATATCAGACCGGCTGGTGGTCATGCGGGAAGGCAGCGTCGTGGCCGATGACCGCGTCACGGCGTACGACAAGCCACGGCTCTTCGATCTGGTCGCCGGCATATCCTGGGATCAGGCGATGGCTGGCCTCCAGCCGGGCGGTCGGGATCATCCGAGCGAGGGAGACGTGCATTTGGAGATTGACGGTCTGACCGGCTCCGTTCTGCGTGAGGTCTCCTTTCAGGTACGCCAGGGCGAGATCCTGGGTCTCGCCGGACTGGAGGGCTCGGGCAAGGAAGAAGTGCTGGCCGTTCTCTCGGGCTTGGAGCGCGCCTGTGGTGGCACGCTACGCATGGACGGTCATGAAAGACCGTTCGCCCGGGACGTCCGCGAGGCCAAGCGCATGGGGCTGGCCCTCTTGCCGCGAGACCGCAAGGTCGCGGGCCTCTTTGGTCGGCAAGGTCTCTGTTTCAACATGACCGCGTCGCACCTATGGAAGCACCGACTAAAGTCTTGGCTGCCACTGGTGAATCACGGCAGCCAGCAGTTCTACACCAAGAACACCGTCAACCGGTTGCAGATCTATGGTGCCGGGTCAGACCAACCGGTGGATAATCTGAGTGGTGGTAATCAACAGAAGGTGATGTTCGGTCGGGTCATCGGACTCGGACCTCGGGTGCTGTTGCTGGACGAGCCGACAGAAGGGATCGACGTCAGCGCCCGGGCCGAAGTCTTCCGGGTCGTCCGCGAACTGGCGGAGCAGGGCACGAGCGTCGTCTACAGCGCGAACGACGCCGAGGAGCTATCCCTCATCTGTACACGAGTGCTGGTGTTCCACGGCGGCCGAGTTGTCGCGGAGCTACGCGGCGGAGAAATCAACGACGCGCGTATCCTGCGGCTGACGTACGAAGAACAGGGGCCGAGGGAGTACAGTGCATAAGGACCTTGCAGCAAATGGACGCGTCTCGGTGCTGGGCAGGCTGGACTATCATCGCATCGGCGCTCTGTCCGGTCCCATTCTCCTGCTGGCGCTGATGGTGGTGTTCGTCTCCGCCCGGCCATCGGAATTTCTGTCTATCGACAACGTGCGAGGCATCATCAGGCACTCGACGGCCCTGGCTCTGATCGCCGCGGGGCTGACGGTCGTGCTGACGGTGAAGGAGTTCGATCTCTCCTTCCCGGGTGTGGTCTCGCTGTCCAGCCTTCTGGCCGCCGGTCTGATCACCCAGGGAATGCCAAGCTTCTGGGTGGTTGTGCTCGTTCTGGCGTTGGGCATGGCGGTGGGCCTGCTTAACGGCTATCTCGTTTCGTCTCTTGGGCTCGCCTCGTTCGTTGCCACTCTTGGCACGGGGGCAGTCCTGACCGCTGCATCTCTCCTCTACAGCGGAGGACCGCCCAAAAAGCTGCCCACCGAGGCGGCTCTGCGGGGTCTTGCTCAGGGCGACGTGGCCGGCGTTCCCGCCTTTATCGTTCTCCTGGTGGGGGCGCTGCTTCTTATGTGGCTGCTACTGGTAAGGTCAGAGCTAGGGCACCTGATGCGGGCTGTGGGGGAGAACGCCGTCGCGGCAAGGGTGGCGGGGGTGAATCTGCCAGTGGTCAAGACCAGTGCCTTTGTCTTGCTCGGGCTGTATGCCGCCATGGCCGGCGTCTTCATCGCTTCGGATCAGGGCGCCGGCTTCGTTCAGGCGGGGGCCGGATTTCTCTTTGACGCGTACGCCGCGGCGTTCCTGGGAGCGGTGTCGTTTTCGTTGGGACAGTTCAATCTCTACGGCACGATTGTCGGGGTGATCATACTGGGCATACTTTTCAACGGCCTTTACCTGATCAATCTGGATGCCTGGCAGGTCAAGGTCAGCTCCGGGTTGGCCCTTGTGTTTGGGTTGATGCTGGCGCGCCTGGGAGGGCGCATCTCCGGGACGTGAGGTCTCTCTGCACGCTTGATGGCGACCGGGTAGAAGATTGGATCGGACATGGCGACCGATGGTCGCGTCCGCGTGACCGAGCTTTGGCAAGAGGTTTGGGTAAAGATGGAGGCCACAGGGGTCCTGCGAAAGCACAATCTGAGCGCGCAGCTATTGCGAGCTATGTCGTGGTCCCTACGGGAGTATGGTCTTCTTGTGGTGGTCGTGGTCCTGTTTGCGGGCTTCTCGGTCTGGCTAGGGACAGGTTTCCTGAACGCCAATAACCTGAACGTCATCGCTCAGAACATGGCCCTTTTCGGCATCCTGGGACTGGCTGTGACAACGGTGCTGGTGATGTGGGATTTCGACCTGTCGGTGGGTTCTGTGGCGTCACTGGCGGGCATCGTGGTGGGCCGACTTGGAGGTCTGCCTCTTCCTGCCTCTCTCGCTGTAGCCACCCTTGTTGGGGCGGCTTCAGGAGTGCTCAACGGAGCTCTGGTAGCCCTGGTCGGTCTTCCGGCCTTTGTGGCCACGTTGGCGGTTGGCGCCGTTGCCGGGGGCATCGCCATGCGCCAACTGCAGAGCGGGTATGTGATTCTCTCTCCGACGTCGCCCCTGTATGGGTTCGCCACGGAGAAGTTCGCGGGTGTGCCATTCGAGTTCCTGCTACTGGTGGCTCTCGCGGTTCTACTGGGCTTGTTTCTGACGCAGACGCAGGCCGGTCGGAACATGTGGGCCATCGGCGATAGTCTGGAATCGGCGCGTCTGCGGGGCGTATTCGTCTCTCAGCATCGCATTCTGGCGTACGTTATCACGGGCAGCGTGGCCGGTCTGTACGGGGCTATTCTGATGTCGCACGTGGGCAACGCGACGGTCGGGCAAGGCGAATCGTATCTCCTTGATGCCTACGCGTCCGCGCTTATCGGCGCGACCCTGGGCAAGACCGCCAGTGTCAAGATACGGGGGACACTCCTCGGGGCCGCTCTTTTGGCTATCTTGTCCACTGGCATGTCCGTGGCCGGCCTGGACCAGGCCTTGATCCAACTCCAGAGGGGGGTGATTCTTATCCTGGGTCTTCTCGCGATGGGGGCAACCAAGAACCTTCGGTTGCGATAGACCCAGGGGCGCTTGCTTTATACCAGGAAACACGGCATGAAGATCATTGGAGGATCTAGTATGGCAATGCGAAGCGGAACTGTCACGATCAACGCGGCACGCTGCAAAGGCTGCGAGATTTGCGTCACGGTCTGCCCAGTAGACGCGCTCCAGGTCTCCGAGCAGACCAACGAATGGGGCTATCACTACCCAGCCCTCAAAGCGGAGGGCATCTGT
>SCTZ01000147.1 GCA_004297765.1 Chloroflexota bacterium | reverse complement strand
GAAGTCCCCGGCAAAATGCCATTATTCGTGGCGCTCCTCCCTATTTCGGCGCCCCCTGGGCGCCAAAGTGGGGATTGCCATCGACCCTGCCCGTGAGCTTGACCTTATTTCAGTGGACTCTTGTCATTCTGAGCGCCGCAGCGCGAAGAATCCGTACCCTCTGCCGCACGAAGGCCCAGGGGCGCGTCCTTCTGCGGAAGGATCGGCGTGCGCGCCTCAGAATAGAAAAGAGCGCCTCAGAATGACGATGCAGGGGGTTGGGCGCTAGTGGATCCGTTTCTCCTGGCCAGCCCAGTAAGGCTCGCGCAGGTCCTTCTTGAGGATTTTGCCTGTTCCGCCAACTGGCAATGACTCCCGAAACTCCACCGACTTCGGCTTCTTGTACGAGGCTAGCTCCTCTTTGCAGTGCTGGATGATCTCTTCTTCCGTCGCGCTGGCGCCGGGCTTCAGCACGATGATAGCTTTGACGGCCTCTCCCCATTCCTGATCCGGCACGCCGATCACGGCCACCTGCATCACGGCCGGGTGCAAACTGATGGCCGCCTCTACCTCTACCGAGTAGACGTTGATGCCCCCGGTGATGATCATGTCCTTCTTGCGGTCCACCAGGAAGATGTAGCCTTCCTGGTCCTGGGTACCCACGTCCCCAGTATAGAACCAGCCGTTCTTGTGGGAGTCTGCGGTCTCCTCCGGCATATCCCAGTACGCGTCGCTGACCTGGTCGCCACGGATGATGATTTCGCCCACCTCGCCGGTGCCCCAGGCGATGTCCTCGTCCTTGTCGTTGACCACCCGCACTTCCACGTTCTGGATGGGGAGTCCGACCGAGCCAAGACGTTTGAGCTGCGCGGGAGTTCCCTCGGTCACCAGGTCAGCACGGCGGAGGATCGTGCCGTTAGAGTAGGTCTCGCACATGCCGTAGATGGGGTAGAAGATGTTGCCGAAGACCTCGATGGCTCGCTTCAGCAGGGCCTGCGACAGTGGCGAACCGCCAAGACACATGGCTTTCAGGCTGCTAAGGTCATAATTGCTTACGTCCGGATGGCTCACAACCATGTTCAGCATGGTGGGAACCAGGATGCTATGGAATGGTCGCTCCTTCTGGACAGTCTCCATCCAGACCTGCGGTGAGAAGTCTGGCAGCACGATGACCGCGCCGGCCTTGATGAGCGGTATCATGTTCGCCGGACCGCCCGGGTTGAAGAACTGCGGAATGGCCTGGAGCATCGCTCCAAACTGCGGCCAGGCGATCTCGTTGGTCCAGATCATCATAGATGCGACGGCGTTGCGCTGTGTGAGAATGGCGCCTTTCGGAATACCGGTGGTGCCGCTGGTGGCGCCAAGTACGTAGGGATCATTCGGCGATACGGAGACCTGTGGCAGCTCCTTGGAACTCTCACGGATCAAGGCGTCGTAGTTCAGGTTGAAGGGATGTTCCGCGCCCAGCCCGATCACGTGCTCCAGACCCGGTACCTCCTGGGCCAGCTTCTTCCCTGCCTCAGCGAAGGCTGCGGACACGATGAGGGCCTTGGGCTTCGTGTAGCGCAGGTAGTTTCTGAGCTCCGGGACGGCCAGACGGACGTTGAGTGGCACGCCGATGATGCCCGCCTTGGCCACCGTGAAATATATCTCCGGGTAATTGTAGCAGTTGGCGGTGAGGATGGCCAGACGATCCCCTTTGTTTACACCTAGCTTCATCAGAGCGTTGGCTAATGCATTCGAGCGCTGGTTGACCTCTGCCTGGGTCAGACGCACGTCGCCCTGGATAAGGCAGGGATGGTTTGGAAAGTACCAGGCGTTCTGCCGAATGATATCGCTGATGAGCACGTTCTTCTCCTTGTGTGAAGATTCCTGTCTTGTCTCGTCCCTGGCTAGCCCTCGGAGCGTGCCACACTACATCGTTTGTCTCGACATTGCCCCACCTCAGCCTATCTAGTGTTCGACCACAGAGAAGACGCTACCTGTCATTCTGAGCGCCGCAGCGCGAAGAATCCGTATCCCCAGGGCGCGGATTCTTCGGCGCCTGCCCTGAGCCGAGCCGAAGGGTGCGCG
>SCTZ01000146.1 GCA_004297765.1 Chloroflexota bacterium | reverse complement strand
GCCGCGCGGGCGGCGGCCACGTGAGTGCCGTCGCCTGAACCGGCTGCCACCGGCATCGGCGCCTCTTCGATCGCCGCGATCTCGGTGCCCACGGCCACCGTCTGACCCTCCGGGACGAAGATCTCCAGCAGGTTGCCCGCGACCGTGGAGGGCACCTCGACGGTCACCTTGTCTGTCATTACCTCGACCAAAGGCTCGTATTTGTCGACGTGATCGCCAGGCTTCTTTAGCCAGCGTGCGATGGTCCCCTCGACGACGCTCTCGCCGAGTTGTGGCATGGTGACCTTGGTGCTCATGTTCCCCCTATTCTGGCGAAAACTTTCCAGAGCCTCTCCGATAGCTTTCACCCAGTTTCGGTTGGCTACTAATACTCCGCCAATTGGCGGGCCGCTTCCGCGATCTTGGTCGGGTTGGGGAGGAAGAACTCCTCCAGCGGCGGGCTGAATGGGACCGCGGGAATATCCGGACCGGCCACTCGTACGATGGGACCGTCCAGGTCCTCGAAGGCGACCTCGACGATAGAGGCCGCGATCTCCGCCCCGATGCCGCCGGTCTTGTTGTCCTCGTTGACGATCATGACCTTGCCCGTATGCTTTACCGAGGCTAGAATGGTCTCCATGTCGAGCGGAGCGATTGTGCGCAGGTCGATGACCTCGATCTCGATGCCCTCCTTGCTGAGCGCCTCGGCGGCCTCCAGCGAGTGGTGAAGCATCAAGCCGTAGCTGATGAGAGTAATATCATCCCCGCGGCGCCGAATCTCGGCCTTTCCGATCGGCAGCACGTAGTCCGTTTGGGGTACCTCGCCCTTGATCAAGCGATAGGCTTTCTTGTGCTCGAAGAAGAGGACCGGATCGTCGTCCCGGATGGCCGCTTTGAGTAGACCCTTGGCGTCGTACGGCGTGGACGGCGCCACGATTTTGAGCCCTGGCACGTGGTAGAAGAGGGCCTCCAGGCTCTGGGAATGATACAGAGCCCCGTGGACCCCGCCTCCGAACGGCGCTCGGATCACAATAGGACAGTTGAACATACCGTTGGATCTGTAGCGTAGCCGCGCGGCCTCGCTCACGATCTGGTCGATGGCCGAGTGAATGAAGTCGGCAAACTGGATCTCGGCCACCGGTCGCAAGCCGTTGATGGAGGCGCCAATGGCAGCGCCCACGATCAATGATTCGGCCAGTGGAGTATCGATGACCCGCTCCTCGCCGAACTCTTTTTGCAGGCCCTCCGTGGACTTGAAGACGCCACCCTTGGCTCCCACGTCCTCGCCTAGCACGATGACGCGCGGGTCCTCCCGCATCTCCTCCTGCAGCGCCTCCCGCACCGCCTCAAGCAATGTCATGACTGGCATGATGTCCAGCTCCTTATCTGACTCATTCCGCGAAGACGTGCTCCAGGGCGCTCTCGGGCCTTGGAAGCGGGCTCTTCTCCGCGAAGTCGGTGGCGTCGTCTACCTCCGATGTAACACGCTCGTGCAGACGTTTATCCTCTTCCTCTGTCAGAATGCCCGCGTCCATCAGATACTTGCGAAAACGGATGATGGGGTCCTTGGTGACCTTCCAGGTTTCCACCTCGGCGCGATCGCGGTAGGCACGGTCGTCGTCATCGCTGGAATGGGGAGTGATGCGGACCACCTTAGCCTCGATCAGCGTTGGACCTTCACCTCGTCGCGCCCTCTCCGCAGCCTGTTTGGTGGACTGGTAGACGGCAAGTACGTCGCCGCCATCCACGACCACGCCGGGGAAGCCGTAGCCCTCGGCGCGATCGGCCACGTCCCGAATGGCCATCTGCTTGTGCTGAGGCACGGAGATGGCCCAGCCGTTGTTCTCACAGATGAAGATGACGGGGAGACGATGGATGCCGGCGAAGTTCATGGCCTCGTGGAAATCGCCTTTGCTCGTGGCTCCATCGCCGAAGTAGACGACGGTCACGTCGTCCTCATGGCGAATCTTGGAGGCCAGCGCCACGCCGCAGGCCTGGGGAATCTGCGTGGCTACCGGGCTTGAGCCAGAAATGATACGCAGGCGGGCGTGACCGAAGTGCCCGGGCATCTGCCGACCGCCGCTGGATGGGTCCGCGGCGCGAGCCAGCGATGCCAACATGAGCTCGCGCGGCGTCATGCCGATGGTCAGAACGACGCCCACGTCCCTGTAATAGGGAAGCAGCCAATCTCGGCCGGCGCGCAAGGCGTAGGCGCTGCCGACCTGGGCCGCTTCGTGGCCCTGACAAGAAATGACGAAAGGTGCTTTTCCCTGGTGCTGTAGCATCCAGGTGCGCTCATCCAGAGCCCGGCTGAGCAGGAGTTTGTGATACATCTCCTTGAGGTTCTGCTCGCTCAAACCGAGCGCCATGTGTCGGCTCGTGTCGGCGGCCGATGCCGCGGTCGACTTATCTGTCGATGTCATAACAACGCCTCCTCACTGAGTGATCAGGCGAATTGACCGGCGATGGACCGCAATGCCAGTCGGACAAAAAACCCCCACCTGCTTGTGTCCGCAGTATGGGGACCTCCCAAAAAGTCGATCTATTATTGTGCCAACAGCGCTTTAGTTGGCTAGCCCTGATCTGGGCCATCGCCGCTGATGCCTCACTCCGGCTATTCACATTTAGTATAACACAACCAACCTAACCAAAAAATAGAGAGCGGTCGATGTGGCGGAAGATGGGTGGGTTTGGTGGGGTCTGGACCGTGTGCTAGAATACGGGGTGGGCGAAAAGGGCAAAAGGGGAAAAGGCGAAAAGGGATGGTACGAGAGGTCCTTTTCCCCTTTTGTCGCCCCAACCCCGTTTGCTGTCCGGGAGAGGTGTTAATGGTGCATCCGCCAAGTCTAATCGACACCCGTAGCGGCGGACCGCCGTGTCCGCCAGGGGGTAGGGCGCGCCCCCGCCTTGCCCCTGGCGGACAGAGGCGTCCGCCAGAGGTGGAGCAGGGGCGCGCCCTACCCCACCCCCCGGCGGACAGAGCCGTCCGCCGCTACGAAAACGTAAGGGACTTGGTGGATCTACCAGTTAGCGCGTCGTTCCTCAAGTCAGTATCACGTTGCGGCGATGGTGCAGTTGGGCCGCCGCCCGAGACCGCCGCGGTTTCCGAAACCGCAGCGGTCTTCTCAGAGAGTTAACGATGGACGGATCCACTGCGCAGCGCGATCTGCAGGCGCGATTGGCTACGATTGCGTTGCAGGCAGCCAGCATGGTGGGGGGGGATAGCGCGGCTGTCATTCTATGGCAGGGCTCGGGGCAGTCCCCTCAGACACGGGTGACCTATGGATCGCGAACGGACGAGCTTGTCTCATTAACCGGCGAGATCGGTCAGCGGCTGGCCGCGGCGACCGGCGGATGCGAGGAGTTGGAGCGCCATCTCCAGAGGGAGCACGCAGTGCCCGACGGGGTTATCGTGCAGCCGTTTCGCACGCGACTGGGTCAGACCGGGGTGATCGCCGTGCTGGTGGCGGGTGGTCCAGGCGGTAGCGACGATCGATTGCGGCTCTTGGCCGATCACGTAGCCAGCGCTGTGGAGTATACTACTCTGCTGCAGCGCCTGGGCGACGAGAAGCGCAAGGTGGAAACCGTCGTCGAGCATGCCGCCGATGGGATAGTCACCCTAGACGCCGATGGGAGGATCACTGGCCTGAATGCCGCCATGGAGCGTCTGACCGGCTTCGGGCGGACCGAGATGTTGGGACGGCCATGTCACGCGCTGCTAAAGCTCACCACGTCCGGCGGGCGTGAGATGTGCATCGCCGGGTGCCCGTTGGCGAATCCGCCCGTGGAGGGACAGAGGGCCGATCTGCAGGGACAACTGCGAACCAGGGATGGGCAGATGGTCGAGGTTTCCGTCACCTACTCGCTGCTGCACTCGTCGGAGGATGCGTCGATTGGCGCTATCGCCAGCGTACGCGACGTGAGTCGACAGCGCGAGGCGGAGGAGATGCGCTCTGTCTTCGTCTCAGTAATCTCCCACGAGCTTCAGACGCCGATCGCCATCATCAAAGGTTTCGCGGGCACCCTGCGCCGCGAGGATGCGCACTTTGAGGAGGAGTCCGTTCGTGAAGGGCTGGCCGCGATCGAGGACGAGGCCGATCGTCTCAGTCGGATGGTGACCAACCTCCTCTACGTCTCGCGCATCGAAGCCGGCGACGTACACCTGGAGCTCTCGCCGGTGGCTTTGCCTGAGTTGGTGCGGCGGTTGATCCGGCGCTTCGAGGGACGCCGTAGCCAGCACCGCTTCGTCTCGGAGTTCGCTCTCGGCTTTCCCTCCGTTCTAGCCGATCGCGACCGAGTGGAAGAGGTGCTAGTGAATCTGGTGGAGAACGCTATCAAGTACTCGAAGGATGGGACCACCATCCGCATCGAGGGCAAGACCTCATCGGACGAGGTCATCGTTACTGTGGCCGACGACGGCATCGGTATTCCCCTGCGCGAGCAGTCTCGCATCTTCGAGCGTTTCCATCGTGTCGATAGCCGTTTGGCGCGCCAGACCCAGGGGGCGGGTTTGGGACTCTTCATCGCCCGAGCCATCGTAAACGCCCATGGCGGTCGCATCTGGGTGGAGAGCGAGCTTGGCAAGGGCTCCCGCTTCGCCTTCAGTCTCCCCAGGGAAGAGAAGCCGCAACTGCCGGTGCTGTTTGGGCGTAGCCTATCGCTGAGGGTCGCGCCGCCTAGCAAGATGCCGGGCAAGTGATGTACGTCAGCAGTCGAATCCTAACCAGCAACATCGATGGTAATGACCTGCGGTGCTGCTTGCTCCTCGGGAATTTCCTCACCATGCTTCTCAGCTGATCTTATCCAGACGGCGATAGCTTCCCGCGCGTTGGCGATCGCGTCCTCCAGCGTGTCGGCTTGTGTGTGGCACCCTGGCAGAGCCGGCACGTCCACGACATAGCCGCCTTCTTCCAGATCGGGCGTTAGCAGAATCGTGTACCGCCTCATAGCAATCTCCTGAACTCATCGACTGTCAGGTCGGAGTCTTTCAAGATACGGGCCAGTAGCCCCGGCTTCAAAGTCTTGCCAGCGTGTACAGGTATGATCACCTTCCCCGGTTTCTGGGAATGACGCAGGCTAAGATGCGAACCCGCCTGCTCATCATCGTACCAGCCATCGCGGTGCAATGCCCGTATAGTCTGCATCGCCGTCACGCGCGGCAGCTTTGGACTCATGTATCGAACCTCATGCCCTGGCTTCTCCTGGGTATTGTAACGCAGGTAAGCACAGATGGGAACAGGTGACTCACTATCGCCAGCTCGGCACCCAAATACGCAGGTTGAACGAATCGAAACTTAGCGGCCAGCCGGTCCAGATGGGGTAGAAGAAGATGAAGGAGACGACCACTAGCGGTAGGTAGGTGAGCACGACGCGTCGGGAGAGTTTTCCTCGACCCCAGAGTTGCTGCAAGCTGCTGGCTAGGGCGAGCACGCCGAAGGGCAGGCTGGGCAGCATGTGATAGAAGAACATGATGCGCGGCGAGGCTTCCCATGGCAGCCACTGAATGAGGTAGCCCATCAGGATCACCGCGGAGGCCCAGGTGGCGTTGCGCAGGTAGCGGTACGCCAGGTAGACCAGGGCCGGCAGGATGGGCCACCAGATGAGCGGGTTGCCCAGGTTGTAGATATTGGCGATGGTCGTGTCGGTCCGATCGACATAAAACCACACCGGCCGACCTAGGAGCGGCCAGGTCCACCAGCGCGAAGCGTAGTCGTGGGTGGCCACCAGGTTAGTGTGATACCACCACATCTGCCGCTGCAGCTCCACGAACTGGGACAGGTCATGCCCCATGAGGAAGAACTGGCCGTAGGAAGCCACGTAAAGGGCCGCGGGGATGGCCACGAGCGCGACTAGCTGCAGGAGCAGCGTCAGCAGACTTCCCAGAACCGAGGCCGAACGAGCCTGTCCCGAGTCACTTTCGACGTCGACCGCGCCGATTGCGGATTGGGTCTGCCCTTCCTGGGACACCGATCCGACGCTCAGGGTGTCCAGGACTACTTGCGTGCCGTCAGACTCGGCGGAGGCGGCGCGCAGGCGGAATACGGGGAAGACTGCGGCGAGTCCTCGGAAGGCCACGATCGCCCCGAAGCCGCCTATCGCGTAGATGGCCACCCACTTGCTGGCCAATCCCAGACCCAGGCAGACCGCAGCCGCAAGCAGGAACCCGGTGGCGCGTCGGCTGAGGCAGGGGACGCGCAGATAGGCCATCAGGAAGACGTAGGCGGCGAGCAGACCGGCGGTGACGAAGATGTCGTTCATGGCCGTGCGGGATTGCACCATGAAGAGCCCGTCCAGCATGAGGAGCAGGGTGGCTGTCACCGCCACCGGACGGCTCCGCAACAGCGCTTTGGCAAGCAGATAGAAAAGGAAGAGAGCCAGGGCGCCGGTGATGACGCTGGCGATGCGCCAGCCGAAGGAGTTGTCGCCGAAGGTCAGGATGCCCACGGCCATGAGCAGCTTGGACAGTGGCGGATGTGTCCACTCGTAGCTGACGGCCGGCGGAGGCGGGGTGGTCCACCACTCGTAGGCTTCCTTGTGACCCAGGGCGAACTGAGCCGCAGTGTAGGCGTGGTAGATCTCGTCATAGATATACTGGGCAGGCACGGCCAGCCGCCAGAAGTACAGGAAGAACCCGCACAGGCCGAGCAGTCCGCCCACCAGGAAATCCAGGCGGCTATAGGCTGGGGTGTTTCTCGTCATTCCTTCTTCGCCTTCGACGCAACGGTATCTGTTCTTGTGGGCGGTATTATGGCATAGGTTCGGGGCGATGGTAAAGAGGCCGGGACAACGCGCTGTCATCGCTATGGATTGCTCTGCCGGCAGTTCTACCCCTAGGAGTTCGCTTCAAGGGGCAACAATGTGACTACCTCTGCGAACCGAACGAAATCGACGGAGTTCTGTGTCAGCAGGCGGCGAATGCCGTAGACATCCATCGTCGCGACGATGTTCGCATCGTGCACCTGACTTCCTCCGACAGGAAACCTCTCCATAATGCGAGGAGCCTATCTGTGACGGCTGGACCGTCTTCGGCAACACGGAATCGGCTTTCGAAGTGGCGGATATCGTGGGCCAGCGTCTCCCAAGGCAGTGGTCGGGAAAAGGACTGCGGGCGACTGAGCGTTGCGAGATACTCACGCAATACTTGTCGGCTGATCCACAGGTCTGCGCCAGCATTGTAGAGATGTTCGATGGTATCTAACGCTACCTGATGCAGAGGGGCAGCGGCTATAGCCGCGTACACGAGCACGTTCGTGTCGATGAAGATCGCGCTACCGTCCGAATTCGCCATACATGTCCTTCCGCCGCAAAGAGAGCTCCTCAGGCCACGAGCCAACGTCGTGGACGGGGAGTGCCAAGGGGGGCGTGAGATATGGTCAATTGGCTCTTCGTCGATGACGAGCACAACACGGTGTTCGCCCGGCGGAATGTCTGATGGCACGTCGACGGTGAGGGTGCGATCTGCCGAGACGATCGCGGTCGTTTCGATGGTTCTCATGATCCTTACTCCGTCACTTGGGCCTTCATGCAGCCCTGCCTCTGCAATTATACCGCAACTGAGGTCGCATGCCACCACGTGTCGATGGGAGAATTTGGATGTACGCGTTAAGTCGCAAGGTTCCGATATGTCTGCTTTACGTTGACACCCCCTGCTAGGCTGTAGTAAGATCGGACCGCCTTACAAAAGACCTCAAGCGATGGAGGAGACCAGTGGACACCGTTCAGTTGACGCAGCTCATCCGAGATGTCCCGGATTTCCCACAGCCGGGGATACTTTTCCGCGATATCACTACGGTCCTCCGGGATCCGTCGGCCTTCCGGTACGCCATCGACACGCTGGCCCAGCGCTTCAAAGAGCGGGACGTGGATCTGATCGTCGGTATGGAGTCGCGCGGCTTCATCTTCGGCGCTCCGCTGGCCTATATCCTGGGCGCTGGTTTCGTGCCGGTTCGGAAGAAGGGCAAGCTGCCCGCGGAGACTCTTTCCGTAGAGTATGCCCTGGAGTACGGCGTGGCCGAGCTGGAGATCCACAAGGACGCCATCAGACCGGGGCAGAAGGTGCTCATCGTGGACGACTTGCTGGCCACGGGCGGAACGGTCAACGCTACGATCCAGCTCGTGGAAGCGCTAGGTGGCAAGGTGTCCGCCGTGGCGTTCCTGATCGAGCTGGGCTTCCTCGATGGGCGGGCCAAGATCGGTTCCCAGTACGAGACGCTGAGCATAATCCAGTATTGAGAGCCGGGGCCTGATGGCTCAATGGCAGATCGGGCGGATGACTGCGGCCGCGTGGGGGCGCCGGTCGAGCCCTGAGATGATATGGGCGCATGTAGGGTCTTGCACAGAACAACGTGGTAAATGGGCGGGCGTTGCCCCCCGTCACCCCCCTGGCGGGCAGTCTCCGAAGGCGACTCGCCTCCGGCGAGAGCCGCCCGCCACTACGGGGTATTCCACGTCCAATCGTTTGGGACCATCAATGTGTTACACCGCGCCTCACGTGGGGGCACGTTGCACGTGCCCTGCATGGATGACATGGGCACTCTCTTTGTCGTAGCCACGCCGATCGGCAACCTGGAGGACATCTCCAGGCGAGCCTTGCGGGTCCTGGGCGAGGTCAGCCTGATCGCCGCCGAGGACACGCGCACGACGCGCCATCTGCTCACGGCGTTTGGGATCAAGACGCCTCTGACCAGCTTCTTCGAGCACAGCGGGAAGGTCAAGGTCACGCGGTTACTGGAGGCGTTGGATCGGGGAGATGTGGCACTGGTCTCCGAGGCGGGAACTCCTGGCGTCAGCGACCCCGGCTACGCCCTGATCGTGGCCGCGGTGGAGAAGGGGGTTCCTATCGTCCCCATCCCCGGTCCCTCCGCCGCGGCGACAGCCCTGTCTATCTCTGGTCTGCCCGCCGACCAATATCTCTTTCTCGGCTTCCTTCCCCGCCGGCAGAGCGATCGGTTGCGTACATTGCGCGAGGTCGCTCGGCTTTCCTACACGCTCGTGATGTACGAGGCGCCGCATCGTCTGCGGGCCAGCCTGGAGGATCTGCTGGCGGTGCTGGGGCCACGGCCGCTGGTGGTCTGTCGCGAGCTGACCAAGCTGCACGAGGAGATCTTTCGGGGCACGCCGTCGGATGCGCTTGAGCACTTCCAGTCGCCGCGGGGGGAGTTCACTCTGGTTCTCGCGGGAAGCACTGGGGAGGAGCCAGGTGCGGCAGCGGATGCCGAGGCTATGCTGCGTGAGTTGCGCAGCCGCGGGGTAGGGGGCAAAGTAGCGGTGGCGGAGGTTGCCGCGGCGACCGGAGAAAGCCGTCGTAAGCTCTATCGCCTGTGGCTAGGCCTTTAGCTTTGTGTTCTTTTGAGAGTCTTTATGCTAGAATATACGTGCTTGTCCTTGGGCGCCTGGCGGTGGCTGGCAAACATCGGGCAAAAGCTTTAGTGTTACTGATGTATTGAGCACGAGTTGCCCTCTGACCTCGACCTGGAAAAGGATGACTGTGGCGGATAGAGTGCTGGTTTGTGTGGCGTGGCCCTACGCGAACGGGCCGCTCCACCTGGGACATATCGCGGGTGCGTACCTGCCGGCCGATATCTTCGTGCGCTACCAGCGCGCGAAAGGCGTAGAGACTATCATGGTGTCTGGCAGCGACCAGCACGGAACGCCGATTACGGTTCGTGCGGAGCAGGAGAGCGTCTCGCCAGCCGATGTGGCCGCCCGTTATCACGCCGAGTTCGTGCGTTCCTGGGAACAACTGGGGATCAGCTTCGATATCTTCACGCGCACCGGAACGTCGAATCACGCGACGGTGGTGCAGGACATCTTCCTGACGCTCCTCGAACGGGGACATATCTACAAGGGCAGCATGGACTCCACCTACTGCCCGTCGTGCGTCCGCTTTCTGCCGGATCGGTACGTGGAGGGACGTTGCCCGTTCTGCGGTTACGACAACGCGCGTGGCGATCAGTGCGACAACTGTGGTCGTCCACTCAACTCCACCGAACTGCTCGACGCTCGCTGTAAGTTCTGCGGAGGTCCTCCAGAGATACGTGCGACAGAGCATTTCTTCCTACGCTTGAGTGCCTTCACGGACGAGTTGACCGCCTGGATCAAAGACCACCCCTACTGGAAGCCCAACGTGCGCAATTTCACGAACCAGTGGCTCTCCGAGGGATTGCGGGACCGGGCCATCACGCGCGATATCGAATGGGGCATCCCTGTGCCGGTGCCGGGCTTCGATGGTAAGCGGATCTACGTCTGGTTCGAAGCTGTGATCGGGTACCTCTCCGCGACTAAGGAATGGGCCCAACTCCAGGGGCAGCCGGAGAAGTGGGAAGAGTTCTGGAAACAGCCCTGTCGCAGCTACTACTTTATCGGCAAGGACAACATTCCTTTTCATACCATCATTTGGCCGGCTATCCTGATGGGCTATGGCGGGCTGAATCTTCCGTATGACGTTCCGGCCAACGAGCATTTGACGCTAGAGGGGCGACCGTTCTCGACCAGCCGCAATTGGGCCGTCTGGGTGCCAGACTATCTATCGCGCTACGACCCGGACGCCTTGCGCTACGTGATGTCGATCAATATGCCGGAGCTGGGCGACGCCGATTTCTCCTGGCGCGAGTTCGTGCGGCGGAACAACGATGAGCTGGTGGCCACTTACGGCAATCTAGTGCACCGGGTGCTCACTTTTACCTATCGCAACTTCGAGCAGGCCGTTCCCACGCCTGGTCTCCATGATAGCCTTGACCAGGCGCTCCTCGAACAGGCGGAGCGCAGCCTGGCCAGGGTGGGCGATCTCATCGAGGTCTGTCATTTCCGGGAAGCCACGCGCGAGGCCCTGGCGTTGGCGCAGGAAGCCAATCGCTACCTGGATCGCAAGGCGCCCTGGGAGACGATCAAGACGGATCGACAGGCTTGCGCCACGGCGCTGTACGTGGCAATTCAGGTAATCAATACGCTCAAGGTAGCCTTTGGGCCGTTCCTGCCGTTCAGCTCGAGCAAGCTCCACTCGCTGCTGGGCTTCTCGGGCAACCTGCAGGACGTGGGCTGGCGCGCCGTCGCCGCGCCTGCCGGGCAGGCACTGCAGAAGCCGGCGCCTTTGTTCGTCAAGCTGGACGAGGAGCAGGTGATCGAAGAGGAAACTCGCAGGCTGTCCGCCATGAAGCCGAAATAGGGCGTAAGCGGTTGGCAGCACTGGTCGATTCCCACGCACACCTGGATATGTTCGAGTTCGATGCGGATCGAGACGAGGTCATCGCGCGTGCACGTGTGGCCGGCCTTGGCGCTGTTGTCACCATGGGCGTCGATCTCGCGTCGTGCCGACGAGCGATACAGTTGGCCGAACAGTACGATATCGTCTATGCTGCGGTAGGGTTTCATCCGTATGCGGCCGCTGAGCTGGACTCTAAGGCCTTGTCCGAGCTGGAAGGGCTCTGTGCGCATCCCAAGGTGGTGGCGGTCGGGGAGATCGGGCTGGATTTCCATCGAGAAGGCCTGCCGCCGCGGCCGGTGCAGCAGCAGACCTTGAACCGGCAGTTGGACCTGGCCGCGTCCGTGGGGCTCCCGGTGGCGGTTCATGACCGGGAGGCGCACGAAGAGACGCTGGAGAGTATACGCGCCTGGGTCCAGCGTAGCCCTGGCTATGAAGACCGACCGCGTGGGGTCATGCACTGTTTCAGCGGGGACGTGGACCTGGCCCGTGAATACGTGGCCATGGGCTTTCTTGTGTCGATCGCCGGGCCGATCACGTATCCGAAATCGGACCAGTTGCGGCAGGTCGCCCGTGAGATAGAGCTCGAGAGCCTGCTGATTGAGACCGATTGCCCGTATCTGACCCCGGCGCCGTATCGCGGCAAGCGTAATGAGCCTGGGCACGTTGGATTGGTCGCCGCGGCGGTGGCGCTGGAGCGTGGAACGGAGTTGGTCACAGTCGAGGAGACAATAGGCCGGAATGCACGGCGGCTGTTTCGGCTGCCATAGAGGTAAAGCGCAACATGGGGCAAGCGCAGCAGACAACACAGCAAGAAACGGGGAGTTCCCGCCCGAGTTTAGCGCAGATTTTCGAGCCTGTCCTCCCGGACATGCCCCGGGTGGAGGAGGCACTGGCCAGCGTGGCGGACGTGCAGTACCCGCTGCTTGCTAAGGTCTTATCTCACGTGGTGAAGTCGGGAGGAAAACGGCTGCGGCCTGGGCTCACATTGCTGTCAGGCCGATTCTACGATTACGACTTGTCGCTGCTGGTTCCCATGGCGGTGGCTGTTGAGCTACTTCACGCGGCCACCCTGGTACACGATGACGTGATCGACGACTCCGGAATGCGACGCGGTAGCCCGACTCTCAATAGCTTCTGGAACGGCGGCACGACGATCCTCATCGGCGACTACGTGTTTGCCAAGTCCGCCGACTTCGTGGCCAGCACCAACAACACGCGCGTGATTCGGCTGTTCGCCGATACGCTCATGCTAATCTGCGACGGCGAGCTGCGGCAGCGCTTCAGCGCCTACCAGTGGCAGCAGAGCCTGGACGACTACTACAAACGTATCGAGGGCAAGACTGCGCGGCTGTTCCGCGGCGCCACGGAATCGGGTGCGATCCTGAGCAACGCACCGGAAGAAGTTGTGCAAGCCCTGAGCGCTTACGGCCATCAAGTGGGAATGGCCTTTCAGATTATCGACGACATCCTGGATTTCGTGGGAGACGAGCACGAAGTTGGGAAGCCGATCGGCAACGATTTGGCGCAGGGCACTCTCACCCTTCCAACCATTCTTCTCATGGCGCGCTATCCGAACGATAATCCAATTCCGGAGATCTTCGCAAACGGGGGGCAGGGTGTGGAGCGAGCGATCGAGAGGATCGTCAACTCCGAGGTGATCGCCGAGTCTTACAAGGTGGCTGCCTCTTTCTGTGAGCGGGCCCGCGAGGCAGTGGCGATTCTGCCGCCCGGCCAGTGGCGCCAGGGTCTGCTGGACTTCACCGAGTATCTGCTCGTGCGGTCCGCCTAGCTCGCCCACGACCGGTACTATCGCCGTGCAGCCGATGAGCTGATGCGTATCCGCCGAATCCGACCGATCCGTCGGATACAGTCAGTTTATGCGCTATAGTGCGCCACAACCATACTTCGTCGTCATAACCCTCTATCCGCCGAGCCTGCTCGGCTAGAAGGAACCTCGTTTGAGCCAGTGGCTCGGCGACCCGAACCTGATCAGCCTGGGCAAGATGCTGGCCGTGATGCTGCTCCTGCTGCTTCTGCTGCGCAGGAAAGTCAACATGGGGCTGGCTATGATCGTGAGCTCGATCGCCCTCGGCCTGCTCTTCCAGATGGCGCCGTTGGATCTGCTGCTGACGGCTCTGCGCGCATCTTACGAGCTGGAGACCCTCAACCTGGTGGCCGCACTGCTCCTGATTCTCGTGCTGCAGCACGTTATGGACTTGCAGCGCGTGGTTGTCTCGCTCAAAGGGCTGACAGGGGATCACCGCGTCGTGGTGGGACTGATGCCCGCCATTGTGGGGCTGCTACCCACGGCCGGCGGAGCGGTGTTCTCGGCGCCGTTGGTGGACGAGGCCAGCGCCCAGATCGGCATGAGCGCCGAGCAGAAGAGCTCGGCGAACTACCTGCTTCGTCATATCTGGGAGTACAGCGCACCGATCTATCCCTCGGTGGTTCTGGCGTCGCAGATCTTTCACGTTTCTCTGCGCGACATTATTCTGGCGCAGGCGCCGTTCACCTTGGTGGCTATCGTGGCTGGAGCATTGACAGCCTTCCGCGGCACACGAAACGTGACAACCGCAACCACGGCGGCACGATTTCGCGACTCCCTCGCTGGCGCGCTGGTGGGTTTGTTCCCGATCCTGGCCGTCATCGTGCTGGTGATCGGTTTTGGCGTGAACCTATCCCTGTCCCTTCTGCTGGCCGTCCTGCTGCTACTTGTGATGCGACGATACAGCCCGCGCGAGTCTTTGCGACTGCTGCGGCGCTCGTTCTCCCTGAGCACAGTCTTTCTCGTCCTGGGCGTGATGGTGTTCACGGAGGTCCTCACTCGGAGTGGTGCCCTGCGAGAGGTAGCCGAGGCCATGGCGTCCTTGGGCGTTCCCCCGGTGCTACTGTTCTTCCTGCTGCCCTTCGTTGCCGGTCTCCTCACCGGCATCGCCGTGGCTTATGTTGGCGTGGCGTTTCCTCTGCTGCTGGGCATCGTTGGTCCCGAGGGCGTACAGCCTGCCCTTCTGGCCTTTGCCTTTGCCAGCGGCTTCGCGGGCGTCATGTTGTCCCCCGCCCACCTCTGCTTCGTGCTGACCATCCAGCATTTCAAAGCGGATTTCGCCAAAGTCTACCGCATGACCCTTGTCCCCCAAACCTGCATCGTCCTCACCGCCTTCGGTCTGTACCTGTTGCACCGATGATCTGTTCGTCACAATCCCGGGTTGGCTATGCATAGTAACACATAGTAACTTGGCGCAGGAACGATAATAGCGGTCGTACTATGGCTTCTATGCTAGGCTGTCATTCTGAGGAGCGGGGCATACGGACGGCCGTGATGGTCTGCTTGGCGTATAATTTAGAACCAGGGGACTTGGCGGACCAGCCAGCGACGAAGAATCCGCGCCCCTACACTTGGGAGGGTCAAGGGGCGCGGATTCTTCGTCGCTGGGTATCTCCAGCGACAGACCCTCAATGCGGTCCGGAGTTGATCTGCCAAGCGTGACTATGGGCGCTCAATCGCTCCTAAGAATGACAGCCGAGCGTGGGGCCATGTCTCGAACGCTGGATGACCTCGCCTCGGCAGCCGCGATAGCAGCTCATCCCATCCAGCTACGATGCCATCGGGAACATCGAGAGCAAGGGCGACGGCGGGACCAGCTACACGGCTGGGACCATCAACAGCAGCCCGCGCCACGCGCCCCGCAGCGTGCAGATCGGGGGCAACGCCTCTAACCTGGGCTACGACCCCAACGGCAACCCGACCAGCATCGCAGGCGGCGGCATGAATCGCACGCTGCGCTACGCATGATGCGGCATCGGCATGGGACTTGCGACGTGAGTAACGGAAGTTCGCCCGTTATCAAGACGGCAGGCAGACCAATAGCCTGCGGTGATGGGACGTCCGAGATCTCTGTGAAGGAGTTACCATAGATGCTGCGCAAGATCGCTACCGCAGTGCCGTTCTTTCTTATTGGCTGGATGGTGGGGCTGATGACCGCGCCACGGACTGGCTCAGAGACCAGGAAGCTGCTGGCTCGTGAGATCGAGACGTTGGGGAAACCGGAGCGCATCAAGGAGGGGGAGGAGTTCTCGCGGTAAGGCTGGGCAGCGCCGGTATCTCTGGCGACAGCGAAGGATCTCCCCCTTCCTCTTGCTCGTGAGGTGGGGGGAGATAGCTGTCTCGTCGGCATCGCGCCGGGCGGAGCAGCGCCACCGAGCGCGCTCTGCCGGCTACGTCCTCGCGCGGTCCCCGGCTACCAGGGGAGTCGCTTGAACAGGTTTAGCACGCAGATCAGGGCCCAGGCGCCGATGGGATAGAGCACCATGGCGGCTATCCCGGCCAACTCTAATTCATGGGTGCCCACTGTTATCGGCGGTAGAGCCGTGGCGAAGGGGCTCACCAGCGGGGCGGTGAAAGCGAACAGTCGTTCTGATACTGCCCTGATAGATTCCAGACCGAGCACTTGCAGGAAGACCCGCGCGATGACGGTGGGTACGGCGATCAAGAGTGCCAGATAGATGAGGCGATCGCTCCAGTCCAGCAAGGTTAGCAGGGTCAGGTATGTGGCCCGTGCCAGGAAAAACAAGACATGACCGGCGATCCTGAGCATGATAGAGCGGGGCTGGTGGGGCCCATGCTCGGTCTTGCCAGGTAGACCCAGATGGCGATATGCTTCCAATGCCGTCTCCTCTCAGGGACCTTCGACATCGAGTTCTTCGCGGACCTCGATGATGCCGGGAATGCGGCCCGCAACTTCCTCTGCTGCCTCTGCGTCCTGTAGGAACCTCACGCGCCCATGCAGGTAAGCGGTTCCGTTTATCACCTCCACGGCGATCGGTAGGTCCGACGTGGCGGCGTCACGCCGCAGTGCCTGCAGGACGCGGCGTCTCAGCTCCCCGTCGGTAAACGGCTCTGGAGACACGTCATCCGGCTCGATGGTATGGTTCATGTCGCTAAAGGCAAAGCCGCCGGTGATCTCGAGTCCCTCGCTGGACCCATCCGTGGGCCGAGTGACCGGATCTACTGGGGGAACGAAAGGCTCGGCCTCGGCGCCTGAGCCCATCACGTCTTCCGTGGCCCGCAGAGGGGGCATGCCGGGCTCCGCTTCTTCCAGGAGTTCTTCCCCGAACTCCTCGAGGAGGGGGCCTCGCTGCGGCTCGACCGCGATGTCGTTGATGATCTGTTCCACTCCGGGCACTTCGCGGGCTCGGCGTGCGGCCCGATCGCGGTAGGCCGAGTTGGTCACAGTTCCCTCCAGCCAAACGGTCGCGCCACGGGCCCGCACCTGGACGTGCTGCAGGGCAAGATCGGCCACCATGGCCGCTTCGACGAGTTGTTTCAGGTCTTCGCCATTCGTCACGATCAACTCCCTGAAAGTGCTCCGCCGGGCCCGTCCCCGTCGCGAATCGAGCGATGGCGCGCCGAGCCACGGGGTACGCTTCTTCCGAGTACCGGGTGATGCAAGATACATGCCAATCACGCGTGACAGGTTGGACGCTCTGGCACGGTTCTTGCATTAAGCCTGTTACGCCATAAGATGGAGAGCCCGCCCGCTTATACGGCTGCGTAGGGGCGGGTTCCTCGGCAGAAGTTCGGGAGCGGTATTGTGCATTACGTCGGATTGCAGCGAGCTCGCGCTCTTAATGGGAGCAAGGGAGTGTCCATACGTCCCAGGCATACAGCTTCGGGATCCTCGCATTCGCCTGTGCGGTTTTTTCATGGCCGGTCGTTTGTTCTGAGCGGGAGCATGCTCAAGGTCAATTGCTGTGGTGAGGTCCTCGAACGCGCCATGACCACGTATAGCTATGGCAGCGGGGCGATGCTCGTCAAAGATTCGGACGGAGGCGGTTTCTCGCTGGCTGCGCACGCAGGGGTGCCGAACGCGCCCATCGAGTTGCTGAGTCTGCTAGCCGGTACCGCCATTCCCACCGAGGCTAGCTCTGGACGAGTCCTTGTATTCAGGCAGCGTCAGCAGGTTGACGCTACGCTCCGGCGCGTGTCCGTATGCCTGGGCGGCGGCGACATGGTCGTTGTGCCCATGATGTCTCGCGGCGAGATGGTGGGCGTGATGCTGTTGGGCAATCGGATGGCCCGAGGCAGGGTGGGACCCACAGAAAAGGCGGGACTCCTGACTGCCGGCGCCATCGCCGCTCTAGCTCAGGAACGATCCTGGGCCGAGCAGAAGCTGGCCACAATGAACATGGCGAGGAGAGTGCATAGCGCGGTGGAGCCCGGAGAGCGGCTAGACCAACTTGACCAGCACCATACGGGCTTCACGAGTCTGATCAGTCACCAGTTACGGACACCCCTGACGAGCATTCGGGGCTATGCGCAGCTACTCCTGCGCCAGGCGTCGCCGGATGCGGCGGTCGTTCATCAGTACGCCGCTGTCATCGTGGAGAAGAGCGGTCATCTGATCGATACGATCGAGGAAGTTCGGGGGCTGGCTGAAGTGACCTCCGATCTGCTGGGGTTAAGGCAGGAGCCGTTGCACGTCGTGGCGCTCACTCGCCAGGTGGTAGCCTCGATGCAACCGTTCTCGCGTAACCCACTGGTGACCTGCTTTGCGTCGGAGACTACTCTGGTCAAAGCGGATCATGAAAAGATCTCGAAGGTTGTCAGTAGTTTTGTCTGCAATGCGATGCGGCGGTCCTCTAGCACCTGGCCGATACGCATTGGGACCGAGCTCACACCTGGTGGCCTGGCTGTCTGGGTAGGTGACCGGGGGGCGCGACTGAGCCAGCAGGAGGCGGAGACCGCTTTCGAATGGGGACGACCCTCCGACGATGGGATCGACGACGCCGGGGTACGCGCAAACGCTCTGGCCCTTTACGCGGCGAGCCGGATTGTGCAGGCCCATGGGGGCCGAGTATGGGTCGAGAGCGACGACGACGAAACGCGGTTCTGTTTCGAGCTTCCGTCGTAGCGTCTTCTCTCTGGCCGGTCCAGACGACTCCGCACAATCTGCCCCCAAAGGCCCGCGCGAACGCGCCGGAAAACTCCTCTCGGCCGGAACCTAACCCCAGACTGGTCGCAAGTCGGGCTGAAGGTTGACTGAGTGGCCGTTTGCTGTGCTGACCCATCAGCCATTATAATTGACTTGAAGGCTGTCTGTAATGAATGGCCGTGGGGCCAAATCCGGTAGCCTTCCACCTGAAAAGGAGGGTAGATGGGGTTGTCATGGAATTGGACGTAAACCTCACCCCCCAGCTCAACATGAAGGTATCGCCGCGCCTGGTGGCGGCGAATCACATATTGGAGCTATCGTCTCTCGAGCTGCAGCAGTTCGTGTCGACGGAGTTGGACGAGAACCCGGCCCTGGAGAAGCTCGAGCAGGAGACCTGTGGCATCTGCGGATCCATCATGCACGGGAGCATCTGCCCTCATTGCCTGAGCGAACAGAAATGGGACGATAACAGCGCCGAGCTATCGGACCCGGCCATCGAATCGGGTGCCATGTTCTGGCGCGGAACGGCGACCGATGAGGAGTTCGATCCGCTCACTCAGGTGGCAGATCAGATGAGCCTGGCGGAGTATCTTCTGCTGGAGTTGAGGTCAGTTCTTCCGCCGGATGACATGCTTATCGCAGAGTATCTGGTTGGCAACCTGGACGAGCGTGGCTGGTTGACCTGTCCGGTGGACGACGTGGCCGAGCTGTTTGGTGTGGACGTGGAGGAGGTCGAGAGCATACTTCGCCAGTTGCAGAGCCTGGAGCCCGTCGGTATCGGGGCGCGCAACCTGCGCGAGTGTCTGCTGATCCAACTCAAGTATCTGAAAGAGGAGCAGGGTCGAGAGGAACCGTACGCTGAGGAGATTGTTCGCCGCTTCCTGACCGAGCTCGGCGAGCACAAGTTTGGGCGCATCGCCCACGACCTGAAGATCGACCATGAGACGGTCGAGCATGTGTGGGAGTACATCAAGAAGGATCTCAATCCCTATCCGGCGCACCTGTATTCAGACGACGGACCGCGTGGTCCACGCTCGCCGCATCTGTTGCCCGACGTTCTCATCAGCGAGCGCGACGGCGGATACGAGGTGGAGGTCGTGGAATCGAAGCGCTACTATCTGCGCGTCACGCCTCTCTATCAACGGCTGGCCATGGACGTCGACCGTGAGCCCGAGCGCTTCAGCGAGGACGAGAAGAAACATATCCAGCAGTACGTCTCCCGCGCCAAGCTGTTCATTCAGAACATCAACCAGCGTCGGCAGACGCTGCAACGCGTGACGTCGTGCCTGGTGGAGCGTCAGAAGGATTTCCTGAAGAAGGGCGTTCGCCACCTGGAGCCGCTGACCCGGGCCAGCGTGGCGGCTGAGCTAGGGCTGCATGAATCGACGGTCAGCCGGGCGACGGCCTCCAAGTTCGTCATGCTGCCCACTAAGCAGGTTGTGCCGTTCAGCCTGTTCTTTACCGCCTCGCTTAGCGTGAAGGACGTCATCAAGGAAATCATCGAGCAGGAGAAGCTGCCTCTAACGGACCAGGATATCGCCGAGCGCCTGGACGCGCGAGGCATCCATATCGCGCGTCGGACCGTGGCCAAGTATCGGGAGCAGTTGGGCATCCTGCCTTCGTCGCTGCGCTAACGGCTTGCGATTCTGACCGTAGGCGCGCGCTCATGGTCTGTCGGTTCCAACATATGTTGGCATGCCGAGATAGACCGAGTGCTCCTGGGCGCTGTTGAGACACTCCAAGGGCGAGGGCACGTGCAATGTGCCCTTACGCATTCATGCCGGTTGGGCTGGACCATCCGACCGTATCTCCGCATCGAAATCGGCGCCGGAGGCGGGATTGTGGTAGGGGCACGTTGCACGTGCCCTGACCTGCGGTGCACCTGCTCCGACTGTTAGTGGTGCATCCGCCAAGTCCTATGCGCTCTCATAGTGGCGGACCGCAGTGTCCGCCAGGGGTGGGGGGAGAGGCGCGCCTCTCCCCCCACCCCTGGCGGACAGTCTCCGAAGGCGACTGGCCGCTGGCGAGAGCCGTCCGCCACTACGGATGTCGATTACAGTTGCCGGATGCGCCAACTAGTACTACAACGTGATTTCGGCGTCCCGTTGTCATGAGTCGTCTGAAAGAAGGTCCCTCGCGAATGACCGGTGGGGGAAGTCCCCGGCAGAATGCCATTATTCGTGGCGCTCCTCCCTATTTCGGCGTCCCCTGGGCGCTAAAGTAGGGATTGCCATCGACCCTGCCCGTGAGCTTGACCTTATTTCAGTGGACTCCTGTCATTCTGAGCGCTGCAGCGCGAAGAATCCGCGCTCCTGGGGTACGGATTCTTCGGCGTGCGCGCCTCAGAATGACGAGGAAGTCACGTTGCAGTACTAGCTGAACAGTGGTAAATGGGGGACGGCTTGATAGACTGGCTCGCCCCCGATCATGGTGCAGAGAATATCGCTCCCTTGCGCCTTGGTCACAAGCCACTCTTCAGGATTGCCAACGTCGCCCTCAGGAAGGCGCACCACGGCCAAGTCCGCGAGCTTCCCAGGCTCCAGGCTGCCGACATCCCCGTCCATTCCGAGGATCTCGGCGCCGGTAAGCGTGGCCGAGCGCAGCAATTCTCGGGCAGTAGGCACCGCTGCTGGCTCAGGTTTCGTGTGCGCCTGTTGCTGGCACAACTCGCGAAGGGCGCGCATCTCCGCGAAGAGATCAAGGTCGAGATTGCTGGCCAGGCTGTCGGTGCCCAACCCTATCCTGACCCCTGCCTGAAATAACTCCAGCACCGGCGCTTCTCCTACCTGTAGCAGGAAATTGCTCCGTGGACAGAGCGCTATTCCTACCCCTGAGGTTGCCAGTAGAGCGATATCTGTCTGAGCAAGGTGAACACAGTGCACCATCAGGGTCTGCTCTCGACGTGTCAGCCCACAACGCGCGACATGCTCCACCGGGCTAATCCCACACCCTCCGCTGGCAATCAGATCGTGGTCTGCAATGACCTTCAGCATCTCAGCCAGGTCCCCATCCCCTGTCCGGACGAACTGGCATTCCGCTCGCGTCTCCGCAAGATGCATAGCCACAGGAACTTGCTGATCGTCTGCCAGCCGCCCCAGGTCCACTAGCGCTTTTGTCGACGTAACGTAGACGGAATGCGGCGAGATACCGACTCTGAGGCTACTACCTTCTGCCTGTTGCTCAGCCCAGCGCAGCCGCTCGTCGATAGCTGCCATCTGCGGACGTAGGTCCTCTCCTCGCAGTCCCAGGGCTTCGATGTAACTCACCCCCCGCAACCCCACCTCCAGAGCAGCTTCAAGGCCGGGGCCGAACGTTACGATGTCACCCACGCACGTAACACCTGCCTTGAGCAGCAGTTGCGCACCATGCGTGGCGGAACGTCGCAGATCTTCTCGACTGAGCTCGCGGCCCGTTCTACCCAGACTCTGAATCCATGGCAAGAAAGGTCGAGGCTCGTTGAGGGGCCCCTGGGCGGTGTATTCGAGATGGGTGTGCGCGTTCACCAGACCAGGCATGATGATGGCATGGCCAAAATCGACCAGGCGCCGTCCCTGGTAGGTGGCAAGAATCCCTTCTCGTGAGCCAACCGCCTTGATCCGTTCCCCTTCGATGACTACAGCACCATGTTCGATTGGACTGGTGCCCACAGGCAAGACGATGTTAGCGGCAATTATCATGATTCACCAAACACGCGAATGATGTTGTAGCTCGTATCGCGCTGAGCGGGAATGCGGTCTGCGGCTCGAATGAGACGAATGATCTCGTCACTTGTCATGTGCCGGGTAACCCCAGCGGCTCGCACCACATTCTCCTCGAGCATAATCGAGCCGAAGTCATCGGCGCCGAATGACAAGCTGATCTGCCCTACGTCCTTGCCGGGCGTGAGCCATCCTCCCTGGATGTGGTCGACGTTGTCCAGGAACAGGCGTGACAACGCCAGGGTCCGCAGGTAGTCGAAGGACGATGTTAGGTCGCCACCCAATCGAGTGTTACCTGGCTGATACTTCCAGGGGATAAACGCTCTGAAGCCCGCGCCTGGACCCGCGCGGTCCTGCAGGGACCTGACCGCACCGAGGTGCTCAATCCGCTCTTCCAGTGATTCGACGCTTCCCAGCATCATGGTGGCTGTGGTCCGCATCCCCTGGCGATGAGCCTCCTCCATTACCCCAAGCCATTCCGCCGTGGCCGGATGCTGACGACCAACGGCTCGCCGGACACGATCCACCAGGATCTCAGCTCCTCCCCCAGGCAGAGAGTCCAGCCCGGCTCGCTTCAGGCGCCGCACGGCCTCGGACATCGAAAGTCGGGAGACATGGGCTGTATGCAAGATCTCCGATGGCGAGAGCGAGTGCAAAGCCACCTGCGGGAAGCGAGCCTTGATACTGGCGAACAGATCCTCGAAGTATTCGATCCCTACCCGCGGATGATTTCCCCCTTGCAGCATGATCTGCGTCCCGCCTAGTTCGACGGCCTCTTCCACTCGGCGCAGGATATCGTCCCTGCTAAGCAGATAGGACTCCGGGTGACCGATCTCTCTATGAAAGGCGCAAAAGCTGCAGCGCGTAACGCACACGTTGGTGTAGTTGATGTTGCGGTCGATAAGGAACGTCGCATGGCTCTCAGGGTAGCGGCGCCGCCGCACCTCGTCCGCGGCCGCGCCGAGTAGATGCAGACTTCCCTTTTTGAGCAAGAATACCGCGTTGGCAGCGGAGAGCCTTTCCCCCGCCAGCACCGGCCCGACGATATCCTCACAGATGCGGTCGTTAGCATCATGCACCATCTGGCTTCCCTTCTTCTATCGCGCATCCCAGCGACACGAATTCTAGGGGCGGCACCTCTTGCAGCTCTCCCAGCCCTTGGGCCTGGCGGGCGAATTCAAGCAATCCAGCCTGATAGCGTGTGCCAAACTCGAACCGCAGGCCGCGAAAATAGGCCGCCAGCTCTGCGGCGCTGAACGGCTCCCAGCGGGCGCTCGCCAGCGCAATCTCGTCGACTTTGCTCAGACTGTAGGAAAGAGACCGCTGAAAGTTCAGGTATACTTCTCTTACCATGTCTGGCTTTCTCGCAGCAAACGCGCGCCGAACCGCCCACACCGCATAGACCATCGTTTGCCCTGTGTACTCCTTCCATTCCTGCCCGAGGTCGTGAACGTAGAGACCCTGCGCGCCAAGGCCCAGTGCGCGAAGCGCGGGGTCCCCAATAAGCAAGGCCGCATCCGCCCTCTGAAGCATTCGGTCCACATCTGGAGGAGACACGAAGTAGTTGGGACAAACTCCATAGCGCCGTTCCAGGATAATGCGCGTCAGGACATGAGAGGTGGCTGACGTGTCGGTGAGGGCGAGAGCACGGCCGTCTAGCTCCGCCAGGGGCACCCTGCTTACCAGGGTGATACTCTTCACCTCGCCATCGGAGCTAACCGTGATATCAGGCAAGAGCATCAGGTCACGATGGTGGCGTAGGTACTCGACGGAGGAGATAGGCGATACGTCCAGCTCACCACGCAGAAGCATACGGTTCAACTCGGTTGGCGTGCCCTTCCGCAACTCCACGTCGAGCAAGCCATGGCTCTTGACCAAGCCATGGTAAAGGGGAAGGCAGTTGAGAAACTGAATATGACCGACCCTGGGGGGACGCAAAGGGTAATCCAAACCGGCCGTCAGCTCGTCGACATGTTCCCCTCTCATCACGCCAGCTTCCCGTATGTCTGAACAACGTTGTAGACTGTGTCGCGCTCGGTCGGAATGCGCCCGGCCTCCTGAATGAGACGAATAAGGGCATCTTTCGATATCTGCTGCGGTGTACTCGCACCAGCATCGTGGTGAATCTGTTCGTGTACCACCGTGCCATCCAGGTCGTCAACACCAAACTCCAGGGCGAGCTGAGCTGTTTCGAGTCCGACCGAGACCCAGTAGGCTTTTAGATGCGCGAAATTGTCGAGGAGGACACGGCTCACCGCGAACGTCTTGAGAACCTCGTGGGCAGTAGCCATGGGCACGTGGGCAAGATTGTTGCCGACGTTATGGAATCGCAATGGGACAAACACCAGGAAGCCGCCGGTTGCGTCCTGCAGCGCACGCAGCCGCAGAATGTGGTCAACACGCTCGGCTGGTGTTTCCAGGTGTCCGAAAAGCATGGTGGCGGTGGTATGCAGCCCTAGCTGATGTGCCAGGCTGTGGATCTCCAGCCAGCGCTCGGCGCTGATCTTGCGGGGACAGATAGCGCGGCGCACACGAGGGGCAAAGATCTCTGCTCCGCCCCCCGTGAGAGATGCAAGCCCAGCCTCTTTCAGGACGCGCAGGACGTCTTCCGGCGAGAGCCCACCGATTTTGCTGAAGTGATCGATCTCAACTGCCGTATAGGCCTTGATATGCACCTTGGGCAGGGCGGCTTTCAGGTGACGGACCACCGTCACGTAGTAGTCGAAAGGGAGGGTCGGATGCAGGCTGTTGACGACGTGCAACTCTGTCAGCCCATCGGGAGCGCCGGCCACGGCCTTCTCGACCGCTTCATCGACGCTTAGTGTGTATGCACCTGGCTGCCCTTCTCTCCGGGCGAAGGAGCAGAAAGCGCACGTGCCGAAACAGACGTTGGTTAGATTGAGGTGGCGGTTGATATTGAAGAATACGTGGTTCCCGCTCCTCCGTTGCTGAGCGAATCTAGCGAGCTTTCCCAGGAAGGAGAGGTTGTCGCACTCAAAGAGAGCGATCCCATCTTCAGCCGAGAGCCGTTGACCCGCATATATCCTGTGCTCGAGATCGGTGAGCTGCGCCGTGGACATCGTCATCACAAACCTCCGCGCTCGTCTGTCAAGACACGAAATCGATCTGCCCTATGGGAGGGATAATGCCGCGCTCGGATCCTCGGCGAAGCAAGAGCTCAATACTGCTCCGTGTCTCCTGGTTGAGCTCGAGGGTGAGATCGTTAACGTACATGCCCACGAAGCGATCGGCCAGAGACGGTTCCAGTCCGCGGCCGAAGCTAAGGGCATATGCCAGAGCTTCCTCGCGGTGCTGCAATCCATAGGCGACGCTTTCTCGCAGGATGCCCGAAAGGCGCGCCATCATGTCCGCCCCCAGGTCCTTTCGCACTACGTTTACTCCCAGGGGTAGGGGCAACCCGGTCTGCTCCTGCCACCACACACCCAGGTCCTCTATCTTGCGCAATCCCATAGTCTCATGGGTGAGTTGTCCCTCGTGAATCACTAGCCCCGCGTCGGCCTCTCCTGCCAGCACCGCGTCCATAATGCGGTCGAAAGGCATGACGATCGGCTCGAATTCGGGTAGGCGCAAGCGCAGGGTCAGAAAGGCGCTGGTGAGGAGTCCAGGAATAGCTATTCGCTTCCCCGCAAGGCTCTCGAGCGAGACAGCTTCCCGGGCGACCACTAGCGGACCGTAGTTCCGTCCAAAGCTGCCGCCGTGCGTTAGCATCGCGTAGTGCGTGTGGCAGTAGGCGAAGCCGTGCACCGAGACCGCGCTGATTTCCAGTCTGGGCTCCCGTGCCCACTGATTGAGGGTCTCGATGTCGGTCAGGATATGCTCGAAGGTCAACCCTCCGGTATCGATCTTCCCGTGGGCCAGGGCGTAGAACATGAATGCGTCATCGGCATCGGGGCTGTGCCCTAAACGCAACGGCTGCTTGTTCATCCAACCACCTCCATGCGACCTGATAATAGACCGACGCGTCGGTCTATTAGCGCATTATGATGAAGTTGCTGCACGCTGTCAAGCTTTTGCATCCCTGATCCGTCATGCGGCAAGTAATCGCACCATCTTTCGTAGGGGCGGACGGCTCTGTCCGCCTGGGTGGTGGGGCTCACGGTGTTTCCACAGTCAACGCCTGCAGCTTGGATCGCCGCACGGTCGATTGTGGGGGGGAGGCACGTGCCTCTGCGAACAAACTGGTACGCCACAGCACCACCGCCCGCCCCATCCCACCCCGGGCGGACAGAGCCGTCCGCCCCTACGTGGGATAGCATGGGTGTTCGTTCACTCTGAGAACCGCATTAGCCAGGCAGATGAATGAGGTTCTGGCGTCGCAGCGTATCAAGGAAGGAGAGTGACCTGGGCTCGTGCTCGAGGTGAAAGCGGATGTACTCGCGCAGCGCGCCCGCGACCTCTATGTGCAGTGGGTCGGTCAGTCTGAGTCGGACGGCGCCCGGGTAGTCACTGCTCTGGAGGAAGCGCAGCACCTTCAGCGTGTTGGGCGAGAGGCGACGGATGGCTCGATCGGGAGGAATGCAACTCGGGCAAAGCATTCCTCCCGCTTGAGGCGAAAAGCCGTTCATCGTCGGCGTGAGTCTTTCGCTGCAGAGGACGCAACGCTGGAGTTGTGGCTGAAAGCCGACCAGACGTAGGAGTTGCAGCTCAAAGTAGCGCAGCACCAACTCCCCATCGGGCGCATCGCACAGCCTGTGCAGCGTCTCGACCAGCAACCGATAGAGAGGGAAATTCTCGACTTGGTCGGCCGTGAATTGCTCCACCAGCTCAATCGCGTAGATCCCCCAACTGGTGCGCTGAAGGTCGTCACGTAGTGGAAGGAAGCTATCCAGTGTCTGGGCCCCGGTGAGGACATCCAGGTTCTGCCCGTGGGCCAGCATCAGGGCGCTACGCGTGAACAGCTCGACATGACCGCCCAGGCGGCTCTTGGTGCGGCGCACACCTTTGGCGATCGCATGGAGCTTGCCCAGGTTGGGCGTGTAGAGCGTGAGGATGCGATCGGCTTCACCCAGGCTGAAGCGCTTGAGGACGACGGCCTCGGTCTTGTAGACGCGCGGAGCAGTCATGATCCCGGCCTCAGATCTCCTGACGACCTTCCAGAGCGCGGGTAAGCGTGACCTCGTCCGCGTATTCCAGATCGCCGCCCACGGGTAGACCGCGGGCCAGGCGCGTCACTCTGATCCCCGAGCCTCCAACCAGCCGCCGCACATACATGGCGGTGGCCTCACCTTCCAGGTTGGGATTAGTAGCCAGAATGACCTCTTGCACGACATCGTTGTCGAGTCTGGCCAGTAGCTCCTTGATGCGCAGATCCTCTGGTCCGATACCGTCCATGGGTGAGATGACGCCGTGCAGGACGTGGTAGAGCCCCCTGTAGCCCCTGGTCCTCTCCACGGCCAGCACGTCCAGCGGCTCTTCGACCACGCAGATGCGGGTCACGTCGCGCTCCTGGTTGCGACAGATGATGCAGGGCTCCTGCTCCGTGATGTTGAAGCAGATGGGGCAAAGGACAATCTTCTGCTTCACCTCCAGGATGGCCTCGGCCAGCAAACGGGCCTGGTTTTCCGGCATCCGCAGGAGATGATAGGTCAATCGCTGTGCCGTCTTGGGTCCTATGCCGGGGAGCTTGTTGAACTCCTCGATCAGCCTGGATACGGGCTCGGCGGTCGGTACAAGGCTTGGGTTCACGCTTTCCTCGTAACTAGTGGTCCGTGACTGATGAGCTGACAGGTTGTCCGACCGATCGGACCGAATATGTAGTCATGCACCTGCCAGGTCACACGTAACACAACACTGAGTGCAACTAATTATACCAGATGCTTTACATAAGGCCGGGCAGCTTCAGTCCACCGGTGACGGCTCCGAGTCGCTGGGCGGCTAGGTCCTGGGCCTTCTGGATGGCTTCATTGACCGCGCTCAGGACGAGATCCTCCAGCATGCTCGGGTCTTCGGGATCAATCACCTCGGCGGCGATCTTGACCGATTGCACGTGCAGGTGCCCGGTCATGACGATGGTGATTGCGCCACCACCGGCCGTGGCCGTGACGGTTTCGTTACCCAACTCCTCCTGGATCTTGGCGATCTTCGCTTGTAGCTGCTGGGCCTGCTTCAGCATGTTCATGTTCATGACGATAGCTCCTTGTGCTGCTTAATTAAGACCTGGCCATCACTCTGAGGGACGCCACCTTGGAGCGCGGGCGAGACGCCCGCACGAGACTCGCGCGGGCAGGATGCCCGCGCTCCCAGGTCCTGCCTCGGTCTATGACCACGTCTCGTTTGATTGCGCTGGTGCTACTGGTCGTCGTCGACGATGCGCGCGTCGAAGATCTCCAGTGCTGCCCGGACGGTCGCGTCTTCTGCGGCCGACTTGCCCCGCGCCTTTCGCTCGCGCGGGCGTAGGACGGACTTGACCTGATAGTTACGCCCGAGCACCTTGCTCAGCGCCTCTTCCAGAGTATGCCGATTCTTCGGGTCGTTCATGACCCTATCTGAATGATAGGAGAAGTAGAACTCCAGCACAACTGTCTCGCCCTCCAGTCCAGCGGGCTGACAGGATCCATTCAGCAATGCCGCCACGTTCTTGTTCGTGGTCCGAATGGCTTCCAGGACCCTCGGCCAGACCGAGAGCAGGTCGCCTGGCGCTTCCAGGTTGATCACCTCTGGGGGGGCATCACTCTTGGGCTGTTGTGTAGGTGCCGCTGCCTGCTCACGTGCTTTCTCGCTCGGCACAGGGGGGACCTCCACCCTGTGCGGCGGAGTTGTCAGGGGGCGATTGCTCCGCTCATCCCGTTCGTCGCCGGGTGAAGGGGGGACCGCGGCAACACGCGCCCGGGTGGCTTGCTCTACCTGTGGCGCTCGGACCGCGGAAGGTCCGGGCTGCACACACTGTTCGACCAGCGCGAGCTCCAGCGGAAGAGAGGCCTGAACCTCGTTTCGCACGTCGGCTTGTCCGAAGAGCTTGATGGCTCTGACCAACTCGGTCGGGGAGCTATCCTGAGCGAGTTGGCGCATCTCGGCCAGTGTCTCCTGGGACATGTCCAGCAGATCCGCGGCCTGCAGGTTTGTCAGGAGAACGCCGCGCAAGAACTCGATCAACTCGCGGTTGAATTGGCGGAGGTCTACACCGTCTGCCGCCACGGCGGCAATCAGCCTGAGTCCGGCCGTGACATCCTTGTTCAGGGCGGCGCGGGCCAGTTCTCGAACGCGCTGATCGCCGGTGATGCCCAGAAGTCCATGCACCTGGGCGACGGTGATCTCCCGACCGAAATAGGCCACCAGTTGGTCCAGGAGGTTCTCGGCGTCTCGCAAGCTACCGGATGCGTTCTTGGCCAGGATCTCCAGGGCGGCCGGCTCCACCTGGAACCCCTCGGCCTCGGCGATCTGACGAAGACGCCCAACAGATGCGGCCAGGGGAATGCGCCGAAAGTCGAAGCGCTGGCAGCGGGAAGCGATGGTCGCCGGTACTTTATGGGCCTCGGTGGTGGCGAGCACGAACATGGCGTGCGGTGGCGGTTCCTCCAGGGTCTTGAGGAGCGCGTTGAACGCTTCCGACGTGAGCATGTGCACTTCGTCGATGATGTAGAACTTGCGGCGGGCCTCGTTGGGCGAGAAGCGGACCTTTTCGCGCAGGTCACGGATCTCGTCGATGCCCCGATTGCTCGCGGCATCGATCTCTATCAGGTCCAGCGCACGCCCCTCGGTGATGGCGCGACACATCGTGCATGTGTTGCAGGGCTCACCCTTGTCCGAGGAGAGACAGTTAACAGCTTTGGCTAGAATGCGAGCCGTGCTAGTCTTGCCGGTTCCTCTCGGACCGCAAAACAGATAGGCATGGGCAATCCTCTCCGTTACCAGGGCGTTCCTGAGGGTTCCCGTGATGTGTTCCTGTCCCACAACCTCGGCGAAGTCCTGGGACCGCCACTTACGATAGAGCGTCTGCGTGCTCATCTACACCTGCTCCGGGCCGCCAATCAAGCTCCGCCACATTATAGCCCAAGGCCGGCCGCGCCGCCAGTCCGGGGGTTCGGAGGGTGTCCCCCCGATAATCTCCAACTCAATGGTGGGTGGTGCGGGGGGCTCTGATCCTGCATTGGCAGGAGCGACCGGGGAGGCTGCCCTTGCCGATATGGCATAGAACATGCATCCTGTCGAGATATTGAGAATATGGATCAACGATCCTCCGGCGTTGTAGGCGTCTGGCTTGTCGCTCAAATGGGGTGGCCGTCGCCGAAAGCGGCATGGCTCGATCGGCCGGTGAGTGGATGGCGGCGCGTCGATACGCGCCATGAAGGTTGCAAAGGGACTCCAGCGATGGCAGCCGTTAACGCCGCGAGCAGGGTGCAGAGCTTCCTCGAAAAGCTTGGCACGCTGGGGTGGTGGATAGATCGATCAATCTTCAGCGCGATTCCTGATCGTGGACGAGGAGGTGGTGCCGGTGGCGAGGAAAGGTGGGATGCTGCGATCAGGGCTTCCCCTGACCATCAAGCTCGCGAAGTTTGGCGCCGTCGGGTTGAGTGGGGTGGGAGTCAACACCCTGTTCCTTTACCTGTTGCACGAGCGCGCAGCATTGCCTCTCCTGCTAGCCGCGCCCCTGGCCGTGGAGGCCTCGATTGCCAGCAACTTCATCTTGAACAACCACTGGACGTTTGGTAGGCCGACGCTGGCTTTCATCGACTTTGCCAAATTCAACCTCGTCTCGTTGGGTGGTCTGGTCATCACCACCGGCTCGCTATACGTGCTCGTAACCCTGGTGAGCATGTACTACTTGCTGGCCAATCTGGTGGGGATCGGCCTCGCGACCGCCTGGAACTTTGCATTGAACGTCCTCTGGACCTGGAGACAGCCATGAGCGTTGTCGTCGCCGTGGCGCTCACGTTCTCGGTGCTGGTGTTGATACAGGCGGCCTATACGGTCTACTTGATGATTTACACCTGGGATCAGCCGGATGCCTACAAGAAATCCCGGGCGCCCGAAGTGTTCTTCGTGCCACGGCGTGCCTTCACCGTCCTTCTGCCGGCACGGCACGAAGAGGAGGTCATCCAGGGGACCATCGAGCGCGTCGTGCGAGCGAACTATCCGAAGGAGCTGATGGAGATCCTGGTCATCTGCGAGAGCGGCGATCTTGGCACTATCGCCAAGGCCAACGAGAAGATCGATGGCTTGCGTAAGGAAGGTATCTCGAACGCCCGTGTGGTGATCTTCAACGATCGCCCCATCAACAAGCCGCACGGACTGAACGTTGGGTTGCGGCAATCGAGCAACGAGGTGGTGACGATCTTCGACGCCGAGGACGAGGTGCACCCGGAAATCTTCAACGTGGTGAACACCGTCATGGAGCAGACCTCCGTGCGGGTCGTGCAGTGTGGCGTGCAACTGATGAACTACGCCTCGTCGTGGTACTCCACCCTGAATGTGCTGGAGTACTTCTTCTGGTTCAAATCTCGGCTGCACTACCATGCGCAGCTCGGGATGATCCCGCTGGGTGGCAACACAGTCTTCTTCGCACGGGAGCTTCTGGAGCAGATTGGGGGCTGGGACGAAACGAACCTTACGGAGGACGCCGACATCGGTATTCGCATCAGCGTGACGGGTGAGGATGTGCGGGTGGTGTATGACGATCGCTATGTGACCAAAGAGGAGACTCCGCCGACCCTGGCGCATTTCATTCGACAGCGCACGCGCTGGAGCCAGGGTTTTCTCCAGACGCTACGCAAGGGAACCTGGACGAAGCTGCCGGGATGGGAGCAGCGCTTGCTTGCCCTTTATACACTGGCTTTCCCGTCCTTTCAGGCCGTACTCACCGGTTACGTGCTGCTGTCGCTCTGGATGATGCTGGCCGTGCGTGTCACAACGCCGGTCGCCATGTTATTGATCTCCCCTGCCTATCTGCTCTTCGCGCACTACATAATAAGCGTGGTGGGTCTATACGAGTTCGCCGACGCACATGGGCTGCATCCGTCGAAGATGGCCGCGTTTACCATGGCTTTGTCCTATATCCCGTATCAGTGGGTGTTGGGCTATGCCTCTGTGCGGGCCGCTATTCGTGAGATGCGCGGCATCAACAACTGGGAGAAGACCGCGCACGTGGGGGCTCATCGGCAAGCGTCCGGCGGTGAGCAGCCCGAGGCAGTGGCGCATGGTCACAGTGAGGCCGCGTGAGTGGGGAGACGGGGTGACGTGGGGATGGAGACCGGATAGATGGCAACCGCCCGTGATCGAGACGCCAAGTCAGAGAGACAGACAGATAAGGTAGGACAGACTTCCGACGATAGCCAAGGCCAGGGGAGCGGGCTTGGAAAGTGGGGGGGGTATCTGCTCTTTGCCGTCATCGCGGTCAGCCTGGTCTCTCACGCCTGGAACATGTTCAACTATCCACAGTACCTGGGAGACGAGGGTATCTATCTCGAACAAGCCTGGTCGGTGCTGCGCGAGCACAAGCTATCTCCCTATACCTACTTCTATGACCATGCGCCAGCCGGTTGGCTTATCGTCGCCGCGTGGATCGTGCTCTTGCCGCAACAGTTTCTGACCTTCGGAATGGCCGTGAACAGCGGTCGGGTCCTTATGCTGCTCATGCACGTGGCCAGCGTATTCTTCCTCTATCGCATCACCCTGCATCTGACCAAGAGCAATGCGGCGGCTGCCTTCACGAGCCTCGTCTATACTCTGTCACCTCTGGTGCTGTATTATACCCGCCTGCTTCTCCTGGACAACATCCTCATTTTCTGGCTGCTCATTTCACTCTACCTGATCGTACGGCATGGCAATCGCCTGATGACCATTATCGGCAGCGGAACGGCTTTGGGGCTTGCTCTGCTGACCAAAGAGAACGCCATCTTCTTTGTGCCCATCATGGGATACGCCCTGTATCGTGAGGTGCGCGGTACCTATCGGTTCCGTTTCGCTCTCACGGGGTGGGCCTTCACCGCTTTCATGATCGTATCACTCTACCCACTGTACGCTGTGCTCAAAGGCGAGCTCGTGCCCAGTGGAGGGGAGCATGTGTCCCTTGTCGACACTCTGTACTGGCAATTGTTCCAACGGCACGGCGGCAGCATTATGGACCCCAACGGCTGGTTCTGGAAGTATTTCTGGAGTCGCTGGTGGGCGAAGGATCCGGTCCTGTTGACTCTAGGCGGAGGAGCAGCGATTGTCAACCTCCTGGTTGCCATGCTCAGTCCTAAGCTCCGCCAGACCTATTTGTTGGCGTCGCTGCTCGTCATCTCCTTTAGCATCTATCTAATGCGTGGTAGCGTAATCCTGGAGTTCTACGTTCTTCCGATTCTGCCCTTCATGGCTCTCAATCTGGGTCTGCTGGCGCATCTGATTCTTGGACATCTGCCGCGTCCCCTGGCGTTGGGTGCCTTTGGCTTGGCGATCCTGGTCTTCGCGGCCGGCGACATTCAGGCCTCCGTGGACCACTATACGCTGAACCTCACCCAGGTTCAGATCAAGCAGTTGCAGTGGATTCGGCAGAACATCCCGCCCAACAGCATCCTCATGATCGACGACGACCTGTGGGTGGATCTGCATGAAAAGAACGGCCGACTGCCCGTCTATCCCAACGCGCACTCGCACTGGAAAATCCAAACCGACCCAGATATAAAGACGCGCCTGCTGAAGAATAACTGGCGCAATATCGACTGGGTAGTTATGTCTCCGGACCTCATCGATACGTTCCACATAAACTATGACCAGACCTTGAAGGCGAATCCGAACGGCGAGATGGTCTTGAACGCTTACAACAACTCGGTCCAGAGAGCTTTGTATCAGAAGGGTAATACTATCGTGCAGGTCCGGCAGGTTCAGAAGTAACGGATGATCCGATGTGACGCATGAGAGCACGAGGGCACAAGTTCTGCAGAATTAAGCATATGTGGGAGTCATGGTCTCATCGCGCGTTTGCGCATCCACAACGAATCTAATTGAAAGGGGGTCGGCAGAGAGTTGAAAAAGATCTTGATCATCGTGGGCGCCATTGCCGGTCTCTCTTTGCTTACAGGTGTGCTGGCCAACAATTTCGGCGGTCTGCCGGGCCTGGGTGGTAGCGGAGACGAGGAGATCGTCAACCAGGCCGATCAGACGGCTGAGCCGAGCCGGTCCCCGGTAGCCGCGACGACACCGACCAAGCCCGGATCGACCGACGTGGTTACGGATACGTCCAAACTGAACACCAAGCCAGGGGCCGTGATTGTGCTCAACCCGGCCGTGGCCGCACCCGGGAGCAGCGTCTCGGTAGCAGGTACTGGCTTCGATCCGCGCGCTCAGGTGGACTTCTACCTGAAGCGCGATGCGAAGGACAAGGGGACAAACGTCGGCTACATCGCTGCCGACAAAGGCGGTGGTCTCGGGGGCTTCAGTTTCACTATTCCCGAGTCATTTGCCGGTGGCACATTCCTGGTCGAGGCGAGGCAACACGACGATAAGCAGATGGCCAGTGCGCAAGGCTCCGTCCGCGGACTGACCCCGACTGTCAAGCTGGGGGAGGACACGGGCAAGGTCGGCGACACGATCAGCGTATCGGGTAAGGGCTTTGCGGCGAGAGAGACCGTCAAAGTGTACTTCAACAGTCTGACCGGCGAGCCAGTCGCGACGCTACAGTCCGACGGCGGCGGTGGGTTAAACAAGGCTAGCGTCAAAGTGCCTTTCGGCGCGGCTGGTGACAACACGTTTCTCTTCGTGGGCGACAAGAGCCAGGCTCCGGTGGCCGCGACGTTCTTCCTGCTGAACCTGTACCCGGTTGGCGAGCCCAGCGTGTACTCGACCAAGGCAGACAACGACGTCAGCTTCAACGGGACAGACTTCGGCCCGAACGAGAACGTGCGGGTCTATCTGAACAGTACGGCAGGGCTGCCGATCGCGGTCGTTCAGGCCGGTGCCGATGGCTCTTTCGAGCGCGCTGGCAAGTTCCACATACCTTTCGAGCTGACAGGCAAGAATACGCTGATCTTCGTTGGCGAGCAGAGCCAGACGGCGACGACCGCCTCCATCGACATTCTGCCGTACACGCCGTCGGCCAATCCCAGCACCTACGGAGGTGGTCCCGGAACGACCATCACATTCTATGGCACAGACTTTGGTCGGAACGAGGTGGTACGGGTCTTCGTTGGCGCTACCAAGCAGGGTGGTGGGAAGGAGATCGCATGCTTCAAGACCGACGACAAAGGGTCCGGCTACGGCGGGAACTACACAATCCCGAGTAGCGCTCAGATCGGAAGCCTGGGATTCCGTCTGGTGGGCGACAAGAGCCGTGGGACGGCCGATGCATCTGTGACGGTCCAGGCGTCCGAGGTACCTGTCCAGATCCCGGATCAGAGCCAGAACTACAAGTGCCCGTTCGATGGAGAGCCTCAGCAGCCGCAGTCGTCGGCGCCTGCGTCACCGCAGAATAGTCCTAGCGGGCAGGCGTCGCCGCAGGCCTCGCCATCACCGTCCAGTGCGTCGCCTAAGCCATCGCCGTCCGCGTCTAACACGCCGGCTAAGCCGTCGCCGTCGCGGTAGGCTTTCGCTTATGTGCGCGGGAGACCTTGGAAAGTGTGTGAGAAGCTTACTGGACCCGTCATTCCCGCGAGAGCGGGAATCCACGGACGGCGCTCCGGATTCCCGCTCTCGCGGGAATGACGGGAGGAGGGTTCGAGCCGAATAGCCCATCTCACATACTTTCTAGGGCACACGTGTGGGGGCTGGATGCGGTATGGAATCGATAGTAGTGATACCAACCTACAACGAGGCAGGAAACGTGTCGACCCTGATCTCGGCCATCCTGGACCTGGGGCAGTTCGACGTGCTGATCGTGGACGACAACTCGCCCGATGGAACAGGAGAGCTCGCGGATGCTCTGGCCGGGGAACATCCCGGGCGCGTCCATGTCCTGCATCGTCAGACCAAGACCGGGCTAGGGCGGGCGTACGTCGATGGGTTCGCGCGCGCACTCAAGGGCCCGTACCAATACGTTTTACAGATGGATGCCGATCTATCGCACGACCCTGGCTACCTTCCGACCCTGCTGGAAACTCTGCGCAGCGGAGAAGTTGACGTCGTCATCGGATCGCGCTACGCATCCGGCGGGGGCACTGTTGGCTGGCCTTTCAAGCGACGAATGCTTAGCTGGGGAGGCTCTCTCTACGCGCGTCTGGTGCTGGGTCTGAAGGTGCGGGATGTGACGGGTGGGTTCAAGGGCTTTCGGCGCGTCGTTTTGGAGAGCCTGAATCTCGACCGAATCCGGTCGAACGGCTATGCCTTTCAAATCGAGGTGAACTTTCTCTGTAATCGACAGGGTTTCCGGCTGGCAGAGGTGCCGATCGTGTTCCGTGAGCGTCAGATAGGGGCGTCCAAGCTTTCGAAGGCCATCTTCTGGGAGGCGCTGATCACCGTCTTGCGCCTTCGTCTCGGAGACTGGACCTTCGGCCGCCTGGATCTGCGCACCCTGGCCGTGAATTGGCGACACTGGTTCTCAGGGACATGATCCCAGTGGGTGGAGTCGTGGAGGGGCTCCTCGGGCTGAGAGATCATCTGGGAGGTGGACGCGGTGTATGGTGGAGTATCTAGAAACAAGAACGCGTTGGTAGTCGCGTGCCTGCTGGTGGGCGTCGCCAGCCTGGTAGTGTTTGCTCTCATGGGAGGCGGTGCGGCTGTCAACACGCTAGGAGGACTGATTAGCGGCCGTGACGGCTCGACTGCGGATGCTCGGCGGACGAGGACGCAGGAGACGATGCCCGCGGGCGCGCCAGAGATTCGGCTTGTCGGGAGTCGGGTGTCGTCTGTGGACGCCAACATCGCGATTTCGGGAGCTGGGTTCAATGCGGGTGAGAAGGTCGACGTACTGGTGGCCGGGCAGGAGGAAGCCAACCGGGATATCCAGCACACGGTCCAGACGGTTGATGCTCGCGAGGACGGCTCGGTGGGTGACGTCGTTCTGCCGGCTGGACAGCAACTGTCGCCGGGCAGTTATGCGGTGAGTCTGCGCGGTGCCGACAGCGGCCGCGACGTCGCGGGCTCGTTCTGGGTGGGCAAGTTTCTTCCTTACGTCCTCCCCAGCGCCTACACAGGCAAGCCATCCGAGGAGATCTTCATCACGGCCGGCTATTTTGCGCCTGGTGAGACCGTGCAGTTGTCGCTGGATGGTCCTCCGTCCGCCGAGGCCCCGACCTACAAGGCCAATGAGGCGGGCGACCTGGAAACCATCCAATGGACCATCCCGTATGTTCCAGAAGGAAAGCACGTTATCTACCTCACCGGGGAGCAAAGCCTGGTGCCCATGGACATCCAGTTCGATGTGCAGGGCTACCACCCGTGGGTCAGCCTTAGCTCGTATGCCTCTCAGGTGGACGAGTTGGTGGACTTCTCCGGGCGTGGCTTTGCACCCTGGGAACAGATCAACGTCTACCTTAACGATCGTGACTCCTCGCCCATCGTAGTCCTGAATGCCGACAACGAGGGAGCCTTTACACGCAATCGCGCCTTCGAGGCGACCAAGAACCTGCAAGGGGATAATACGCTCGTCTTCGTGGGACAGGTCAGCCGGGTCGAAGCGACGGCCGAGTATAAGATGCTGCCATCTACCCCATCGCTATGGCTGACCAGCCACGCCGCTCCTCCTGGTGGCTGGGTGGGTTTCATCGGCCGCGGGTTCTTGCCCCACGAGACTGTGCACGTCTATTTAGGGTCGGACGACACGGCCGAGGAAGTGCTGACATTATTGGCGCAGGATGACGGTAGCTTGCAGAATGCCGGAGACTTCACGGTCCCCTTCGGCCAGAGTGGTGTGCTGACCCTCACCGCTGTCGGAGAGAAGAGCAAGGTACCCGTCTCGACCAATCTGGAGATCATGACGTTGCGCCCCTGGATGCGGGTAGATCCGGGAGGCGGACCGGTAGGTACGCAGGTCCGTGCGGAAGGACACGATTTCCTGGGAGGAGAGGAGGTTGCTCTCTACCTGGGTGCTGATCAGTCGTCGCCCTTGGCCACCGCCACGGCCGACAATCAGGGTGGTGCCAGCGTCGGCCCGGTCGCCATTCCCGACGGCAGCAAAGGGCGCGTGCTCCTGACGCTCGTGGGCCAGAAAAGCGGCGCGAAAGCCACGGGCAGCTTTGACGTGGTAGCAACGGGACAGTGATAGCTATTCAGCCGGAGTCAGGCTCGACGGGCTTAGCCCGCCGAGCCTTCATTGGCGCTGGCTTGGGCGGCTTGATATTCCTGGGGCTCCATCCCCCATGCCTTCTTGCCACCCAGGTAAAGGCCGATCCTCTCGGTCTCGTCCGGCTCCTCATCGGTGATGGGGAGGAAGCTGTAGTCGTTGCCCTGCGAATACCACGACCCGTCGCCTTTACGGATGCTCAGCTTCACCGTCCCCACGCTTTCAGCCGGTAGCTTGCCTGCGCCGTCTGTGAAGGTTACGACGGCGCGATACTGGTTGTTCTCTCCACTGGGCGCAAGCCTCACGCGTACGTTCTGCGCGCCCATCGTCGCGCTGGTCACCTCGGCGACCTGGCCGGACGCGTCGCCATTCTCCACGGTGAACCAATAGCTCAGCTCCACGTTGCTCAGATCAGTGGCAATCTTGCTGTCGTTCTGGATTCCAATCTCGGGCTCGATCTTCTGCACCCGATCCTGGCTCGCATCTGTGCGATAGACGATCTTCAGTCCGGCGTTGGCCTCGACCTCAGCGCGAATGGCTTGCCACTTCGGGTCACGTGCGATGGCGATCTTGGGCTGGCTCAGCGTCGGCATCTGGTACGTGGACAGCATTTCCATCTTCTCGGCTTGCACGGTCTCCCAGTCGTCTTTGAGAAGGCCACCCACGTCCCCGGAGTTCGGGTTGATGGCCCAGTACGTATAGCTGATCTTCTTCTCTTTCAGGAAGTTGACCAGGTAGCGCTGCCAGATCCCCTCGGTGTCGTTTCCCACCGACCGTCCGCCGAACTCGCCGACGAGGACCGGGGCGATGTTCTGTTCATGGATAAACAGCCAATACTCCCCCCAGACCTTCGGTAGGTTGTTGGGGAAGGTGGGATCCTTGAACCAGCCCTGGGCCCAGACGCCAGGACCGTAGTCATGGGGGCTATAGACGAGCTTGTTGGGTACTTTAAGGCGCACAGGAGCCTGGCGGACGTTCTTCAGATGTCCGCCCTGCCAGTACCAGTCGTTGCCATCCTTCAGGATGCCCTCGACTAGGATCAGCCAATCCGGGTTGACGTCCAGGATGGCGTTGCCGGCGCGCTCTGCCGCCAACCGCCAATCGGTCCGGGGGTCACCATCGCCCCAGGTGGCGCGCGCGTCTGGCTCGTTGTGTAGATCTGCTCCGATCACCGTGTCGTTGCCCCTGTAACGCTTGGCCAGCATCTGCCAGTCTTTGATCCAGCGCTCCTCGTCGTAGACGCCCTCGTACCAGAGCTGGGATTGGTTGCTGGTGCTGGGGCGGTGCCGATCCAGGATTACCCGCAGACCACGCTGACCAGCCCCATAGATGATCTTATCCATGATCTCCTGGCCGGTCAGACCCTTCAGGTCGGGGTTCATCTTCCAGTCGATGCCACGCGGCTTGCTCTTGGGGTCGAACATCTGGTTGGAGTAAGGAAGCCGGATGGCGTTGAAGCCCAGCCCGGCGATCTGATCCAACATGTCTTCCCAGTTGCGGGACCATAGGCCATGGGGAGCGAAGGTGCCCGTCTCCATGCCAAACCAGTTGATCCCGGTGATGACCACCTCTTTTCCGTGCGAATCGACGATCTTGTTGCCGTCCGTGTGCAGGAAGTTGGCCGGCTCGGCGCGCGACACGAACTGCGTCTTGGCCGGGGCGCTGAACGGGTTTTCCGGGATCAGCACGGATCGTCCCACTAGCACGGCGGCGACGATCACCACGAGCGCCCCGAAGAGCGCGAGCCGCTTGTGATTCCGCATGGTTCTCATTCCTCCTGGGTGGCTGGCTGGTACAGATCGTTGGCCTCCCATCGCAAGTTGGGTTGGCCGCTCGTCCGAAAAGCAAAGACGGGGCCGACTGTGCGGCCCCGCTCGCTAATTCTGGACGTCTGGCGCTTAGTCTAAACCTGTGGCAATAGAAGGTCAATAGTACCATAGTCCTATCGCATGGGGTGGGCAGTCCTGTGGAGGGGTAATTGCCTGGTGGGGAAGGGAGAGCCTTCGCAATAGCCGAACCTCCGCTATAATTGAACCATGGCCAGGTGGGGAGATGGGGGCTGGGGACCGGGGAAAAAGGGCAAAAGGGGGAGAAACGTACCCCCTTTCTAACTTTTGCCCTTTTCATCAGTCCCCAACCCCACTGACTCATGGAGGTGTGCATGCCCAGGAAACGTGAAGAGCGTGCGGGTGGTGGGGATGGATCTGGAGAACAGACGTCCCATGGTGCACGAGAAGCGCGGGGAGCGCAGTCAAATCCCTCCGAGCGTGTGGCCGGCGAGATGAACAGCCAGCGTCAAGCACCGGAGTCCCAGTGGCTCGATGCCGTCATCGAGAATCTGACCGAGGGACTGGGCATTGTGGACGGGCAAGGTCGGGTTCTGCGCATCAACCGCATGGGCAGGGAAATGATGGGCATTCCTACGCAGCCGCCCGGCGAGTACGGTTTGCTTCAGGACTACTTCCAGAGAGTGGATCTGCGCTATCCTGATGGGCGTTCCTTGCCGCCCGAGGACTGGCCGCCTAACCGGGCCCTGAGGGGTGAAACCTTCTCGGAGATGGAAGTATCGCTCGTGCGGCCCGATGGCGTGCACCTGCGCCTGTTGTTTGGAGGTAGCCCGATTCTGGACAGGACTGGTAACGTCACACTGGCCGTGAACGTCTGGCGTGACATCACCGCCCTACGGGAGCTGGAAGAGCGGCGGGAAGAGTTCATTCACCTGGTAGCCCACGACATTCGGTCACCTCTTACGATCATAATGGGGCAGGCACAACTCATCGCTCGGGCGGCTGAGACGGGGCAAAAGGACCGGATTATCCGTGGCACCGATGCCATCATCGTGAGCGGCCGACGCATGAACACTATGATCTCCGACCTCGTGGATTCGGCGCGTCTGGAGTCTGGTCGGCTACAGTTGCGGAAGCAAACCTTGAATGTGAACACGTTCCTCGCGGACGTACTGAAGCGCGCGGCGCCCTTGATAGACGCGGCGCGCGTGCGGATCGCTGTTCCCGCCGACTTCACACCGGTGGTGGCGGACGCGGACCGCCTGGAACGCATCCTTCTGAACCTGCTCAGCAATGCCCTGAAGTACTCCCCGGTAGATACTGAAGTAGTGGTCAGCGCGCAGACGGTTAACACAGAGGCCAGGATCTCGGTCACGGATCAGGGAGTGGGCATCGCCCCTGAGGATCTACCGCACATCTTCGATCGCTTCTACCGCGCTGGTGGTGCCCGGGGCATCGAAGGAATCGGCCTCGGTTTGTACATCGTGAAGATGCTGCTGGAGGCGCAGGGTGGACAGATTTGGGTGGAGAGCAGCCTCGGCAAAGGCAGCAGTTTCACCTTCACGTTGCCCCTGGCGCTAGAAGGCCGCCACGGCGATTCTGACAGAGCTGAGCGACCGTCATCTGGACTGTAGTGCAACCCACAACAATCGAGCATTGGACAGACCTACGCGTTGTATGCAATCCGAAGAATCGCATGCACACCGTAGTGGCGGACCGCCGTGTCCGCCAGGGGCGGCGGGGGGCGACGTCTGCCTCGACAATAGCTTTGCCATCTCAAAGCCGACCTCGGTTTTGGCCGCGATGGACCTGGTGCTGGGAAGACAGCGCAATGACTCAGGCGAAGGTATGCTTCCCCCCCCCTGGCGGACACGGCGGTCCGCCACTACGCGTACTAGGACGGGCTTCACAACCGCGCCGCAACTGCCGATACTTGTGGTAGAGCGTCTGTTAGCAAGAGAGGGTGTCAAGGAAATCGTTACGTCAAGAACGTTGACGCTCCACGGATGCGATGGTATCATCGGGGATAAGGAAATCTGGCTGTGAAACGGCCCTGAGGCATGTGCTACTGTCTTGGGGCTTTACCTTTCGTCTTCGCGACGACGAAAGGCAGAGGGACTCATCTGTGACGACTCAGGGAAAGGCTCCACACATTGACACGCTGACGCGGAAGCATCTCGCGGATGGAGGCACGAGAGGAACCCAGTATTGGCTGCGGACCCTCCTGCGCTGGCCAATCCTATACAAGATCCTGATCGCGAACGCTGCCATGATCCTGGTCTGGAGTTTGGGCGGGGTCTGGCTTGCAGAGACGTATGCCCAGCGGGTCAACAGCGTCGAGTCATACGTGTCCCTGGTGGCTACCGGCATCTTGCTAAGCCTTCTCACGAACTTCTTTGTCGTGCGAACGGCCTTGCATCCACTGTCGAGCCTGGAGGCGGTGGTGCAGGAGGTTCAGCGAGGCAACCTGCATGCCCGGGCGGAATTGGGTGCCGTGAGTGATCCGTCTTTCGATCGTCTGGCGAATACCATGAACGCCATGCTGGATAGGCTGGATTCGTATACGGCGGCTATCGAGGCGGAGAAGACGCGTTCGCAGTTGCTGGCCGCGGAAGTGATCAAGGCCCAGGAGGCAGAGCGGCAGCGAGTTGCACGCGAGCTTCACGATGAGACCAGCCAGGCCCTGGCCACTCTCATCATTAGCCTGGAGATGATCGAGGCTCAGGTCGGCCCCGAGCAGAAAAGTCTTGCTTCCGGGCTGGCAGAGATTAAGTCCTTGACTAGTCGAATGCTGGAATCCATTCGGCAGCTCGCCTATGACCTTCGTCCCACCATGCTGGACGATCTGGGACTGGTGCCTGCCGTTCGGTGGTGCATGAAGAACCATCTGGAGAAGATCGGCATCAAAGTTCAGCTGGACTCCGTGGGGCTAGGACAGCGTCTGGATCCAGAGTTGGAGACGGCTGTGTATCGCATTGTGCAGGAATCTATCACCAATATCGCCAAGCACGCCAAGGCTCGGCACGTCAAGATCCTGTTGCGGGCGGATGATTCAGCGGTGACGGCAGTGATCGAAGACGACGGAGTTGGCTTCGACGTGGATCGCGTCTTGAACGCCTCGGCCCGCGAGCGCGGGCTCGGTCTCTTTGGCATGCAAGAGCGGGCCCTGGTTCTGGAAGGGAAGCTCGACTGCCATTCTATTCCGGGTGTCGGCACGCGCATTAGCGCGGTGTTTCCACTGCAGGTTGGGCAGGCGCGGTCATGAGCGGCATACGTGTTATGTTGGCGGATGATCATACGATTTTGCGGCAGGGAATTCGCGCCATTCTGGAGGCCCACGCGGACATTCAGGTCATCGGAGAGGCATCGGACGGTCGGGAGACGGTGACGAAGGCTCTCGCCCTCAAACCAGACGTCATATTGATGGATATCGCTATGCCCAGCATGACGGGGCTGGAGGCCACCCGGCAGATCAAGCAGCAAAGCCCCCAGACCAAGATCTTGATCCTCACCATGCACGAGAACGAGGAGTATATCCTGCAGATCCTGCAATCGGGGGGATCGGGATACGTGCTCAAGCGGGCCGCGGCCAGCGAGCTTGTCCACGCGATTCGGGCCGTGTATCAGGGCGACTTCTTCTTACACCCTGCGATTACCAAGGCCCTCGTGTCCGATTACCTCAAACGCGTACAGTCCGGTCAGGAGGTCACCAGCTACGATCGGTTGACCGACCGCGAGCGTGAGATCCTGAAGCTCATCGCCGAGGGCAACACGAACAAGGAGATCGCCGAGTTGCTCAGCTTGAGCATCAAGACGGTCGAGGCCCACCGCGTCCACATCATGGAGAAGCTCGGCCTGCACAGCCGCGTCGATCTCGTCAAATACGCTATTCGTACGGGACTAATCGACATCCACTCGTAATCTGCTTCGGGTTCCCCCCTGTCAAAGCCCCTACCGCCCTGGTGAGCGCCGTAACCGTTCGGCGATGGCCAACCCCATACAGTAGACGCTTGCAGGAGCGAATGTCAGGGTGTTCCGGTCCAAAAGGGTGCCGTTGAGCATGTTCTCGTGGTACTGCGGAAGAAAAAGGTAGATGCCCAGGAATGCAATCACGCCTGTCCAGGTGAAGAGGAAAGCGTAGAAGATCCGCGGGGACCACAAGCTCCGCCAACAGATGACGGTGACGAGCAGAAAGACGCCCCAGGTGATGCCCCAACTGCCCCCCATGAGAAGGCTGCGAACGTATAGCTCGATCACGTCGGGCTGAAAGGCAAACCTCTGGGCGAGGCTCACAGGAAGTGGAAACGAAGCTAGACGCAGGACGATAAACGCGGCGGCCAGCGCCGCCACGGGCGGAATGACGTATCTCATCAAGCGGCGCCAGGCGCGTACTTGCCCATCACGTATGACCCAGAGCACCAGGAGTGCCAGGATGATGACAAGCACAAGGATGCCAATCGCCTTTGTCCAAGCCGCCAGCACTGCGAGGACGAGACTAAGCACCAGAAAGCCGACGCGACGATTCGTGACCCAGTGCCCAAGATAGATCGAGGCGGCTGTGGCGTAGTAAGCCACCGGCAGATCGCCCTGTGCCACGCCGGCATGAGTGACAAGCAGAGGCAGGCTGGATGCCAGAAAGGCGAACAACAGGGCAAACAGACGGCTCTGGCTTCTACGCAGTCCGAAGTAGATGATCAGGATCAGGGCTGTGTAGTAGGCAGCAAACGGAACGTTTATCAGCACATCGTTCCACTGATCCAGAGCAAGACCGAACCAATCCTGTAGGAATATTACGTGAAGGGGATGGCTCGAAAGGGAGCCGGTCGCTGTGATCTGGTACGATTGGGAGGGTAACTGCTTCTCGACGAACAGGACCTTGGCGTACAGACTCCAATAGGTAAAGGCGTCCCAGGCAAAGACCGGTCGGAGAAACACCTCGGCCCACACCATCACCAGCCGATACAGTAGCCCGACCGCCAGCAAGATCTCCAAGACCATGCCGGCTGAGGGCCTGCGTCGGACCAACTCGATCCGCAGATGCGCGCCCCATCGCCTCGGCTCTGCTACTGGCCACAGCCGCACCTTCCTGCGTACGGCCTCGATCCCCATCAGGAGTATCAGTCCCGCGGTTGCCATGGAAACGATCGGTAGTGTGAGCGGCATCCCGAGCAGACCGAGCAGCAACATCGTTGTGGTCAGTATGCCCGTGCCAAGCCCGTAGCCGACTGAAAAGCGCTCCAGGACGGGCATGGTGCGGTGGGCTGGGAACTGGTCCCCCAACCCCTTCCCCGACAGGGGTACCAGCAGGCAGAGCGCGGTCCAACCCGCCAACAGGGGAATAATCAGGGCGAACGCCAGGCGCAATTCAGTCATTGGCGTGCCTCATAGATTGCGCCATTGGCATCGAACTGGGCAACTAGAACCAACCCGCTACCGATTATCTGCCGTTCTCCCTGATCCGTAATCCGCACAAGTGTACCCGCCGAAGAATCGAACTGGAAATGCTCGGCCCCGTTTGGGAAGTCGTAGACCAGATAGAGCAAGGCTGTCTCGCTGATGCGCAGGGGGTATAGATAGTACTGAGCCATCCAGAAGGCCAGATCGTTGGTAATCAGGCGCACTGAGCTGTTTGCCGGGAGCGTCTCCTGGGCGAATCCGAGGAACTGACGATAGGTTCCCGACAGAAGAGCAGATTGCTTCCCCAGCATGGGCTTGCCAGCGAATAGCGCAGTATCTCGCTGCAGGGTATGCCATTGATCAAGCCCGAATCTTGCCGCGAGCGCCAGCCACAGCACGAGACAGAGCACCAACAACGCCCGCGAATCGAGCCAGCGCAACCAGGCGGGTATCGAGCGCCGGAGTGCAGAGACGAGGTAAACGACTGCGATACCGAGCGCAATCAACCAGTAGGCTATGGCATTGAGCGGTTGTCCTCCTACGCCAGTACCGCCAACCGATAGTATCTTGGCGAACTGGGACAGATACTCCGGACGGCTGAATTCGCCCCAGCGGATGCTTGCCTCGAGCAGCGCCGTCCTGGGGAGGATTCGTATTTCTTCGATCTCCATGTCCCCCCTTGCTCCCTGGCGAGTCGGCATGAGACCGATCTGTTGGACCGGGCTGGCCATCTTCCAGGAGGGGCTCTGGCTCAGGTCGAAGTAGTAGGTGTACGTCTCTTCGCCAGAGTTGATGATGGGCACGTCCATGCTTTCAACGCGGCTGCCAAGCTGCCACAAGAGGGTCATGCTATCGTCGTCGTTCCAAGTTTTGGCGCGGACCATGACGACGTTGTACCGCTGGCTATCCAGGCGAAGACCGGCCGGACTGAGTAGAACGGTCGACTCGGTGAAGTCGACCCTGAGACGTCCGTTCGGTGTGCGTGTCGCGTTGCCGGTCGTGATTGTCCAGTTGGATGAGGAAGGTCTATCGAAGGACCAGCGGAGGAACTGCTCCGTGGGCAGACGCGAATCCTGAGCGGAACAAGCGCTGATTGTCAACACGATTCCAATGAGGATTGACAACAGCGCTGGTCGGCACGATAGTCGAGGCAAGCGCACGCTCTTTCCTGTGGGACGGCAAATGACTTCGATGTCCGAATGGCCGTGTCCGAGTGGGTATTGTAAGTAAATAGAATGGTGCCGTCAATAACAAGCTTGTGCTTGACAGGGATAATAAGGTCCATCTCCAGGTCAAATAGGGTCCAGACCCGATGTGCCGGCGGGCGGCCCTAGCCTAAACTGAGAGTTGTATTGCGGAGGGTCAAGATTAGCATAAGACCCTCGAGGGGCCAGATTTGTGGGTGCCCGTGTTGTGGGTTGGCAGGTGAAGAGAATCAAAGTTCTGTTGGCTGATGATCATGATCCCTTCCGGCGGACTCTACGTCGGCTGCTGGAGTCGAATCCGGACGTAGAGGTCGTCGGCGAAGCCGAGAATGGGCGCATGGCTGTCGAGCAGGCGGACCGATTGGCGCCGGACGTGGTGGTCATGGATATCGCCATGCCGGAGATCAACGGGCTTGCCGCGACGCGGCTGATTCGGAAGCGTCTTGCCCACGTGCGGGTGGTTGTCCTGACCGTCCACGACAGCGAGGAATACGTCAGCGCGGCGTTCGATTCTGGTGCCAGCGCGTATGTGCTGAAGGAAGAGATGCGCGAGGCTTTGCTGCCGGCTCTGGTCAGGGTGTGCCAGGAGTCTGAATCAGACCCTGATCAACACGAGGGGCACGTGTCACACTGAGGAAGGAGTCATGACGGCTCTGCTGGCGTTGTGGGCGGGATTGGGCATCCGGAACAAGATCGTCGTGCCGATCGCAGCGATCGCGTTGCTGATGGCCCTCACGGTTACTCCGATTACCGCCGCGGTGTTCACTGCTCGGACAAACGAGCGGGCCGTCGAGCAGATCGCGGGGGTTGCAAACCTCTTCAAAGTTATCGTCTCCCAAAAGGAATCCGACCTGCTGGCCTGGGCGCGAACTCTACCGAAATCCGCTGAGTTCGAGGAAGCTTGGTCCAGTGGCGATCCGCGAGCTCTGGCCGCCCTCCTGTCCGGATATCGTGTTCATCTAAGCATTGACCTCCTACTGATCGTTGACGAGTCTGGACGTCCTATCGCCGGATCCGGTGGCTTGATGCCGCCCGTGGCGGATGTGCCCGGCCTCCCTGTCATCAAACGAGCGCTGGGGAAGAACGAATCCGTGGAGGTCATGAATAGCGGCACGGGGTTGTGCCTATGTGTTGCCGCTCCGGTGACCGATGACGCGGGAGACGTGGTCGCGGCAATCCTGCTTGGCAATATGCTGGACGACGCGTATGTAGGCAAGGTAAAACAGTCCAGCGGCGTGGATGTGCTCCTACGCCGCGATGGGCGGGTGCGGGCCAGTAGCTTGCCGTCTGAGCTTACACGTCTCGTGAGCGGAACTGATAGCTTTCAACAAGTCGCGCGGTGGAGCAGCGTCAGCATGGAGTCGGCTCAGGATTCCATCGCCGTTCTGGGCTTGCCATATCGTGTGACTCATTCCGCTCTGGAAACTCCGCAAGGGAACGTCATCAAGTACTCGATGCTGCTGCCCATGAACGAGTCGGAACGGGCGACACGGGAAGCGATCATGTTGCTGCTTATGGTGGGCGGCTTCGGCACCTTGGTCCTGATGGTGGTGGGGCTCTGGATCGCGCGGTACGTCGCGCGTCGGCTCGGGGAATTGGTTGACGCGTCGCGCCGCCTGGCTGGCGGAGATTGGTCGCAGCGCATCGTCGTAGGCGCTGTGGACGAGGTGGGAGAGCTGTCACGGGCCTTCAATCAAATGGCCACTTCTTTGGAAGCGCGAGATCAACTCGTCCGACAGCATCAGCGAGAGTTGGAAACACGTAACGAGGAATTGATGCGGCTGAACCGCCTGTCGCAGAGCATCAACGCAAGCCTGGAGTTGCACGATGCTCTCAACGCGGTGTGCGAGGCGACGACCGAGTTGATACGCGTGCCACTCAGCGCCATCGCACTGATCGAACCCGGCAGCAGGGAATTGCGGATCGCTCAGCAATACAGCCGGGGTGAGGCAAGCAGAAATGGCTCCGGCGACCCGCGAGCGAATCTGTGCGAGGACTTGGTCAGTCAGGTTTTCCAGGATGCGGCCGCTCACCTTTCGTGCAATGGCGGATCCTTCTTGGGCGCTCACGTGGAGCACCAACCAGGGGAGACACGGGCGGTGCTCTGCGCACCGCTTCAGTTGCAGGATAGAAGCCTCGGTGTGATTTACGCCTGCGATCTGGTGGAGCGCGGATTCACGGAGCATGAGATCAATCTGATGGGGGCTCTGGCGAACGAAGCGACCGTGGCCATCACCAACGCCACGCTATATGAAGAAGCGCGTAACAAGGCGACGGCTCTCTCGGCCATGGTGCAGGAGATGCACCATCGCATCAAGAACAACCTGCAGACCGTGGCTGATCTGCTTTCTCTCGAGATGATACAGGCCGGCGACAGCGTGCGAGATGAGCTTGGCAGCAGCATCGCTCGGGTGAAGAGTATTGCCACGGTTCATGAGTTGCTCTCGGCCGACGATACGGCGTGCACTGACGTGCGCAAGCTCTCGGAGCGGCTGCTGACAATGGCTATCCAGACTGTGGTGGTGCCCGGGAAACAGATCGTGGGCTCCGTCTCCGGTCCGTCCTTGCGCTTACCCTCTAAGCAGGCGACATCGCTAGCCCTGGTGCTGAACGAGCTGATCAGCAATGCTCTCGAGCACGGTTTTGTGGATCGTCAACGCGGCTCGATCTCGATTACTCTCGAGGAAGGATCATCCCAGTCCGTTATCACAGTGCGCGACGATGGGGTTGGCCTGCCGCCGGGGTTCATGCTGGACGGCGGACAGGGGCTAGGATTGGAGATCGTCAAGACGCTTGTAACCAAGGAACTGCGCGGAGAATTGGTGCTTGCGGCAGATGCTGGCACCGCGGCTATCATTCGGTTTTGCGCTTGGAGGTGAAGGCCATGCAGAAGCTACGCATCCTGATCGCCGACGACGAGAGTCTGCGGCTATTGAGCTTGAGATCCCAGCTGCGCGAGCTGGGACACGAGGTGGTGGGCGAAGCCTCGAATGGCGCGGACGCCGTCGTGCTCACGCGCCAACTGAAACCCGATCTGGCGATTCTGGACATAAAGATGCCGGAGGTCGATGGAATCCAGGCGGCTCGCGCGATCACGGCCGAGTCGCCGGTGCCGTTGGTTTTCCTCACCGCTTTCAGCGATGAGGCCCTGGCGCAAGAAGCGGCCAGCGTCGGCAGTTACGCCTACCTGGTGAAACCTGTTACCCAGGATGAGTTGGTGCCTGCCATCGCCATGGCAATGGCCAAGTTCCGCGAGTTCCAGGAGTTGAGACGCGGGATCGATGAGTTGAAGGAGAACCTGGAGTCGCGCAAGCTGATCGAGCGTGCGAAGGGCATACTGATGGAACGACGAAATATCGGGGAAGCGGAAGCCTTCCGTCGCATGCAGAAGCGCAGTCAGAATGAGAACAAGAAACTGATAGAGATTGCCAAGGCCATTGTCACGGCCGATAGCATGCTGTGAGCGCTGGGTTGTCCTAGGAGAACGGGCGCGCTGGCATGCTTCTTCCCTGGACCATCGTGCTCTCATCCGGACGTGCCGCGCTGACCGGCCTCGGGGGTACGCCGAAGTGCTTCCGAAATGGCACGGATGCCAGGCGCAGAGCTGGGACCCGGAAGGAGATAAGGATGGGGAGTGGCGCTGGGCTCAGCGACGAGTCCAGCGTTGGTCCGAGGAGGCGAGAATGAAGTTGCGGGGACCGAGACTATTAGGAGAGGAGGAATCAGTACTGTCCGTACAACCGGGTCAAGCAAGACTCAGAGTCGGCCTTCTTGCTTTCGGCATGATCACGCTGCTCGCGGTGGTGGCACTTCTGACCGCGTGCGGCAGTGCGGCGGGTGGGGCAGCCAAGGGCAGGCAGTTGTTTTCCACTAACTGCGCCAACTGCCATGGCGATAGCGGAGCACGCATACCGGCCGCACAACTGGATTCAGTGCAGTTCGTCGCGCAGCTTGGCGACGCTGGACTGACCAAGGCCATCGCCGAGGGCAAGGGCACCATGCCCGCCTGGGGCAAGGCCAGGGGAGGGCCGCTCGGCGACGAACAGATCAAGTCCATCGTCGAGTATCTCAAAGGTGGTGGCGAGGCGGGACCGTTGCCCACGGGGCCGGGGCGCAGCATGTACGCCAAGCAATGTGCGGGGTGCCACGGCGATCGAGGAAATCGTGTGCCGGCGGCCGACCTTTCTGCATCCAACTTCCTGAACTCGCTGGGGTCCGAGGGGGTGCTGCAGGCGATTATCGAGGGCAAGGGGACCATGCCTGCCTTCGGCAAGGACAAAGGCGGACCGTTTTCAACTGACCAGGCGCGTCAGGTGTCCGACTATGTGAAAGCGTTGGGGCGCGGTAGCTCCCTTGTGCAGGAGGCCAGCCTGAGCTCGTCATCCAAAGAGGGCAAGGACCTCTACGGCAAGAACTGCCTTAGCTGCCACGGGGATAAGGGGAATCGCATCCCGGCGGCCCCGATGAACGACAAGTCCTATGTCCAGAAGCTGGGCGAGAGCAACATGATCGCCGCAATTACGAACGGCAAGGGCACCATGCCGGCCTACGGCAAGATCAAAGGGGGTCCGCTTTCTGACTCCCAGATCAAGTCTATCCTGTCCTACGTTAACGATCTGGCTGGCGCTTCCGCCTCCGCGCCCCAGACGAGCTCCGCACCCTCCAGCGTCGACGGCAAGTCGCTCTACTCGAAGAACTGCGCCGCTTGCCATGGCGACAAGGGCAGCACCCTTTCTAGTGCCAATCTATCCGACAAGGGCTTTGTCACCAAGCTGGGCGATGGATTCGCGCGGTCCATTGCGAATGGCAAAGGCGCCATGCCCGGTTTCAAGGGAAAACTGAAGGACGAAGAAGTCAAGGCTGTCATCGAGTACGTGAAGGGCCTGACCGGGCCGGCGAGCTCGCCTAGCGCAGGCGCTGGCTCCACGGGTTCGACGGGCGCCGCCGCGCAGCCAGCAGGCGGACCGCCCACCATTCCGCATACCACGGCGGGGCGAAACCAGTGCCTGGGCTGTCATGCTGCGGGGGGCGTGAAACCGGTTTCGGCGAGCCATGACGGCCGCACCAACGACATGTGCCAGGCCTGCCACAAGACAGGCGCTGCTTCTGGCTCGGCGAGTGGAGGTGCACAGCAACAGACCTCAGGACCACCTCCTATATCACATACCTTGCAGGGGCGCGAGGGCGTCTGTCTATCCTGTCATGGAGCGGGCGGTATCAAGCCAGTACCCGCGACTCACCAGGGACGCGACAACGCCACGTGCACAAGTTGTCATAAAGCATCGAGTGGGGGCGGCGCAGCGGCCGCCCCCGCCGCTAGTCCCAGCAGTCCTTCTGATGCCAGTTCCGACGCCAACTCGTCCTCTGTCGACATCCCTGACGTTACGCACACCGTGAAGGGGCGAGAAGGGGCCTGTCTGCAATGCCACTCGTCTGCCGGCATCGCCGTTATCCCGCCCTCCAGTCACAACGGCCGAACCAACGAGATGTGCATGATGTGCCACCTTTCGCCTGAGGCTACTTCCGGCATCTCGCCGGCCCCGGCCAAACGAAAAGGACCACCCAAGGTGCCGCACAAGACCGAGGGCGTGGAGAATCAGTGCCTGAACTGCCACGGACCGAATGGGCTGAAGCCTATACCGGCCAATCATACCAACGTGAAGAACTCGGACTGTCTGCGCTGCCACGACGTCGTTCCGACCACCTCAGCCACAACGCTATCCGCGCAGGCGCCACCGCCGGCGCCGGATACTCACGCTGGTCGGTCCAACGATACGTGCATAAAGTGTCATGACCGGAAGTTTACCGAGATACCATGAGTGATAAGGCCTGGAAGGGCGGGAGCGGGGCTAGCAGGAGTAGACGTATGCGCGTGATTAACCGCTTCCGTGATTCTGAGGCGGAGCGAAGGGTCTCCCCGTGGCTTTTATTGAGGCGCCCCGGGGGAGATCCTTCGCTGCGGCTCAGAATGACAGAAGGAAAGCGGCCGCTCGATTGTGATCCTGAGCCGCAGCGAAGGATCTCCCCGTTGGAGGGACGCAGCGCGTCTGAGCTAGGAGCAAGACCCTACTGGGACGACCAACGAGGAGATTCTTCGCGCTGCGGCGCTCAGAATGACCAAACAGAGGCGGCGCTCAGAACAGAGGCGGCGCTCAGAACAGGTGGCGTCTTCTCTGTAGTCGAACGGTAGTGCTCTGTCACCCGTGATCTGACAGTCGAAAACGTGCGGATCGGTCGGATCGGTCCGATCGGACTGATCGGTCGGATCCAGGGATACGCATCAGTTTATCAGTTATACGGCCTAGGGCATGGCGAAGACGGACGCGATGAAAGAAGGTGGAATCCGGTGACGACGGATATCGTGAAGGCTACTCTAGCCGGCAGACCCATCGAGGAGGCTGACACGGACCGAGAGGCAGAGACCGAGCACCCGATAGCGCTGGTGGCCCGCAAGCTGCGCAACGTCGGCATGCTTCTGCTGCTCTTCTTGCCCCTGGTGTTCAGTCCCAACTGGTCGCAGAACCTATTCGAGATCCCCAAGTCCACCGCGCTGGCCCTGTTTACGATACTCACTGTAGCCTCAGGGCTGACCTACATCCTCGTGCGCGGGCGTTTCTCGTTGCGTCGGACGGCTGTCGACGTTCCATTGGTTGTATTGTTGGCTATCAGTGTGTTGTCTACCATTGTGAGCGTTTCGCCGCTGGGCAGCCTTTACGGAGAGCACAACCGGCGCGATGGACTGCTCACCATTGCCAATTACGCCCTGCTTTTCTTTATGGCTGTCAACTATTATAGGGAATGGCGCAATATCCGGCAGACCGCCGAGATCGTGGGCCTGGTCGCGGCCTTCGTTGGCTTGTTGGGCGTGTTGGAGTACTTCGATCTGTCGGTCCATGTGGGTCCGGTACGGGAAACCTTTGAGGGTCGGGTGTTTGCTACGCTGGGGAACCCCGATTTCCTAGGCGCTTATCTGGTGCTCATGTCACCGCTCGCGATTGGATTGCTCCTGATCAGCCGCTCAATCTCGATGAAGCTGCTGTGGTCTGGCGCTTTTCTTCTCATGTCCGTTTGCCTGCTCCTAACAATGACGCGTGGAGCATGGATCGGCTTCGCGGCGAGTCTGCTGGTGATCGTCGCGTTCGCCCGTACAATGCGTTCCCATGCACGCTGGCTGGTTGGGTTGCTGATCGCGCTCGTTCTGTTCGGCTCGGCCGCCGAGGTATCCAGCCTTTGGTGGCAGAACGGAACAACGCCCGCAGCTCATCCTGGTCCAGGGGGTGGGGCCGTGGCGCCTCCCGCGCCGAGTCTATCTCTCCTGGAGCGGCTGAAGTCGATGACAAGCCTACAAGGCGGCACGGTCGGGGTCCGCTTCGAGACCTGGCAGCAGGCGCTCGATATAGTCCGCGACTACCCTATTCTGGGCTCGGGGCTAAACACATTTCAGGCAATGGCCACCAGGTACTACTCGCCGACCTACGCGGCTGGCGAGGGTGCAACGAACATGCCTGATCGACCGCACAATCAGTATCTCCAGTGGGCGGCGTTCGCTGGAGTGCCCGGCGCGCTGGCCTACTTAGCCGTGCTGGGCGTCGTTTCATGGACAGTGCTTGGCTCGCTGCGACGCGCTCCGCGTGGACCGCGAAAGCTACTGCTCATTACTCTGTTCGCCGGATGGGTTGGCTACCTGGTCCAGAACTTTTTCCTCTTCGATACGATTGAAACGGGACCGCAGTTCTGGCTCATGACGGCTCTGGCTGTTGCCATGACGGGGCCGAGGGCCGTGCGTATTCGACTCTGGTCGTCCAGTCGGTTTCGTACGCTGGCGTGGCCGGCCGGTGCTGCGGTCGTGGTGGCATCTCTCTTTCTGGCCTTCCTAGCTATACGCCCACAGGTGGCTGACGTCCTGTATCTTCGCAGTCAGATGCTAGGACACCCGGGGGCTTCAAGTGCCGATGAGGCGGCTGCTTACTCCTATCTGGAGCAGGCTATCGCCTGGGCTCCGGATGATCTCTACTATCGAGAAATGTACGCCCTCGGGCTGATGGGGCGCATTGCGAATCCGACCTTGCCTCAGGCTGAGAAGGCGCTTGAAGTGCGGACGGCTCTGAAGATGGCGAACTCGGTCATCAACGACAATCCGATGAACGGGAACGTTTACTTCACGCGTGGCGCCATTCGGGAGCTGTCGGGACCCAATCATGAGAGCGATGCGTACCAGGATTTCGCCCGAACGATCACCTTGCATCCGTACCATTTGCCCGCCAACGCGGCTATGGCGCGCCTTGGACGTCAGATGGGCAGAATGACGGACGTCATCGCGGCCGAGCGGCGCATCCTCGTCGTCGACCCGCAAAATGTCCCGGCGCTAACGGATCTGTCGCAGGACTATCTGGTCGCAGGCAGGCTGAACGAGGCCGAAGGTCTGATCAACCGACTGGCGTCTCTGGTGCCGGATGAGGCTATCGTGCCATTTCTGCAAGGGTGGTTGCATGAATCTAGACGCGACCTGGGCGCCGCTGAGCGGGAGTACGTGCGCGCTCTGGAGCGCCAGCCAGAGTTTGCCGCGGCCAAAGCCGCGTTGGAGCGGGTGAAGGCCCAGTAATAGGGTCTTTCGCCCCACCAAATAGAGTCCAAACCGGATGCCCTTCCGATAGGAAATAGCCTAAACTGGGCATGACCAACAGGGAATACCGGCAATCTCAGGTATCCTGCGGACGCTCAGCGCCGGGGTGAGGGTGCCGTCGGCGTGTCGTTGATGATTGACAGGAGCAAGGAGGACAGAATGGGGACCTACGTGCAAAGCGCAGCGGATCGATGGCTCCAACGGGCTATCATCGTTGCAGCTGCCGTGTTGGCGCTGGCGGTGCTGGGGTTGGCCGGGCTGTACGTGCGCGAGCGCGTCACCCAACCGACAACGTCGCTCGCCGATCGCCGGGTGGAGCAGGCCAAAGCCGCCGTGCGGAGCGATCCTAACAATGCGGACGCTCGTGTAACCCTCGGCAGCGCCCTCTTGACAAAGAGAATGTACCGCGAGGCCCTGGAGCAGTTCCAGGAGATCCTCAGAGCGAACGAGTGGCACCAGGCCGCCCTTATCGGCGCTGGCGTGGCGTCCGCTCGGCTGAGGCAAGACGATCAGGCCGTGCAGTACTTCCAGAAGGTGGTAGAGATCAATCAGGACAAGGACTTTGTGGATGTTGATCGCCGGCTGAACGCCGTGTACTACGAGCTTGGGCGGATCTACCTTGCCAAGGGGCAAATGGATGAGGCGGTGGATAGCTTGCAGAAGGCGCTCAGGATCGATCGCACGGATGCCGATGTCCTCATGCTCTTGGGACAGGCCTTGACGGGCCAAGGCAACTTAGACGAGGCTATGTATGCCTATCGTTCAGCGGCGGCCTTCGTGCCGGACTTCGTCGATGCATATCAGGGCCTGATCACGGCGGCCGAGAAGAAAGGCGATGCCGATTGGGCGGCCTATGGCAAGGCAATGATCGCCTTCTCCACCGGCAAGTACGACGAGGCCATCCGGGGTCTGGAGGCCATTGTATCGAATATGGACCAACCGGACGCGGCCACGGGGCTGGGATTGACGTATGAGGCTAAGGGAGACAAAGCGAAGGCCCTGGAGGCTTACCAGAAGGCGGTCAGCATCGATCCTGATGCGAGGTTCGCGAAGAACAAGGTGACGCAGCTCTCGGTGGCCCAGTAGCGACCGTAGCCGCGGATGCGAAACCGTATGTACTTTTGTGCACTTTCCGGGAGGCGCTGATGTACTGGCTCTCCCGTGCGACCCTCGGACCGAGACCGTGGCGGTCGACGACCGATGGTCTAGCTTGGAAGGAGATCGAGAGTGATGCAAGCCGAACGGACTAGTCCGACTGTCGCTCCGAAACGCCTGCGACGTGTCATTGTGCTGGCTCTGCTGCTAACGTTTGCGGCTGGGGCCGTCTACGTACTAGCGTACAATATCGGTACGGGACAGCGCTTCACCAGACTTCCATGGACGTCGATCGCCCGAAACATTCCTCCCGTGTACAGTTACTCGATCTTCGGCGTCGAGGCGCCGGCCGGCGTAGCCGTCACGCCAGACGGCAGCCTCATATACGTCGCCGATCATGGGCAGCAGGGGCAGGTCCGGGTCTTCGATCGGAGTGGCGATTTGCAGTTCAGCCTGGTGCCGCCTATCACTGGCGGTGGCAGCGGAAAGCCGATGTACATAGCCGTAGGCGCCGATTCGCAGGTGTTCGTCGCCGATATTGGGCGTCGTGAGATCAGCGTCTACTCCCCTCATGGCGAGTACCTGGGGGCTATCAAGGCCCCGGATGCTGAGGGCGCCTTTTCTCCCATCGGCGTGACGTTTGACCTGGAGGGGAATCTGTACGCCAGCGATAGAGCGTCTACACCTCTGCGCGTGGTCTCGTTCAATCCCGATTTTACTATCCGGTCCACGTACCAGCGCCCGGCCAATGATGTCCCGGGCGCGCAGGCCCTGGGTGGGGTGGCAGTAGATGGGTCGGGCCGAGTCTTTGCATCCAACGGTCTGGCCTTCACAATCGACGTGTTCAACGCGGACGGCCAGCTCATGCCGAGTAGCGAGGTGGGTAGCTTCAAGCTTGGTTTGCCACATGGTGTGGCGATCGACAGGATGAACCGGCTCTATGTCGTCGATAGCATCAACGGCGAGGTGCACGTCTACGACCTGAACACTACCCCGATCAGAGAGCTCTTCAAGTTCGGGCGCGCGGGCAATGACGACGAGTCCTTCTCTTTCCCGGTGGGGGTAGCTGTGGACGCCACCGGCCGGGTCTACATCGGCGATCAGGCGAACGGTCGGGTCCAGGTTTGGAGCTATTAGTCCCGGACCACCGTGATTTCGCTTGTACGTGGGGGGCAGGCGTGGTATACTAGGTCGGATCTCCGAGCGTTCAGACTGCCGATGGCGGACTGCATGGAGGTCCGGGGAGCTTCTGAGGCAGGAAGTCCTCAGGAATCGGGTCGGTACAGACGTATAGTGAGCCTCAGGCTCTGACTATACCAACTGTCAATCTTCTTTCTGGGCGCTGATGGTGGGCGTCCAAGACTCAGGGGTGATGGCCGCCCCGTGGGAGACGCGGAATCCGCGCGTAGCGGATTACGCGGCTGCTCCCTACGGAGGAGGTGATGCCACGGCCAACCTGAGTAACTGACGTCCACCAACCATCGCGACCATCGATGATTCGTTCATCGCACAGGAAGGAGTTGACAGACCGTGAAGAAGTTTCTCATCATCGCGGCTGCCGCCATCGTTCTGTCCCTGGCCGTCGTGGCCATGGTCTCGGCGAATGCGGGACCGCACGGTAACTACGAGTTGAACACGGGCGCCTGCGCTGCATGCCACAGGGCGCACACCGCTGTCGGGGAAGACCTCTTGCTGGCTAGCGACGTCACTGGCCTTTGCTACACCTGTCACGGCACTGGCTTGACGATCACCGATCCGTTCGCCGGGACGGTCACCACGGGCTCCGGCACGCTGAACGGCGGTGGATTCATCAACGTCGGCGGCGCTGCCGGACCGACGGCCACATCGATGCATCAGGTAGATGGCATCACCAAGAGTACGTTCCAGGCCGTCGCCTTCGGTGGCACGACCTCTGGCGCGGGCATCTCGGGCGTGCTGGAGTGCACCAGTTGCCATAACCCGCACGGCTCGACCAACTACCGAATTCTGCGGGATGCTGACAACGGCTACGGCCAGCCGAAGGCTTGGGGCGGCGAAGGCGGCACCGGCCAGTACGGTGCTTACTCGGGCGCTCTGCTGTGGGTGAACGGCCAGGTGGTTGAGGCTGGTACCGAGACCCACAACGTTCCCGCCACCGCCGCGCAGTACACCGCGGGCGATAAGGCGAACTACACCGCTGGTATGCGCGACTTCTGCGCCAGCTGCCACAAGACGTATCTGACTCGCACCGGCTCGGCCGTTGTGGCCTCGGATGATACCACCACTACGGTCGGTGCGTCCAGGCCTACCGATCCTGCCGCCGGCAAGTCGGTGATCATGTACGGTGGTACGCAGGCTGCCCCCAGCATGGGGAACAACCGGTGGTACTCGCTCGAGGCAGGCGTCCCGAGCCTCTCGGCGACGACCTATGGTGCGGACATCGCTCGGTATCGCCACGCTACGAGCCGGACATACACGGCTAAGCCGGGTCTCCGCTTTGCGTACGATTATGGCTATCCGACGACGACCACCAGCCCGAACGGCTTCGTGTGCACGACCTGCCACTTCGCGCACGGCACCTCTGCCGCGGCGAGCGGCTACGCGGACCAGAACAACGACACCGGCCTACCTGGTGGAAACCTGGCTGGCTTCGCCACGGGCGGCGTCATCTCGGCTGGTACTGACCAGAATGCCAGCTCGCTGCTGTTCTACGATAACCGCGGCGTTTGCCATCGCTGCCATCAGACCACCAAGTAATCAGGAGCACGTCTTCGTGGGGGAGAGGCTCAGCCTCTCCCTCGCAAGCTGGCGCATCCAACCCGCAGGGTTGGATGCGCCGGGCGCTCTTGCCGGAGCCTGCGCTCACATGCCAGATGACAAGGCATGTGAGCGCAGGCTTCAGTCTTTGAGAGGATACAGGCGAGTGGCGCGGGGGTATGCCATTCCCTCTCCCTTCGCGAAGGGAGAGGGAATGGAGGGGCCCGTCCTATGAGCTGAGATACACGGGAGCTTAGGCAATGGCGCAGGATGATGGTGCGGAGTTGGTGGAGCGTGGGGAGGAATCGATCCTGCCTGACTCTGGCGTGCTGAGAAACGACGATAGCTCGACAGAGCGTCCGAACGGTGGGCGGGTAGTTGTCCGAGCCAGAAGGCGGCGCGGACGACGCCTGGCGCTGGTGGGGCTGCTTCTCGTGATCGCTGGTGGTCTGGTCAGCGGAATGCTCACCGGCTTTGTACCGTTTGCTTCCGTCGGAGACGCTCTCGGTCCAGTGTCCCAAGTCCCGCGCTCGATTGCGGACTTACTGCCGGGTTCTGCGTCATCTGCCCAGACCGGCGCCGACGATTGCGTTCGCTGCCACCAGTCCCAGTCAGCCGGCGCCGTCCTGACAGTGGCGGTCAACGGCGCTATTGTGACCGGTGGTCAGCCCGTAAGCGCCAGGACAGGGGATACCCTCAACCTCGCTTTTCATTTCACCAACGTGCTGGGCGACCCTAAACGGTTCCAGTCCGTCGGCGTCGAAATCACAGTCCCGGACAAGCCGCTCTGGCGCGTCATCCCCGGGGCACGTCAGCGTCCCCAGGAGTGGAGTGTCATGGGCAGTGGCGCGGCTTTCTGGAGCCCGGCGTGGGAAAACGGCGGCAATGCGGATGGTCCCCAGTACCTGCAGTGGGCGTCTTCCAAGGAGACCCCCGGTCGGTTCTACCTTACATTGCAGGGCGTGCCGTTTGCCGTCTCCGACGTCGCCGCCCACGGCGGTGTGCTGGCGGATCGGGGGGCGGACGATCCGTCTGATCGGGACGGGGTAGCCAACCACGCTGGGCTTACCGCGATGATCGTGGTTCCTCCTTCCACAACGCCCGGCTCGTACAGCTTTGCGATCTACGGTGTCGGACATGGCAAGGATGGGAAGCGCTCCAACGTTTCCAAGACCATTGAGGTCCAGGTGGGCGCCGGCGATGGCCAGCCAGCGCGCGCACCCAGGCAATCCAATGTGGCCCCGGGCTCAGCGTTCGTCCCAGCCGCCCCGAGCGGGGGCACGACTGCCTCGGCCTCATCTGGCGCGCCGAGTGCAACTGGCGCCACACCTACGCCTGTGCCAGTGCTCGGCACAAACCTATACAAGCAGTACTGCGCCAACTGCCATGGACGGGTTCAGAAGGAGCTGCTGTCCAAGAGCGTGGACGAAGCCAAGCTCATAACCATAGAAGGCACGCAGAAAGTCGGAGGCAGAATGCCGCCCCAGGGCAAGTCCGCGGGGGGCAAGCTCTCCGACGACGAGATCGACCGCGTCTTCGATTTCATTCGGGTCACGCTGAGGTACCCCGGCGGCAGCACCCGGAAGATCCAGCATGGTCTGGAAGGTCGCGAGGGTAAGTGCGATCTCTGCCACGGCCCGGACGGAGTGTATCCTAAGCCGGGCGGCCATACGCCCGATACCGGCGCGTGCACGCTCTGCCACCAGTTCCCACCCAAGATCCCACATAGCACGGTGGGTCGTGAGGTCTGTAGCGCCTGCCACACTGTGCCTGCCAAGAGGCAACCATAACCTGTCATCCATTGCCTATCCCTTGACCCCGCGGCCGTCGTACCTCCCCGCGGGCCACGTTGGAACAGATCACAGAGCAGTTGTTTCCTCCCCAACTTCTGTTTGACCACAGTGAAGACGCTACCTGTTCTAAACGCCCCCTCTGTTTCGCCATTCAGAGCGCCGCCTCTGTTTTGTCATTCTGACTCGCCTGAGGCGAGGAAGAATCTCCTCGTTGGTCGTTTCAGCAGGACCTTTCTCGCGACTCCGACGTTCTTCGTCCCTCCAAAGAGGAGATCCTTCGCTGCGGCTCAAGATGACAATCCAGCGGCCGTTGGCACACTGAAAGCCTTGCAATCCATTGTGGTCGAACACTATCCTCAGTGAAGACATTGCATCTTTGTAATGAACACCCCGCTCCCTCGTCATGTAAGGACTGATGGTACACGACTAGAATAGATAATTGGACTCGTGACTAGGCGGGCACCGAAAGGTGGCTTGTACTATAGCCTGATGCCGATGATGGTCTCAGGTTTGGTCGCGAGGAGCGTATAGCGAGCTTTCGCTCTGACTATGCGGACTGTCAATCCTTCCTCTGGGCGCTGACGATTGGTGTCTGGGACTCCGGGGTGATGGGTGCCCCGTGGCGGAGGCGAGCCCCGCGATATGGGAGGCTCGTCTCCGCCCGCACGGTGGAGGAGGTGATGGTGCCTTCGACAAATGGGGGTGTGCCCTACGTCTTGTGCCGCTGAAAGTAGGGGATTCCGGCTATGCAACCTTGCGCTCGTAGACCATACTGTGACGGGAACTCAAGGGACTCAGTCATACAAATGGATGCCAGTTAGGCACCGACGTGGGTGCAACTGTCGACGCAATGGTTTACCGGACAGGTCGACGATCAAGTCGGGTCGCCACTGAAGAGACCGTATTACTGTCAGTCATACTGCCCGCTGTCATCACATAGCTCGTGGTGACACGCGATTGAACCTGCAATGGACTCGTGACCGATTGGGTACCGACAGATGGCCGGGACGAAGGCCTGATGCCGCACCCCTCACTTGTTAGTCGCGAGGAGCGTATAGCGAGCTTTCGCTCTGACTATACGGGCTGTCAATCCTTTCTCTGGGCGCTGATGGTTGGCGTCTGGGACGTCGGGGTGATGGGTGCCCCGAGGCGGGGGCGAGCTCCGCGTGTCGCGGAGCTCGTGACCACCCGCATGGTAGAGGAGGTGATGTTGCCTTCGATCTGAGAGTGTGATGATCGCACCCCATGCGCTAGCCGACGCATTCGGCAAGCCCCAGTCCTGCCAGCGGTGACCGACAGCTTGCCAGTCGCCTTCGGAGACTGGCGAAAGTCGAGTTCGAGACCGCGTTCGCCAAACCCCTGATCTATTCGTAGTAGCGGACCGCTCATCACAGACGAGTCTGCGACCGTGTCCGCCAGGGGGGGGCACGCGTAGCGGCGGACCGCCGTGTCCGCCAGGGACGGGGCGCACCCGGCCCAGCGCCCTTGCCGAATGCATCACTAACAGCGGTGGCTCGCTCACCGCTCAGGAAGGAGTTGACAGAGCATGAAGAAGATCCTCGTTATCGCGGCTGCCGCCGTCGTCTTGTCGCTGGCCGTGGTGGCCATTGTCTCAGCCAACGCGGGACCGCACGGTAACTATGACATAAGCACGAGTGCATGCGCAGCCTGCCACCGCGCGCACTCCGCCGTGGGCGGAGAGCTCTTACTGGCCAGCAACGTGACGAACCTATGCTACACTTGCCATGGCACTGGGTTGACCATTACCGACCCGTTCGCCGGCACGACTAGCACGAACGGTGGCACGCTGAACGGCGGTGGGTTTGTCTACGTGGGCGGGTCTTCGGGCCCCAGTGCGACGTCTATGCACCAGGTGAAGGGGCTTACTAAGGATACTTTCCAGGCTGTCGCCTTCGGCGGCACGACCTCGGGCGCGGGCATCGCGGGCGTGCTGGAGTGTATCAGTTGCCACAATCCACACGGCTCCACTAACTACCGCATCCTGAGGGATGCCGACAACGGCTTCGGCCAGCCGATCGCCTGGGGCCCCATGGGTTCGGCCAGCTATGGGGATGCGGTGCCATGGGGGAACGGCCAGGTGGTTGAGGCAGGCGGCGAGACACACAACGTAGCTGCTACCCCTCAACAGTATACGATCGGCAACGTGGCCAACTACACGGCGGGCATGCGCGACTTCTGCGCCAGTTGCCACAAGTCATATCTGACGCTCACTGGCTCTGCCATGACGGCCTCGACCAACTCGGCCATGCTGTACCCCGGCACGCAATCGGTGCCCGGAATGACGGGGAAGTGGTGGGAGCTCAACGCTGGCATCGCGACGCAATCGGCAACCACGTATGGCGCGAACATCGCCCGATATCGGCATGCCACGAGCGTTGCCGTCAACCCGGCCCGATGGGGCGGAGTACTGCCAGCCCTGCGGTTCGCGTACGACTACGAGGGCTTGGGAACGACGGGGTCAGCCAGGGATTTCGTATGCACCACCTGCCATTTCGCGCACGGCACCTCGGCCGCTGCCGACACATGGGCATCTCATAACTATAACCTCGGTCTTCCGGGTGGAGCCTTGACAGGCTTCGCGACCGGTCCGAACATGTCGTCTGGAACAGATGTGAACGCCAGTTCTCTCCTGTACCTCTCCAACCGTGGCGTCTGCTATAGCTGCCATCAGACTGACAAGTAGCTGGAAGCGTTTCTTCCCGGGGGAGAAGCCGCGCCTCTCCCCCGGCGATAGGTGCGCGGAGACGAACACTGGATCTTCAAGACCGGCTAGGTCCTTCCGCGGAAGGACCTAGCCGGTTTCTTGTTGGAGGCGTGCGGATTGCTGTGTCCGTTTGGATCACGAAAACGCGCGGGACCGCGCCGTACTCGTACCGGACCTACGAGCTTTGACGAGCGTTGGGAGTCGCAAATAGAGGCCTCGAAACGGCACGAAAAAGCGCGAAAAGGGGAACGTCTGTGAGCCGACGACCCTCTTTGCTTGGCGGGTCCTACGGCGTCATCTCCACGGCGATTTGCTCGCCCTGCTGCACCGCGCTCTCACTCACTGCGACAATGGCTTTCCCTGTGCCGCTAGTCACCTGGTAGCCGGCCGATGCGCGTGCATCGTAGTTTGGGGCTGTGGTCGAGTATGGCACGACCAGGTCGAAGCGTCCCGTCGGATCTGCCTGAGTGACGAAGCGCAGCGGACCAGAGCCGAGACCTGGGACCGTGAGCTGGAGGCTAGCCACGACCTCCTGACCGGGATTGGCTGTCCCCGTCAGCCGGGCGCCAGGCACTATCTCGTAGATCAAGAGGTTATTGGGCGGAGGCGCGCTCTCCTCTACCCCCGCGTGAATCAGCCGGAAATGCTGGGGCGGCGCTATTTGCGGGCTGCGCATCCAGGAGAAGAGGCGCGTGTAGATCATGCGATTGCGCTGCGCATCCGGCATGCGATCGACGGCATAAACCTGCGACGATCCGGGCATGCCGGTGGGCGGTCCGAATCGCGAGAGATCGCCCTGGAAGACTCGGAAGAAGCGGCCGACTAGCACGTAGCGGACGTTGTTCTCCTTTGCGATCCTGAGCGCCTCATCCTCTTCCGTGCTCTGAAAGAACTGCTGGCTCGCAATAAAGCCCCGCAGGTTGGTCTCGTGCTCGCCATCGGCGACGGCTGGGCGCTGTGCGGCGCCGGCGATAATGTCGCCATAGCCCCAGGGACTCATGATTCCGTACTCGGGCTGTACGGTGATCTGGTCGTAACCGCTGGTGGGGGGCGTGTGTGTCCGAAGCCAATCCAGGGTCGCGTAAGTCCCTGGAGGAATCTCAGATTGATATCTACTCCCTATGACTGACCAGCCGCTTACGACGGCCAAGACCAGCGCCAGACTCCAGCGATATGTCGCGCGCCTGCCAAACAAGACCGCCGCGGTTTCCGAAACCGCGGCGGTCTGCGTCAGTCTATGGGCTGGGATGATCGATCTGCAACGCGCCGAAACAACCCGCAACACGCGCATGTAATGCGGCTCGGCGGTGCGATGCGAAAGGTATCCGCTCACCAGGTCGTAAGCGTGATACGTTGCGCCGGCGAGCAGCAGCACGGCACTGGGACCGAATAGCTGGTAGTGCATAAAGGTCACGCTGGCCAGGACTCCCGCGGCGGCTGTCCAGGAATAGAAGAACAGCTGTGCTTGAGATAGACGCCCGGTCCGGCGATGCCAGAGCGCCAGGACGGCCAGCGCGAGAGGCAGGATGAATATCGAGGGACCGTAAGCAGATACGGCCCTTCTGAAGCTAACGCGTCCGTTCTCGAACAGCAGCGGCTGCCACTCGTAGGTATTCTGCGCCCAGGGGTAGCGCCCGAAGGCCTTGACCAGACCGGCGATGACCACGCCCCAGAAGCGTCCCGCCAGTGGCACGCTGAGGATTGCGATGACCAACCCCGTCACGCCGACTAGCAGCAGCCGCCGGCGTCGGGTGCGGGCATACGTTTCGCCCAGGAGTCCCAGTCCGATCAGGACGACACCCATGCCGAGAAGGGCCACAGTGTGGAAGAGCGAGAGATTGATGAAGGTTAGCCCCGGCCGAGCGAAAGGCAGCAGGAACAGGGCGGCGAGCAAAAAGGCAATACCAGCACGCCAGATAGGCCGTTGCCAACTGAGCCCGCCCACTAGCCACGCGAGAGCGAGGAAAGCCGGGACAAAGGCGATTAGGTAGATGGCCCCCATCCAGACCAGCAGCGCGCCCGCCACGGCGGCGGCAAGGGCTACGATCGGTAGCCCGTCCTGGCGCAGCCACGGGGCACGCCTATCTCCTGACGGACTCAGCACAGCGATGGTCGCCATTACAAGCAGAACGTGCGAGAGCTCTACGCCGGAGTGGTGGTCGACGTTGCCGAGCAGAGAGGGATGCTGAAGGGCTGGATACAGTGCGGCGATGAGCCAGGCCGGCCATTCCGCGCCTCGACCGAACAAGCGCCGTGCAAGTAGACCCAGAGATAGCACTACGAGCAATCCCACCAGCACGGGGAAGATCGCCGCGACGGTGAGTAGCATGTGCTCGGACGGCCTGCCGAAGCCCAGCAGCTTTGCCAGCGTTACCACCAGGAAGTCCCACAGCGGCGGCCAGTTGATTTCGATCCCAATGGGGAAGCCGTTGTAGTTGTCGGCGTATGGCACAACCGGGTAGCTTTGCGCTGTTATCAGAATCCGACGCAGGTGCAGGTACGCGTCGCCCGAGATGAAGCGAATGCCCGCGGGAGTGAAGACCTGGTCGAGCGTCATCAAGCGTGCCCAGAGCGCCACCGCGAGGATGAGCGTCGCTCCCATCAACCCTAGTAGACGCCGCGATACGGGCGAGGTCGGGTCCACTTCTTCGGGCGGCAGCATCCTGGTGGGCATCGGACGAGGGGTTGTCTTACGCGCCGTGATGGATGTTTTCATTGCGGGAACATTATACGGGAATTCTTGACCTCCGGGAAGCTGGCTGTTATGCTCGGGTCTACGTCACCCAGCGACTTCTTCCCAGGGGGGAAATGATGGAAACCAGCTTACCTACGACTCGATTGTCGACGTCGGATCAAACCCGCGCCCGGCTTGGGGCGTCCTCCTGGCTCACATGGGCGCTGACCGTTGTCCTGATCGGTGTGGCCCTGCTCCTTCGGCTGAGCGTGATCGCCGAGGTATTCACTCCCCGAGGAGTTCGCCTTCTCACAGTCGACGCGTACCTACACTTTCGGCGGATCCTGCTGACTGCGCAGCAGTTTCCTGGGCTCTCTAGCTTCGATCCGTACGCTAACTATCCCGACGGGGTTGTCGTGACCTGGCCGCCGCTGTGGGACTGGAGTGTGGCCTTGTTGGGACGCATCGTGGCGCTGGGCCGCCTTGACGAGGCCACCCTTCTCACCGTCGCGGCGCTGTTCCCCGTGGCTGTTGGCGTAATGACGGTGCTATCGGTCGGCGCTCTAGCTTGGCTTGTCTTCGGCCGCGGGGCGGCATTGCCTGCCGCTTTCTTTGCCGCGGTCAGCCCGGCCCTGCGGCTTGTGTCGCAGGTCGGGAACGCCGATCACCACGCTGGCGTCAGTTTCGGTGTGGTTCTGATCGCCATCGCGACGGCACTGATCGCTCGCTTGTCGGAAAGTCACACGAGCCCATCCCTGCGGTCCTTACTGAGCCGGGCGATTCTCCTCGCTCTCGCCATGTCTGGCAGCCTGATGGTCTGGTTGGGATCCATAGTGCCGGCTTTTCTGGCTTGGCTCTTTTTCCTCCTTCTGGTGGTGGCGCGCGGGCGCGAGGCATCTCGGCGTGTCATGGTGGCGGGCTTCTCCTTCCTAGCTGCCGGGCTTGTGCTCCTACCATTCCTGTCGTCCGTTCAACCGACCTTCGGGGCGATGTCCAGCCTCCACGTGTCCGCTCTGGTATTGGGCGGATTCGTGCTGCTCCTGAGCGCGATTGCGGTTCGCCGGGCCGGTCGTGCTCTGCTCCTGGTGGCGCTGGTACTCGTGGCGGTGACGATGTCCCTCGGCGCCTTGGTAGGTGCGCTGCGCCCGCTGGTTGACGCGGCCCTGTCCGGGGTCGTCAAGGCCTTCGGCTGGTACCCATGGGCGCAGCAGACCAACGAGTGGCTGCCGCTGCTTGACGATGGCTCTGGCTGGACCTTCACGAACGCCGAGGTTCTCTATGGCAAGCTTGTATACCTCGTGCCGACGCTCTTGCTGGGGCTGATCGCTCGTGACCTGTTCGTCCTGCTGCGGACGAAGGCGCCGAGCATCCCGCCGCCTTC
>SCTZ01000145.1 GCA_004297765.1 Chloroflexota bacterium | reverse complement strand
GCCCGCGCGAGTCTCGCGCGGGCGAGACGCCCGCGCTCCCAGGAGGCACCCCCCCAGAATCATGACCAGACCTAAACTGGTCGACCACGCTGGTACTGAGCATCCGTGCGGGATACATGCGCCGAGTTGGGGCTCGCTGTCCCCAGAAGGTCTGCCCCCTGGGAGCGCCGAGCCCCAGCTCGGCAAGATCGCGGTCGCGCGCCTTCCGAGTCCTCTGAGCGGACCGGTCTCACTCCTTGGGTATCAGCCTCTCGCCCGCCAGCGCCGCGTGGCCGCGCAGGAACTCGTCGGCGCTGAGCGGGCGGCCGCCTTCCATCTGTAGCTTCTTCACGGCCAGCAGTCCGGAGCCGGTCTGGACGAGGATGGCCGAGCGGCGCGGGTCGGTCTGTAGCTCGTCGGGGAGATCGGTGGGACGCAGAACCTGACCTGGTTGAGCGTTCGTATTGCCGGGACGGGGCTGGGTCTCGAAGAGGATGATGCGCTTGCCACGCCAGTAGGTATGCGCGCCGGGCCAGGGCTGGAAGGCCCGCACCTGGCGCGAGATCTCTTCGGCCGGTGTGTCCCAGTGGATGAGGGCGTCCTCGGGCTTGAGCATGGGGGCATAGGTCGCCTCGTCCTCCTGCGGCACGGGGCGCAGTTGTCCGCTGATCCAGAGGGGAAGTGTGCTGACCAGAAGTCCGGCCCCCAGTTGCGCGAGCTTGTCGGTGAGGGTAGCCGTGGTGTCCTCCGGCAGAGCCGGGATGCGTACCTGCGATAGCATGGGACCGGTGTCTATGCCGATGTCCATGAGCATTATCGTGTTTCCGGTCCAGTTGTCGCCTGCCAGAATCGACCAGGCGATGGGCGCGGAACCCCGCCAGCGCGGGAGCAATGAGGCATGCACGTTCACACAGCCATAGGTGGGCAACTCCAGCACGGCCGAGCGCAGGATCAGCCCGTAGGCCGCGACGACGATCAGCTCGGGCCGCAGCTCGGCGAGCTCCTCGATCTGCTCGGGCTTCTTCAGCGTGGCCGGCTGATACACAGGCAGACCAAGCCGTAAAGCGGCTTGCTTGACGGCCGATTGGGCCGTGACGCGTCCGCGTCCCTTGGGCTTATCGGGGCGAGTGTAAACGCCGACCACCTCGTAGCCCTTCTCGACCAGCGCCTCCAGACTCGGAACGGCGAACTCCGGAGTGCCCATGAAGACGACGTGCATGATGATTCCCTCCTGGCCGCATTCTAGCACAGGTCGAGCATAGCGGCCAAAGCGGGGGTGTAAGGCTTGCCTGCGATGGTGTGGGGAATCGACGACTTTCTGCAAGCTACGGAGCATGGATGGCTGACACGAGCGCCCCGCGATCTTCACCGAGCGCGGGGCGCTCGTGCAGCATCATTTGCTCTTGTGGCCGCCTGAAAACGCTAGCGGCCTGTCTCCACCTTGTGGCAGGTCCACTGGCCTTTCCCCGAGGTGCTGATGCGACGGACGTAGACGCCGTCCAATTGCGGCGAGGTGGTCAGGTGCTTCTGGACCAGACGTCCCAGAGGCTGGGCAGCCATCACGCCCATGGTCGCGGCCAGAATGACGCGCGATAGTCCATCTCGACGTCGCTGGCGTCCCAGAGCGACCAGGGACGATACGCCGGCCATCACGCCCGCGACGGCCAGGTTGGTGCCGCACTGGGGCGAAACGGCCAGCTCGGCCTCGCCACCCTTCAGACGGCGCAGTCCTTCGTCCACGGCTTGCTCGATGAGCGAGGTGGCGAAGTCGCCGTAAATGTAGAAGCCGCTCTGCGTCGAGCGCCCCATGAGCCGGATGTGGGGGCCCAACCGCTGCACCAGCACGGCCACCGTGGCGTGCTCCAGTGCGTGGTTCTGCCGGACGGCATCGATGATCGGTATCCTCACGTCTTCCTCCTACTTCCCTTGACCGCTGGGCAGTCCTCGGTGATTGCCGTGCAATTATAACATAATGTTGAAAACGGGCATGGCCGCCCCTACCTCTCGACCGATTTGGGAGGATGGTGGGTGGGAGGACACAAGAGACCGTAGCCACGCCTCACCCTGGCGGACACGGCGGTCCGCCGCTACGCGGGTACCATGACGAACATATTTCGCAGCCTAATCTGCCCGATATAATCGAAGGACTTGATAAAAGCCAGTCACCCGGCTACTATACATATAGTCTAGTATAGTCCTCCAGGCTTACCTGCTCTCTTCCAGGCAAACCTGCAGTCCATCCGATGACCCAGTGTCTCGAGACCCCTTCTGTGTTCGATGCCGCCTCTAGTGTTCGACCACAGAGAAGACGCTACCTGTCATTCTGAGCGCCGCGGCGCGAAGAATCCGTATCCCCAGGGCGCGGATTCTTCGGCGTGCGCGCCTCAGAATGACAAAACCAGTGTGGTCGAACACTAGCCCGATTCGTCTGGGTGACGGGGCAACTTTCGCAGTCCGAGGAGGGGGCTGCCCCGATGTAAGAGAGTGCGGCAACTGAGTTGAACCAAAGGAGCTTACTATCGACGTGGTAAAGATTGGCGCAAAGTCGGCCCGGCCTCTCGTCCTGGGCACCTACTCGGGCCGTGAGTCCGGCCGTTTGGCGTTGCGGAGCATGCGACGAAGCGGCTTTCGGCGTGCGGCTGCGATCACTAGCTTGCCCGGTGGGAGAGTCTTCGTCGAGGATGGCCGTCTCCTCCGATATTGGGGTGTCCTAACGGGCGGACTGACAGCACTCGCCACCGCCGTCGGTTATTTCCTCCTGGCGGCCCCGACACGCCTGGGCGCTATCGAGTGGACAACTGTCGCCATCTTGACTATGGTCGGTGTCTTGATGGGCTGGCTGATCAGCCGCTGGGTCGGGCGCGGCATGCGTGGCCCAATTCTCGAGCGCTATCGGCGCTGGGTGACCGCTGGGGAAACGCTCGTCATCGCGGAGGCGGAGGTCCAGAAGGCTAGAACGGCCCTCGCCCTGCTTCGCCAAACGGAGGACGATCGGCCGGCAACGTTCATCATCCGCCCGCATCGCGCCATTCCCGACCGTGTCGCCGAGTTCCAGCGGCGCGAACGATTCTCATCGGAGCGACTGAACCTCTACGCGGCCACGCTGGCGAAGCAACACGCCGGCGCGCTCCGGGCACGCCGCTCGCGGCCGCTTTGGGACCGCGTGCGCGATTGCGAGCGCATCGTCGATGCGATTACCATGGATCTTGCCCAGGCCGTCCAACTGGAGCAAAGCATCTCGATCTCTGCCGAGTGGCTGCTCGACAATGCCTACGTGATTCAGCACCAGCTCGCGGACGTGCGACGGAACCTCTCCCACCAGCTTTATGATTTCTTGCCGACCTTGGAGATCGGCCTGCGGCAGGGCACGCCGCGCTCATACGACCTCGCAGCCGAATTGGTGGCCCACACCGATGCCGAGCTAACCGAAGAGGGTATTGTCGGTTTCCTTCGCGCCTACCAGCGAGTCTCGTGTCTGACGATGAACGAGCTCTGGTCACTGCCTCTACTCCTCCGGCTTTCCCTGATCGAGAGCTTGAGCTACCTGTCCGCGCGGATCGATGGGCAGCAGCACGAGTTCGAGTGGGCCGATTTCTGGGCCAATCGGCTGCTCGTCGCCGCTCGTCGGGCCCCGGACCGCTTGCTCTTCACACTTGCCGAGCTTGCTCGCGAGCATCCTGAGCCCTCCACTGTGTTTGCCGATCGATTGATTGGTAATCTGCAGGGCGAGTTGCTGGCGCTCGGCCCGGTCTTGGCCTGGTTGGAGCTGAAGTGGGGGCGACCGGTGTTCGAGGCTATCCAACAAGAGGAGTTCCGCCACGGCGCCGATCAATCCACGATCGCCAACGGAATCGGGAGCCTGCGGTTACTCACGGGGCTAGACTGGCGTGACATCTTCGAGCAGGTCAGTCTCGTCGAGGAGTCCTTGCGGGCGGAATCGGCCGACGTTTATCGCCGGATGGACTTCGGGACTCGCGACCGCTACCGCCACGTGATCGAGGAGATCGCCCGGCGCTCGCACGCGACAGAACTGGAGGTCACCCACGCAGCCCTAGCTCTAGCCCGAGCGGCCGGAGCCGGCTACTCGGGGCACGTAGGGTACTACTTGATCGACGCCGGGCGCTCCGCGCTGGAAGCCAGGGTCGGCTACCATCCGACAGTGCGTCAGCAGCTTCGAGTGAGCGTCTTCCACCGTCCAGCCCTCGTATACCTCGGGAGCATTGCTCTGGGTATGGTGGTCGTCCTAGCGGTTCTGCTCGCGTTCGTCATCCCGTCCGGCGCGGGCATGGTCTGGGTAACGTCCATCCTGGTACTCGGCCTTCTGGCGCTCGTGCCAGCGAGCGAGCTGGCGGTTCAGATCGTCAACTTCGTCGTGGCGAGGGCGTTACATCCCCAATCTCTCCCCAAGCTCGCTTTCACCGATGGCGTGCCCGATGAGTGGCGGACGCTGATCGTCGTTCCCACTCTACTGGGGACGCTGGAGTCGATTCGCGAAGACCTCGAGCATTTGGAGATCCGCTACCTGGCGAATCGCGACGCGAATCTCCGGTTCGCGCTCCTGGGCGATCTCGTAGACGCGGCCGAGCGAGAGATGCCGGAGGACGGGGCCCTGGTCGATGCCGCGGTCCGGGGAATCGATCAACTCAACGCGCGCTATTCAGGGCACCGCTTTGCCCTCTTCTTGCGTCGGCGCCGCTGGAGTGAAACCGAGCAGTGTTGGATGGGCTGGGAGCGCAAGCGTGGCAAGCTCGAAGAGCTCAACGCCTGGCTGATTGACGAGGATAGGACTCCTGTGGAGTCGGCACCATCGATGGTAGGGGAGACGCTGCGACCGATCGCGGGCGACCTGTCCCAGCTTGAAGGTGTGCGGTTTGTGATCACCCTGGACGCCGACACCCAGTTGCCGCACGGCGCGGCACGCCGCTTGATCGGCACGCTCGCACATCCGCTGAACCGGCCGCGTCTGACGCCCGACGGGCGGCGAGTCATCGGCGGCTATACGATAATCCAACCCCGCGTGAGTCCCAGTCTGCCCAGCGCGACCGCCACACGCTTTGCCCGGATCTTCGCCGATTCGATCGGCGTCGATCCATACTCACAGGTCGTTTCCGATCTGTATCAGGACCTCGCGGGTGAGGGCAGCTACTACGGCAAGGGCATCTACGAGGTGGCGACCTTCCATCGTGTGCTTGGTGGCCGCTTTCCCCCCTCGACGCTACTCAGTCATGATCTCATTGAGGGTGCTTACGTCCGTGTGGGGATGGCGACCGATATCGAGCTCTTCGACGCCTTCCCCGGCAGCTACCTTGCCCACACTCCGCGTCAGCACCGCTGGATCCGCGGCGACTGGCAGATTGCCGCCTGGTGTGGCGGCTCCGTGCCTTTGGCGCGTGGCCGACGGGAGCCCAACCCGCTTGGCGTGCTTGATCGCTGGAAGCTCCTCGACAACCTCCGCCGCAGCCTGGTCTCGATCACCAGCCTTGGGCTGCTACTGATCGGCTGGCTCGCATTTCCAGGCGCGGCCATACCCGTGAGCCTGCTCGTCCTGCTCAGTCTGCTACTGGCCCCGTTGCTGCGGCTGATCGCCTGGTTACCAAGCCAGCCGCGCAGTGTCCTCGCCTCCGGGCACGCCTGGCATGAGCAGGGCGTAATCTGGCTGCGCGCTATCATCGGTGTCGCGCTTCTGCCTCACCAGGCTGCGGTCTCGCTGGATGCCATCGCGCGCACCTTCTTCCGAAGCCGCGTTTCGCGGCGATGCCTCCTCGAGTGGCAGACCTACAAGCCGGTGAGGCGAAAATCGCCGAACGGCGGACTGCGGGGAGCCAGACAGGTAGCGTTGATCAGTCTCGCCGCCGCCGGAGCCGGGGCGGCGTTGCTCCTGGCGAATCCGGCCGCGGCACTCGCGGCGGCGCCATATCTCCTGGCCTGGTTGATCTCGCCGGCCGTTGTCGCCTGGCTCGGCGGCACCCGGGGGACAGAACTGGGGCGCGTCCTGTCCGACTCGGATCGCTACACGCTTCGGCGGATTGCCCGAGAGACCTGGCGCTACTTCGATGATTTTGTCGGGCCCGAGACCAATTGGCTGCCCCCCGATAACTACCAGGAGGTCCCGCGGGTTGAGCTTGCCGAGCGGACTTCGCCAACCAACATTGGACTCTGGCTGCTCGCCACGCTAGCGGCCCACGACCTCGGCTATCTCACGCCTGACCAAGTCGTCGAGCGCGGCCAAGCGACCATGGATACTCTGGAACGTCTTGAACGCTTCGATGGGCACTTTTTCAACTGGTATCATACCGGGACTCTGGATCCGCTTCTGCCGCGATACGTCTCGACCGTCGACAGCGGCAATCTGTTGGCGAGCCTCTGGACACTGGCCGAGGGCTACCGAGAGATGCTCTCCCGTCCGGCCATCGGACCCGAAGCGCTGCAGGGTTTGGCGGACACCCTCACGCTCGTCCTGAATCGCGAGCGATCGGCCTCCCAGCTTCCTCGGAGCGGTGCTGCTGGCCGCATCGGCGACCTCGTCCGAGACCTAGCAAGGCTGTTTGCCAATCCGCCAGATCAACTCGAGGGGATCGTCGGTCGCCTGCGAGCGGCCATCGACCCATCACGAGAGCTTGCCCAGAGCTTGCGGTCTGACCCACCAACCCGGGATAGCCAGCCAGCAATGAGCACGGGTGTGCAGTCCGCCTACTGGGCGGCTCGGGTCGAGCGCCAGGTGACGGCCTGGCTTGACGTCGCTAACCGTTGCTCCGCGATAGATGAGCGTCTCGGGAATCAGGAGAGCCTCGCGCGGCTGTTCGTGACCGAGCGGCGTGAGGCGGTCCAGGACCATCCTTCGGCTCGACGCCGGCATGATCTCGGATCGGTCGGGCAAGCAGCGCGAGATGCCGCGGCTTTGGTGCCCCCGCCCCTGGCGGCCGAGCTCGTGGACCGACTCGAACGGCTGATCATGCGAGTCGAGAGTCTCGCCGACGCAATGAGCATGCGCTTTCTCTATGACCCGAAGCGCCGGCTGTTCACTATCGGGTACAACGTCAGCGACCGGCGCTTCGACTCGTCCTACTACGACCTGCTGAGCAGCGAGGCCCGCGTGGCGAGCCTGGTGTCGATCGCCCGAGGTGACGTGCCGGCCGAACATTGGTTTGCTCTCGGCCGGCTTTTCGGAACGGCCCAGGGCCATCGGGTGCTCTTTTCCTGGAGCGGGACGATGTTCGAGTACCTGATGCCGATGCTTCTGACCCGCAGCTACCGGCACACGCTTCTGGATGAAGCCCAGCGAGAGGCGGTCGGGCTCCAGATTGACTATGGGCTCCAGCAGCACGTTCCCTGGGGCATCTCTGAGTCTGCCTTCGCTGCCATCGACGTCAACCAGATCTACCAGTACCGGGCCTTTGGGGTGCCTGGCCTCGGGCTCAAGCGAGGGCTTGCCGATGACCTGGTCGTGGCGCCCTACGCCAGCGCGCTTGCCTTGATGGTCGATCGCGAGGCGGCCATTGCAAATCTCAAGCGTCTCGGCCAACTGGGGCTACGCGGCAACTACGGCTTTTACGAATCGATCGACTACACCTGGCGGCGCCAGCCGAAGGGCGGTCACGGCGTCGTGGTCCATACCTACATGGTCCACCACCAGGGCATGACGCTTCTGGCGCTGGATAACGTTCTGAACGCCGCGGTTATGCAGAGTCGCTTTCACGCCGACCGGCGGGTCCAGGCCGTCGAGCCGCTCCTCTTCGAGCGAGCGGCCGTGGCGCCCCTGCTCGTGAAGGCGACCGAACGCGGCGAAGCCCCCGCCCGATTGCCAACGACAGGTCCGGCCGATCTGACCGCTCCTATCGACGGGCCGGCTCCGGCGACGCATCTGCTCGGCGGCGGAGCCTACTCGGTGATGGTGACCTCGGCCGGAGGTGGCTTCAGCCGCTGGCGCGACGTAGACGTCACACGCTGGCGAGCCGATACCACGCTCGACTCCTATGGCATGTTCGCCTACATAAAGGATCTGGAGCGTGGCACGTTCTGGTCGGCGACCTATCAGCCGGATAGACGCTCTACGCCTAGCTACCAGGCTAGGCTCAGGCCTGACCGGGCTGAGTTCGAGCGGCGCGACTTCGGGATCGGCGTCACGACAGAGATCGGCGTCTCTCCGGAGGACGCTGTCGAGATCCGCTACCTGACGCTGGTCAACTACTCCAACCGCCGGCGGCGCCTCCAGATGACGAGCTACGCCGAACTGGCGCTCATGCCTCATGGCGCGGACCTAGCCCACCCAGCTTTCGGAAAGCTGTTCGTTGAGACGGAGTTTCTCCCCGCGCAGGGCGCCCTCCTGGCCCGGCGCAAGCCTCGCTCGGACCAGGACCTCGCGGTCTGGGCCGCCCACGTCCAGGTGCTGCCGACCTCGCCGGACATCGCGATCGCGGCCACGGGCTATGAGACCGACAGGGCGCGCTTCGTCGGGCGGGGACGCGGACTGGAGAATCCCCTGGCGCTTGACTCCGCGCTCACGGGCGGAGTCGGCGCGGTCCTCGATCCGATCTTCAGCTTGCGCTGTGAGCTGGCGCTCGACTCGGGCGAGCGATTGGAGCTGGCGTTCGTTACGGGAGCGGCCGAGAGCCGTGAGGAGGTTGTCGCCCTCGTCGAGAAGTACCGTAACCTTCACGTCGCCCACCGGGCTCTCGAAGCCGCCGTGAACCACGGACAATCTGTCGCACGTCAGCTTGGGGTGACAGCCGACGACCTCCGGCACTTCCAGCAGCTCGCCGGTCCTCTCCTCTATCCGAGCGCGCGATTGCGAGCCTCCGAGCCCCAGCTCCGTCGGAATCGACTGGGACAGTCCGGCCTCTGGGGCCATGGTATCTCTGGCGATCTACCGATCCTTCTCGTTACCATTGGCGACCGACGCGACATGGAGGTCGTTCGTGAGGCGTTGCTAGCTCATTCGTATTGGCGGTTGCGTGGGTTCCGAGTTGACCTTGTGATCCTCAACGAGGAAGCTGGTGGCTACGAGCAGCGCCTCCAGGGGGATGTGCGGCAAGTCGTCCAGCGTCACGCTCCGTCCACCCCGCTGGACCAGCCAGGCGGCATATTCTTGCTCCGGGCCGAGCCGCTGGCAGACAACGACCTGACGCTTCTCTTTGCCGTGGCCCGGGTGGTGCTGGTGGCCGCACGTGGCCCTCTTGTCCAGCAACTCGGGATTCCAACCGAAGTGACTGAGCTACCGCCGCCGCTCGTCGTCGGACGACGGGCGAACGAAGAACCGTCGGCGCCGCTACCGTTTCTGGAATTGCCGTACTTCAACGGGCTGGGCGGCTTCAGCCCCGACGGTCGGGAGTACACAATCTATCTCGGGCCGGGCGCGCACACCCCGGCGCCCTGGGTAAACGTGCTCGCCAACCCTGGCTTCGGCGCCCTCCTCTCGGAATCCGGGGCGGGCTTCGCCTGGGCCGCGGACTCCCAATCCAACCGCCTCACCCCATGGTCCAACGACCCGGTGAGTGATCCGCCAGGTGATGCCATCTACATTCGTGACGACCACATGGGGGTGTTCTGGACGCCGACCGCTGCACCCATCAGGGAGCTCGACGCCTATCGCGCGCGCCACGGCCAGGGTTACACGCACTTCGAGCACAATAGCCATGCCATCGAGCAAGAGTTGGTGACGTTCGTGCCGCTGGACGAGGGGGGAGGCGCGCCGGTCCGGGTCCAGCGCCTTCGGCTTCGCAACCGTTCGTCGCGCCGCCGTCGGCTCAGCGTTTTCGCCTATGCCGACTGGGTCCTCGGAACGAACCGCGAGGACACCCAGATGCACGTCGTCGCCACCTGGGACGCCGGAAACCGGACCCTGCTAGCGCGCAATGCCTACAACCCGGAGTTCGGGAGCCGTGTGGCTTTCGTGAGCGCGAGTCCGCTGCCACTGAGCTTCACCGCCGACCGGACCGAGTTCCTCGGTCGAAACGGCTCCTACGTACGGCCAGCGGCGTTGCTGCGCCAGACGCTCTCCGGTCAGGCCGGTGCGGGGCTCGACCCTGGCGCGGCGCTCCAGGTAGTGGTGGAGATCGAACCCGGGCAGGAGACGGAGGTTACTTTTCTCCTCGGCGAGGCCATGGACACGATCGAGGCGCAACGGCTGGTCGAGCGCTTTCGCGACCCCGTCCGGGTCGAGCAGGCGTTCCAGGAGACCAGAGCCTGGTGGGATCATCTGCTCGGAGTGGTCCAGGTGGAGACGCCAGACCTGGCGATCAACTTCCTGCTCAATCGCTGGCTTCTCTACCAGACGCTCACCTGCCGTATCTGGGCCCGCTCGGCCTTCTACCAGTCGGGCGGTGCCATCGGATTCCGCGACCAGCTCCAGGACTGCCTTGCCCTGGTCTATGCCGCACCCGAGATCACCCGGCAGCACATCCTCGTCGCGGCCGCTCGCCAGTTCGTCGAGGGCGACGTCCAGCACTGGTGGCACCCTCATTCGGGGGCGGGCGTGCGGACGCGTGTCACCGACGATTTGCTCTGGTTGCCCTACGCCACGGCGCAGTACGTCCGAGTGACCGGCGACGTGGGAATTCTCGATGAAACGATGCCATTCCTGGAGGGGCGGGCGCTCGCCGAGGGCGAGCCGGAGGCGTACTTCGTGCCGACTGTCGCCCTCGAGGCGCACTCGCTGCTGGAGCACTGTCGTCGGGCGATCGCCCGAGGTCTCACTTCCGGTGCGCACGGTCTGCCGCTCATCGGCGCCGGTGACTGGAACGACGGACTGAACCGCGTTGGCGTTGAGGGCCAGGGTGAGAGTGTCTGGCTAGCCTGGTTTCTCATCGACGTGCTCGGCAGCTTCGCCGAACTGCTGGAGGGGTGCGGGCAGAGCGAGGAGGCGCGGGAGTACCGGTTACAGGCCGAGCGCCTGGCTAATGCCGTGGAAGAGCACGCCTGGGATGGCGAGTGGTATCGGCGTGCCTACTTCGACGATGGAACGCCGCTTGGCTCGCGGGATAACGCTGAGGCGCGGATCGATTCGCTGCCGCAGTCGTGGGCCGCCATCTCCGGCGCGGCGGACCCGTCGCGCGTAGAGGAGGCGCTGCGTGCGGTGGAGGAGCATCTCGTGCGTTCAGATGATGGACTAGTCCTTCTCTTCTCACCGCCCTTCGAGAAGTCGCCGGTTGATCCGGGCTACATCAAAGGGTATCCCCCGGGCGTCCGCGAGAACGGCGGGCAGTACACTCACGCCGCGCTCTGGGTGGCGATGGCCTACGCCCGCCGGGGGGAGGGCGACAGGGCGGTCGAGATCCTCAGGATGCTGAACCCGGTCGAACACGCGCGAACTCCCGAGGCGGCTGAGCGCTACCGGGTCGAGCCCTACGTAGTGGCGGCCGATGTTTACTCGCTCGCAGGCCACGCCGGCCAGGGGGGCTGGACCTGGTACACTGGCTCGGCCGGATGGATGTATCGTGTTTGGCTGGAGGAGGTGCTTGGGGTCAAGCTGCGGGGCAACAAGCTCCGGCTCGACCCCGTCATCCCGGCCGATTGGACCGGCTTCACGATCCGCTGTGAGCTTCGGGGCGCGCGCTACGAGGTCCGCGTCGAGAACCCTGACCACGTGGGCCGAGGCGTGGCCTGGGTCGAGGTTGACGGGCAGCGTCAGCCCGGAGAGGCGGTCACGTTGCAAAATGACGGGGGTAGTCACATCGTCGTAGTAAGGCTTGGATGAGCATGAAGAACTCCTCTCATTCCTGCGTGGCGTGATGTGGCTTGGGGCTCCTGGGATCCACCTCCTCCCTGCCATATCGCCCCGGGCCAGCTATTGCCGCAGTTCTCGGGGTGACTGAGCAATCATACTAGCCCACGTAGGGGCGGACGGCTCTGTCCGCCTGGGGTGGGGTAGGGTGGGTGGCGGTGCTGGGGGTGTCCTCGTTTGTTCGCAGATGCGCGTGCCTCATGGCAGGCGAGCGTTGCATGATCCAGCGTACCAGCGTTGGTGGTGTGACCAAGTCCGGGCCCCGCCACCCCGGGCGGACAGAGCCGTCCGCCCCTACGGACGATTGGACTGTTGCTCAGCCATTGTGAAAATCGCTTAAGTTGGGTGTTCATCAGGCCAAGCGTGACCCCAGCCGCCGCCGCCGGGAGTCTCCAGACGCAGGACGTCACCGTCCTCGACGTCCAGACTGACCTTGCCGGGGAGTGATAGGATCGTGCCGTCTGACCTGGTGATGGTGGCGGCGCCGGTTGCGCCGGGCTGTCCGCCCTGCAGGCCGTAGGGCGGGAAAACGCGGCGGTCGCAGAGCAGGGTCACGCGGGCTGGACCCTGGAATTCCAGCTCACGCACGATGCCTTCGCCGCCCCGGTGGTGGCCGGCGCCACCGGAGCCGCGTCGCAGGCTGTAGCGTCGCAGGCGCAGCGGCGTCTGGAACTCCAGAGCCTCGATGGGCGTGTTCATGGTGTTCGTCATGTGCACGTGCAGCCCGGAGGCGCCATCCCCGCGCGGTCCGGCGCCAGAGCCGCCGCCGATGGTCTCGTAGTAGGCGTAGCTTCTCCCCGTGCGTGGATCGATGCCACCCAGGGTCAGATTGTTCATCGTGCCCTGGCTGGCTGCCGGGATGCGGTCCGGCAGGGCCTGGGCCAGCGCGCCCAGGATGGCGTCCACGATGCGCTGGGAGGTCTCCACATTGCCGGCAGCCACGGCCGCGGGCGGAAGTGGATTCACCACGGTCCCTTCCGGCGCGATGACGTGAACCGGAGCCAGCGACCCATCGTTGGTCGGCACGCCCTCGCCCAGCAGACAGCGCACCACGTAGGCCACCGCGGACTTGGTCACGGCCAGCACCGCGTTGACGCAGCCAAGCCGCTGCGCAGCGCTGCCCGTGAAGTCGATGATCATCTCCTCGCCCGCTACTCGGATCTCCACGGAGATCGGCACTGGCTCGTCGCTCTGCCCGTCGTCGTCCAGATCGTCAACGAAACGATAGCGTCCGTCCGGAATCTTTTGTACTGTTGCGCGGGCCAGGCGCTCGGAGTACTCCAGAAGGCCGTTCATGTGCTCGGCGGCGCTATCTACTCCGTAGCGCAGCAGGATCTCCCGCAGGCGGCGCTGACCGATGCGCTGGGCCGCGAGCTGAGCGGAGAGGTCACCGCGCCGCTCGGCGGGAGTGCGCACGTTGCGGCAGATCAGCTTGAGCAGCGACTCCTGGATCATCCCGTTCTCCACCAGCTTGAGTGGCGGTATGATAAGCCCCTCCTGAAAGATCTCCGTGGACATGGGCATCGACCCGGGCGAGATGCCGCCCACGTCGGCGTGGTGAGCGCGACTGGCCACGAACCCGAACATGCGAGGAGTGTCACCTTCTGCCAGCTCGTCTGGGACGAAGAACGGCGAAACCATGGTAATATCCGGCAAGTGCGTGCCCCCCAGGTAGGGATCGTTAAGGATGACCACGTCGCCCGGCTCGAAGCTGCACTCCGCGATAGCGGCCCGCACCGAGAGGGGCATGGCCCCCAGGTGCACCGGAATGTGGGCCGCGTGGGCGATCATGTGCCCCGCGGCGTCGAACACCGCGCACGAAAAATCCTGCCGCTCCTTGATATTGGGCGAGAAGGCCGTCCGCCCCAGGGTCTTGCCCATCTCCTCGGCCACGGAGACGAACAGGTTCTTGAATATTTCGAGCGAAATGGCGTCGATCATCGGCGAATTCCTTTATTCGAGAACAGGTGGGATCGAACGAGGGCGAAAAGGGAATATGGAGAGATCGCGCCCCTCCTTTTCGCCATTTCCCCTTTTCACCTTTTCGCCCTTCCATCGGCGCTGGATTGCGCGATGAGATTCCCCTGACCGTCCACCTCCGCCGTCCACCTGGGCGGCACTACCACGGTGCTGTCCTCCTGGACCAGGACGGCCGGCCCGTTGATTCGGGCACCCGGCGCGAGGTGGTCGCGGTCGTAGAGTGGGGTGGGAAGATGGCGTCCGCCGAAGTAGACGGGACGCTTGTCGAGGTGGGCGACGGAGAGGTCCTGCTCACCTGCGGGAAGCGTCTCCAGTGGCTTGTCTACTCTGCCGATGGCGTCCAGGCGCAGGTTCACTACCTCGGTGGGGGCTTCGGGAGACGAGTGACTGTAGCGTGATTCGTGCACGCGGTGGAATTCCGCGATGGTGGCGAGAACGGTCCCGCGTGGAGTCTCGGTCGGAGCGGTGGTTGCCATAGAGATAGTCAGCTCGTAGGACTCGCCTACGTAGCGCATATCCAGGCTGCGCACAAGGGCGATGCGCTCGGGCGGGACGCCCTCGGCGGTCAGATCTGCCATCGCCTGCCTTTCCAGGGGCAGGAAGATAGCGTCCAGTTCGGCGTCGGCGACCTCGGCGGCAGGACGCATGATCGTGCGCGAATAGTGGCGAGCCACGTCGGCCACGATCATGCCGAGAGCGGAGAGCACTCCGGGGCGGCGTGGGATGAGCACAGTCGGGATGCGCATCTCGGCGGCCAGGTCGCACGCGTGCAGGGGACCGGCTCCGCCGAAGGCCAGCAGAGCGAAGTCGCGCGGGTCAAAGCCGCGCTCCACGGACACGACCCGGATCGCGCGCTCCATGCTGGAGTTTGCCACCCGCACGATGCCCTCGGCGGCCGCCAGCGCTCCGCAGCCCATCCGACCAGCCACGGCGGAGATGGCGCGCTCGGCCGCGGCGAGGTCGAGCCGCATGTGTCCGCCAAGGAAGTAGTCCGGCTGAAGACGTCCCAGGACCAGGTTGGCGTCTGTGACGGTGGCCTGAGTCCCGCGACCATAACAGGCTGGACCTGGATCGGCCCCCGCGCTCTGCGGACCAACCATGAGCGCCCCGCCTGCGTCGACCTGCGCGATAGAGCCGCCGCCCGCGCCGATGGTGTGGATCGAAATGGTGGGAATGCGCAGCGGCAGTCCGCCGATGGTCGAATCGGCCGTGGTTTGGATGTAGCCGGGGCAGAGAGAGATATCTGTGGATGTGCCGCCCATGTCCAGAGTGATCACGTTGGCGAAGCCGGCCCCCTGGGCCACGTGATGGGCGCCCAGCACCCCTCCCGCCGGACCGCTCAGAACGGTGCGCACGCCCTCGGCGCGGGCGGTCTGGCTGGAGATGGAGCCGCCGTTGGACTGCATGACCCAGAAGCTGCGCCCGAGAGATTGCTCCAGGTTGATCAGATAGTCGCCCAGCAGCGGTGAGACGTAGGCGTTGATGACCACCGTGCTGAGACGTTCGTACTCGCGGTACTCGGGAAGCACCTCGCTCGACAGCGAGACGAAGGGCGCCTGTCCATCCCAAACGGAAGCCGCAAGCAGTGCATCGCGTGCGGTCCGCTCGTGCGCGGGGTGCAGAAACGAGAAGAGAAAGCAGATGGCCACGGACTGAATCCCCTCGCGTGCCATCTCGCAAGCGATGGGCAGAAGATCGTCTGCGCGCAACGGAGTGAGGATCATCCCCTGGCTGGAAACGCGCTCCTCGACCTCATAGCGCCAGCGCGCCGGTACCAGGGGCTCCGGCCGGCGCGGCTCCAGATCGTACAGGCTGGGGCGGGTCTGGCGTCCGATCTCCAGAAGATCCGCGAAGCCGGCCGTGGTCAGGAGGGCCGTGCGCGCACCCTGCCTCTCCAGGAGCGCGTTGGTCGCCACGGTGGTCCCGTGGACCATCACGGTCTCCTGGGGCACCTCCAAGTCTCGCACACCCTGCAACAAGGCCCTGGACGGGTCTGTCGGGGTGGTCGGCAGCTTGTGAATAGCGAAGCTGGACCCATCGTAGAAGACGAAGTCGGTGAAGGTGCCGCCGATGTCTACGCCCAGACGCATGGGTTTCCTGTCCGCAGCGCCAGTATGAGCAAAGGGTCGCGATCGAGGTCGGCGCGAGTTCTTCCCCGAGCGACTTGCACGGCTTGGTGTGCCGCGTCTAGCATGTGACGCAGGCGGATAGTGTCATCACTCGATCTCCATAGCTTTCAGACTCTCGATATTCGTGGAGCCTAGGAATCCGGTGTGCGGGCGCACATATCCATACGGCCTGCCGATCGAGTGCAATGTTACGTTGTACCGCCCGACAGGGTCAGGCGGCATAACTGATGATCTCAAGCTCGGCCCCGCTATAGACCCTAGCCAGGATTTCATCGACGCGATTGAGGACAGCGTCGTCGATGAGATACTCGGTACAGTTTTCACACTGCATGATCGGCAGGCTCTTGAGAATCACAATGGTTGTCTCCCGAGCCTTGAATGGCAGGTCTGTCCGAGTTGCTTTCAATTCGGCTCCACAACTTGTGCACCTCATGACTTCGGTCTCCTCGTTGCAGCGGACTTCCACCAGGTCGAATAAGCATGTCTAGCGCTCGTAACGCTAACGACAGCTTGGTTTCTCGCAAGGTGAGTTAGCGATCAGGCGGTCACTGGTCGTTTGGGATATCAGATACTCCTGTCGCAGTCTGCACCAGCGCTTCTGCCCAGTCATAAGTGAGCTTGACCAAGTTCGCCGCTTCTTCCCTGGTAATAATGCTGATCCCAATGTTATCGTACCGCAGCGCCACGGCAAATGGGCTGAGGCGACTCAGTTGGTCGCTGGCAACTGGCGCCTCAACGCCGTGTTGACGCAGCAATTGCGCCAGTTCGACCAGATCGTGGGTACGCCGGAACTCGACCTGGCTCAGCAGCAGGACCGCTTTAAGCGATTTCTCGATGGCCTGTTGGGCATGAAAGCACACCGAAGCAAGGTCGATTTCCGGCGCGTCTTTCAACACGTGAAATGCTCTGATGTCGCGGGCGGCGACACGGAGGGAACGCAGTGCTTCCTCAATGTGTGGCTGCATATAGCGTTCGTCCTTCTTTGCGTGCCCAGTAGGGAAGAGTGCCGGGCACTTGACTACGCCGCTCGTATTCGTCTTCCGGGTACACCAGCACATCCACGCCAGTCCCCACGCTGCCAATGACCTGGCGCAGGCGCACCATCTCTGCAACCTGGTCCGCAACCGTTGGTTGTATCACAATAATATCCAGGTCGGAGCCTTCATCGGCGTCACCGCGTCCATAGGAGCCGAACACAATCACCCGACTGGGCTTTGCGGCGACGACAATCCGCTCGGTTAGCTGCTGCAAGGTCTCTTCGCTGACCATCACTCGATCTCCATAGCTTTCAGGCTCTCGGTGTTCATGGAGCCCAAGAATCCGGTGTACGGGCGCACATATCCATACGGCATGCCGATCGAGTGCAATGTTACGTTGTACCGCCCGACACGATCAGGCGGCATGACTGATGATCTCAAGCTCGGCCCCGCTATCGACCCTGGCGAGGATCTCGTCGACGCGATAGAGGACAGCGTCGTCGATGAGGTATTCGGTACAGTTCTCACAATGCATGATCGGGAGACTCTTGACAATCACAGTAGTTGTCTCCCGCACTTTGAACGGTCAATCTGTCCTGGCTGCCTTCAATTCGGCTCCACAGCTTGCGCACGTCATGGCTTCGGTCTCCTCATTTCCTGGTCGGGCTCCCATTCCCTCCGATCTGGGCGGTATGCGGCGGGATTCAATTCGGCGACTAGCCGGCCAAGGGGACCGATTCGAACAAGAGCCTATGAATGTCCGCATCGGAAGCCCGCTTGGACAGATGCAGCATTTCGATTCCTACAGCCCGGCCCTTCTCATCGTAATCGACGATGATGCCCGGCGAAACTTCCTCGGACTCGATCGCCGGACCCTCGCTGAGGCTCAGATACAATGCATCTGCCTCATGGTCGATTTTCAGTCTCATCGGTCCTTCTCCTTCTGGAGTTCCATCGTCCTCAGAACCGGGGCTCTGATCATGGATGCAAGACCTCGACCAATCTGCTGGCTCTGTCCTGTAGCTCCTGGTCCCAGGTGGCCAGCGGTAGGCTCAGGGCGCAAGCTGCCGCAACGTATACGGCGTCCGTGCCTCGGAGATGGAGGTCGGCGGCAATCCGCGCGGCCTCGGCGCCCAGATCCCGCTCCAGGGCAATCAGACGTAGGCGCGGGGTGTGCAGGATTTCCTGTACCGCCTGGTGTCCGAGCGCGGCTACTCCTGTTCGTCTTGCGATGGCTCCGGCTACCTCTGACAAGAACAGAGTCGGTACCACGAGTATATCACGTGCTTTCAGTCGCTCGTCCAGCCATTGGCGGCTCGTCGCGTGATTGGCGTCCTGAGCTACCAGGACGCTCACCCAAACGCTGGCGTCCACGATCATTATAGTTCTCGCCGTCCTTCACGCACCGCGTCCACGGCCGAAACGCCTGCTGGCCAGCTGGCGCTCACGGTCCGGCTCAGCTCGTCCATTCGATTCCAGTAGGTCGCCAGATCGATCTCGCCTTCGGTGCTCTGGGCTATCGGGACGAGCCGGGCTATGATCTTGCCGTGGTATGTCACCTCGAAGGTCTCGCCGTCTTCACGTACCCGCCGAAGGATCTCGCTGGTCTGTTCCTTTAATTCTCGAATGCCGATCGCTCGCATGCGGCCTCCCGATATGGGCACATTTGTGGCCATATTATATCACGTGGACCAGGTGGATATGGTATTGGGATGCTGCCTGATGGAAAAGCAAACGGGGAGATGTCTAGACATGTGCACGTTGCCGTGTTACACTGATGCCGCTTAACGTTCAACGTCAATGCCCTTCTGCTCGGCGTCTGGTCGGCGGCGGTACTGCCGTCCTGATCCGCCGGGCCGGGGCACGCGCAACGTGCCCCACCGCGACGCTTCCTCACGCACCCATTTCGACGCGCCAATGGATACAACGCGTATGGAGGTACTTCAAGAGGAATCAGCACCGATTTGTCGCAGTGACGGTGTAGCACGTTGACGTGCCCACCCATCGCCTGGATGATGCTGAGAGAGGAGAAGTCCATGATCAAGCTGATAGCGCCACTGCAACGGCGGGACGACATGACTAGCGAGCAGTTCTCCGAACACTGGTTAACCAAGCATGCACCTCTGGTGGTAAAGTTGCCCGGGCTTCGGCGCTATGTGCAGAACGTGGTGTTCCGCGGACGATCGGGGTACGACGGTGTGTCGGCTACGTGGTGGGATGATGAGGAGTCACTGCAGACGGCGCTAGAATCGCCTCTCATGGCAGAGATCCGGGAGGACAAACAGCGCTTCAGCGTATCTGACCTGCGGCTCACCCTGCGTGAGCGGCCCATGCTGGATCTGGACGTGACGGGAAGGGAGACGATCAAGTTCGTTGGATTGCTGAAGCGTCGCGAAGACTTCACGCCGGAGCAGTTCACCGAGCACTGGATTGGGATGCACGGAGCCATGGCCCTAGAGCTATCGGGCATACGCCGCTACGTGCAGAACGCGGTCATCGGAGGCAACTCCGGGTATGACGGTGTGGCGGAGATGTGGTGGGACGACGTGGCATCCATGAAGTCAGCATTCGAGGCGCCCATCGGCGCTGAGCTCGCCGTAGACGAGAAGCGCTTCTTGTGCGAGGTTATCGGGATGCTCGTGGTGGAGCGGCCGATCCTTCATTAGTGATAGGCGATCGCCTGGCGTGCTGGCGAATGGCTCAGTCTATCGGCAGGTGGATCTGGCCGGTATGCCACAGAGCGAAGTCAGCGCTCAGAACATATAGCAGAGGAGAATGGCAATGATCAAAATGGTAGGCCTGATGAAGCGGCGAGCGGATCTGACGCATGAGCAGTTCTCGCAATACTGGCTTGTCAAGCATGCGCCCCTGGCTCTCAAGTTGCCTGGAATCCGTCGCTATGCGCAGAACCTGGTGATTGGCGGTACTCCTGGCTACGATGGCTCTCCAGAGACCTGGTGGGACGACACGGCCGCTCTGAAGGCAGCGATAGGTTCCCCGATCATGGCCGAGTGCAACAAGGACGAGCAGCTATTCACCAGCGAGATCGGCGGTCTCGTCGTGGTCGAGCGACCCATCCTTGAGGGGCAGCCAGACGAGAGGAAGGCGATCATCAAGCGCATGGCTTTCCTCAAGCGAAAAGAGGGTCTAACGCGGGAGCAGTTCTCGGAGCACTGGCTGACCAAGCATGCGCCGCTTGCACTGAAATTGCCCGGTCTGCGTCGCTACGTACAGAGCGTGGCCCTGGGCAGCAAGTCCGATTACGACGGTGTCGCGGAGACGTGGTGGGACGACGTCGAGTCTATGGACAAGGCGTTCCAATCACCGATCATTCCCGAGATACGGGCTGACGAGAAGGAATTCCTTGGCTCGGTCATGTCAGTAGCCTATGTTCAGCGGTGGATCCTGCCATAGCGGCGTTGCTGGCGTTCGATTGACAACTCAATCCTACCTGTTGAGCCATGTCTCCCGTAGCGTAAGCCGCATGGCGTTGGCCAGGGGCGCGAAGCCGCGCACGTAGGAGCGGTACGGGTCGAAGCGCGGCGGTCCGAGCGGGACGATCATTGGCACTTCCTCGGCGGCGATCAGTTGGGCCTCGGCGTATGCCTCGTGGCGCCGCCGGGGATTCAGGCTGCGCCGCCCCTCCTCCACGGCCTGATCGTAGCGTGGATTGGCATACTTGCCGCGATTTCGCGCGTACTGGCTGTGCAGCCAATCAAAGAGATAGGGGTCCGGGTCCCTGTAGGTGACGGAGGGCGCCATGGCCAGGTCGAAGTCGCCTGCCTGCAGTTGCTGGTTGTGCGCGCCCCAGCCTGGACGACCACATTCGCGTTGATGCCTACGGCCTTTAGCTGCTCCTGCATGGTGTGTGCTTCGGCGATGCCCTGGGGCAGAGCAGTGGTCGCTTTGATCGACATGTTCAAGCCGGTCGCGTAGCCGGCCTCCCTCAGCAGTTGCTTGGCTCAGGAGAATCGCAAGAGGAAGGCTGAGTCGCGTGAGCGCGTTCCTCGTGAGACGTATCGCTTTCCCCTCCCGGAACGTCATCGAGTCCACCGCCGGACTCCATCGACCTGGGGGTAGCTATCACGCGTATGTCCGCTCCGGCTGTAGACCAACCTGGAACGGTCGAGAACGCCTTAGTGCAGTCTAGCTGAGACGTGGTCATAAATCACCGTTGGTGCAGACCAATAGGGCGGGTCCTGGGAGCGTCTGCCTGAGGCGGGCGCTCCCAGGCAGCATAGCCTCTCACAATAATGACCAGTCCTCGTCTAGCTGTTGATCCGCGGCGGTGCGCTGCGCCTGCCGATCAGGCGTTCCGCCAGGCCATCCTGCTGGCCGAGAGCCATGAACCGCGGACAGACACGAAGTACGCGTCGCTCGCGAGTATGGGTGAGAATACCACCACGGCGACTTATGTGTCAAGCAGACAGTCAGGATGCTTGACACGCCACCGGAAGGGAGCGTATGATGAGTGCACGTGCCGTCCGGGGAAACATACCGGCAACACCCGATGGAACGAGCGCCTCATCATACACCCGGCTCTTTATTCTCCAGAAGGAGGATGCCATGCTACTGGGACGATGGGGTCAACCCGCTCGCTTTTCTCGCGCCATTCTCCTGGTGACCCTGGCAGTGGTTCTCTCTACGGTCGCCGCGGGCTGCATAGGGGCGTCGGTTACCTCCAAGCAGCTCTACGAGACGAACTGCGCCGAATGCCATGGAGAGTTCGGGAACCGCTTGCCCATCGCGCGACTCGATTCGAAGGAGTTTCTGGCCAGCATCGGGGAAGCCGGCCTGGTGGCCGCGACTAGGGATGGCAAGGGCGCTATGCCAGCCTGGGGGAAGGCAAAGGGCGGTCCTCTGGATGATCGGCAGATCGTGGCGATCGTCCAGTACCTGGAAACCGGGAGGCCGCAGCCTGAAAAGGTGGCTCAGACCAATCTAGAGGGAGACAACTTGGACCAACTGATCAAGAATCCAGCCGTGCTCATGATGCTTTTCACCGTGTGCGTCCTGGGGTTCCTGTGGACCATGAACCGGGTGACCAGCCACTAATCGCCAATGCATATGAAAGTGCGCGTAGATCGGGAGTTGTGCCTGAGCGCCGGAAACTGTATCGCCATCGCCCCCACGGTGTTCGAGTTCGACGAGGAGCGCAAGGCCGTCGTGCTCGATCCCACCTCGGTCGACGACGATACGCTGTTGGAAGCGGCCGAGAGCTGCCCCTTCGATGCTATCATCGTGGAGGATGAGCAGGGTAGGCAGATCTACCCGTAGCGCCTCTGGAACTAGAACGGAACCATGCTGTGGAGTTTGAACCCAACTGCGCGACGACGGCCATGGGCATCATGCCGCACACGAACCTGGACCAGGCTCTAGATCTAGCGCTCGGCCTGGACGTGGCCTTCTGGCCGCAACTGCCCAACACCAGCTTCCTCGAGGATATGTACGCCCAGGCCTCGGAGCATTTCCCGGGAATCCTGGTCGATAGCCAGCATCATATCATCACCTTCGATACGGGGCGCTTTGCAGAGGAGTTGCCAGCCTACTCCGAGATCAGCGGAGAGCCCCAGACCTATGCACTTGCTCCCGAGCACTCGCCGGCCTATCACCGGTTTCTCAGCCGTGACCTGTCGAGGTATCGGTCCATTCGAGGTCAGATCATCGGACCGATCAGCTACGGGTTCCGGGTGGTGGATCAGAACCGCCGGCCGGTGATCTACGACGACGACGTGCGTCCGCTGTTCTTCGACTTTCTGCAGAACAAGCTGAATCATCAGTATCGCCAGCTGAGAGAGAAGAACCCCCACGCCTTCGTCTGGCTGGACGAGCCTGGCCTGGGCTGGATCTTCAGCGCCATGTCCGGGTATGTGGATACTGTCGCGCGCGAGGATTACAGGGCCTTCCTGGCTGGCTGTGAGGGTCCGCGGGCATTGCACCTATGCGCTGACATCAACCTTCCCTTCCTGCTGTCTTTGGGGCTGGATATTGTCTCCTTTGACGCCTTCCAGATCGGTCAACTGCCGCGCGAGTACGCCGCTGCGGCGGCCCGCTTCCTCAAGGAAGGTGGCATCATCTCCTGGGGCATCGTCCCGACCGACTCCTCGAATCTTGGGGAGGCTACCCTGGATTCGCTGCAAGAGCGCCTGCGATTTGGCTGGCAGAGGATCGCGGAGGAGGGCGTCCCACTGGAGCAGATTGCACGGCAGTCGATGCTCGCGCCCGCGCGCTGTTGTCTAAAGAACATCGGCCGCGTCGGTGCCGCCGGAGAAGAAGGCGCGGTCATCAGCGCTCCGAGCGATGGGACCTCGATCGAAGAAAAGCTGGTCGAGACGGCTTTTGGGCTGGTTTCCGATCTCTCCCACAGGCTGCGAGCGGAGTTCCGGCTGTAGCGTCGAGGGGGGGCGAAAAGGGAGCGGATCCGGCGGATCCGCATAATCAATCAGGCACACAGCAGCGCTAGCTGATTCGCTCTTCGCGTTGAGATATGCCGGCCAAGAACTGCGTGACGTGCGGGAGCACGAGGTCGCCGCGGGTGAACGACAGGGCGTGACTGAGCTTGGGTAGGGGAACGAAGGTCGCGTTGGGCATATGCTTGGCGCACTCGCGGGCGCCCGAGCGGTAATAGTCGGCCTCGCCGGCATATACCAGGCAAGGGATCGTGATGGTGGATAGAATGTCCGCAGCGCCGGGCCATTGGTCAAACGCACTGGAGGCTGCCCTGAGAGCCTGAAGGTCGTTGTCCAGCATGAGTGCCTTCGCCTCGTGCGACATGGTCCCGGACGCCTCCTCCAGCAGATCCACGAAGACCTGTAGTCCCATGCCCAGCAACTGCGCAACCCGAGCGCTGTAGCGCTTCTCTAACTGGGTCACGTAGGGGCTCATGCCCCCTACAGTGAAGGAGTGCAGGCGGGTGAGATCATGTCTGGCGATCTGAAAGCCCACGACCGCTCCCATCGAGAAGCCCCAGTAGTGGGCCGTGGCGATCTCAAGCTCGTCTAGCACTGCCAGCACGTCCCCCACCATGAGATCCATGTGATAGGCCGCAGGGTCGCAGGGCTTGTCGCTGGCGCCGTGTCCGCGTGCATCAATCAAGATGAGCTGGTGGCTCTTCTTCAGCGCTTCGACATATCCATAGTAGCGCCAGAACTCCAGGCTCATGGCGATGCCATGATGCAGCACCAGCGGTGGTCCGTGTCCTTCAACCTCGTAGTAGATGCAGACTCCTTGATTGACGGCGAATGGCATTTCGATGGTCTCCTGAATTGACCTGGTCCTACAGCAGTTCGCGCAATCGCTGAGCAATCTGGCGAGTGTTATACCCGATCACCGGGCGGCGAGTCAAGTGAGACGGTCCACGCCGCTGGTGGCAGGTGCCGCATCTTGCTGAGTCATGCTTCGACAATGCCGTGGCGGATGGCGTACTTGACGAGATCGGCTCGGCTGTGCAGTCCCAACTTGGACATGATGCTCGCGCGGTGTCGCTCCACCGTGCTCGGGCTGATGACGAGGGTCTCGGCGATCTCCCGACTGGTGTGGCCTTCGGCGATGAGCCGCAGCACCGTCTCCTCGCGTTCGGTGAGCTGGTCGGAGGGGGCGCCGTCCGACCCAGCGCGATGTAGGTAATCCCGAATCAAGCGATTGGCCAGCATTGGATGGAGGAATACGCCGCCCTCCGCTACCACGCGGATCGCTCCCAGCAGGTCGTTCTTGTTGCTGCCCTTGAGCACGTAGCCGGATGCGCCGGCCTGGAGCATTTTGTAGAACTGCTCCTGGCTGTCGTGCATGGTGAGGACGAGAACCTGTACCTCGGGATGCTGGGATTTGATGGCGAGTGTGGCCTCCATGCCGTTGAGGTCGGGCATAGCAAGATCCATGAGCACCAGGTCCGGACGGTGCTGAGCGACGAGATCGATGGCCTCTCGCCCGGTCGCGGCCTCTCCCACGACTTCCAGGTCCGACTGGGACTGCAGGATCAGCCGAATGCCCTCGCGAACGATGGCATGGTCATCCGCGACGACGATACGTATGGAGTTGCTCATAGCGTTCCCCTTTCGAAACCAGACAGCGACAGATGGATCGATACCTTTGTTCCCGCTCCCGGCGCGGATTCGACCTGGACGGATCCGCCCAGCATCTCGATGCGCTCCCGAATGCCGAGTAGACCCAGTCCCCGCTCAGGATGCGTCGGCCGATGCACGGTGGTGGGGTCGAATCCGACCCCGTCGTCTTCGACGACCGCTGTGAACTCCTTGTCTACGCGCAGAAGTCGGATACTCACCGACCTGGCGTACGCATGTTTGGCCACGTTATTTACCGCTTCCTGAAGAACACGAAAGAGCGAGGTCTCCAATCGGGATGGGAGCCGCTCTTTCAAGCCTCGACTTTCGAAGCTGACCAGGACTCCGCGCTCGCCCAGGTGACGATCCGCGTGGGCCCGTAGCGCTGGTACCAGCCCGAGATCATCCAAGGCGATAGGCCGCAGATCGAAAACGAGCTCGCGCAGATCGGTCAGGGCGTTGCGGGCCAGCTCCTTGGTGCGTTCCACTCGCTGAGTCAACCGAGCCTCATCGGACGTGCCGATCTCCTCCATGGCCTCCAGACCCATGATGATGGCCGACAGGGATTGTCCCGTGCTATCGTGCAGGTCGCGCGCGATGCGTTGTCGCTCTCCCTCCTGGGCTGCGATGATCTGTTCGATGAGGCGGACGCGGGCTTGCTCGCGGGCCTGCACCTCCTCAAAGAGCCGAGCGTTGGCGAGCGCCATGCCGATCTGTTGACCGATGGCGCTGAGCGCGTCGAGATCGCGCTGTTCGAACGATCGCTCCGTGCTCGAGCCGAGGAACAGCACGCCCAGCACGTGCTCGTGGGCGTGAAGAGGCACCGCGACGACGGACTTGAGACCGGCCTCGTGACAAACCGTGGCCCTGGCCTCGGAGCGCACGTCGCGTGCAAGAACGGGGATGGCCTCTCGCATGGCCTTTGTGCACAGACAATCGTTCTCGCACTGCCGGTTCCCCAACGGTGGCCCGATTCTGTCTAGCTCTCCCATGGCCCCGTTTCCGGTGGATCGGGCGAGCAGGAAGTTGCCGTACTCCAGACCCGTCACATCAAGAACGCGCTCGAGGGCATGAACCAGGATCGCGTTCGTTTCCAGGGAACTGCTGACCGTCGCAGCGATCGCGTTGGTCGCGGCCAACTGGCGATTGCGATTCTCGACCTCCCGAGTGCGCAGCTCAACTCGCGCGGCCAGCTCCCGATTGTAGGACTCGATTTCGTCGAGGGACCGTTTTAGCTGCTGCCGCATGGTTTCGAACGCGTGGGCGAGGACGCCGACTTCGTCCGCCCGCTCGATGCGAACCTTTTCGTCGAGCTGTCCCGCGGCGAACCGTTCAGCCACGGCGGCCAATGTCTGCAGTGGCCGCGTGACGCGGCGTGCGTCGAGCCAGGCGAGGCTGATGGCAGTGACCAGCGCTACCACACCGGCCAGCAGCAGGTAGCGCTGGAAATCCTGAGAGGCTGCGAACGCAACGTCCCGGGATTGCTCGATCACGACACCCCAGGTGGGTAGACTGGGCACCGGCGCATAGGCCACCAGGTGTCCCGGGGTGTTGGCCCACGCTGAGTGAATTACGACCCCCGGCCTGATCGTCGACATCAGGTTGGAAAGCAGCAGACGATGAGCATGGACGTCGCGTGGATCCAGAGGAGTGCCGGCCACGACTCTGCCGTCCGTGTTCATCAGCGCCATCGAGGCCGCTTCCTCGACCTTCGAGGCTGGAATGAGGCTCAGAGTTCGATCCCGAGGGTTTATTTCGGCCGACAGCACCGCGCTGACGCGGCCGGTTCCGTCGACGACCGGCACATTCACGGATGCGAGCGGCCCGGTCCCAGCGGTAGGGCCAGGAAGCTCGCCTATCTGCGTCGCCCCGGTCTTCAGCGCGGTTGTCAGAGCGGGGGAATCGAGCATACCGACGGCCATGCTTGCGCCCGGAGGATCGATCCAGATGACGTTCCCATTGCTGCCAACAAGCGCTATGGTAGCAAACGTCCCCATGTCATGGCTGGCACGGAGCAGTATTTCCTTTTGATCCGCGCTGATCTGGTCAGTGGAATCCAACGCGAGCAGTTGAGCCGTGCGGGTTAGCTCTCCCCTGCTGTAGAGCAGAATATCATCCACGTGCTCGGCAATGGTCTTGGCGAGTAGGAGCCGCTCGCGATAGACGGACTGGACCATCTGGTCGACGGTCCACGAGGAGACCAGCCCAAAGATGGTGAGAATCAGACTCAATCCGAGCATGACGCTGATGACGATCCGTCGAGCAAGGCTCTTGCTCGTTAACGTTCGCACCCTGCATCCTCCTCCCCTGCGGTCGACCAACGGCTGGAACAGATGAGACGCGCCCCGACAACGAAGACCGTGACCCAGCCGCCTGTCTCGATCATCCGGCATCTAGCGGCGATGCTAGATTATGCCAATCCGGTCGACTCGTCAAGGTTGACGCCGTGGTCGCATCGGACCGATCGGTCCGATAAGACGGATACGTTGCCATCGGGTTAGCATGTCATGGGGTAGGCCGCATGGTTGACGTACTGACGAAAAGCCGTCTATCATGAAATTGAAGGAATACGTTCATACGCTTGGAGGCTATCCAGATGCCAGCGGTCTGGGCCGCCTTAGCTATTCTTGCCATATTCGTGGCCGCGCCGGGCTTGTTTGGCTCGTTTCTGATCGCGGAGCGCCGCTCGCCTGAGCAGTTGCGTACCTGGTTTACCGTTCTAACCCTGGTTAACCTCGTGGCGCTGATCGTTGGCATTATTGCCATGCCCAAGGGCTAGCACCATGCTGAGCGGGCGCCTGGCGCGGCCCAGGAGGTCAGGATGACTCCGGAACCGTTAAGCGATCTGGACTGGCAAATGCTGTTCAGCGGGCTGCTGAGCATCAGCTATTTCGTGGGCTTCATGATCCTGGGGTCCTTGTCGTTCCTGCTAGGATTGGCCGTCATCCCGTCGGTCCTTTATCCACCGTTCAACTTCGTCCAGTTGCGCTATCAGCGCGCTGCCCTCTACGTGATCGGCATCGCCTCCGTGGTCCTGGCCATCTACCAGTTCGCGCGAGCGATGGGTCTGGTCATCCCGGTGTTGAGCCAGTTCTTTCCGCGTTGGTGGATATAGAGGGGGCGCGAAGAGGTTCCTATGCCTAAAGTCGGGCGGAAGTCGATAGGGTGCGCGGCTGGCGTGCTGATCGTGATTCTGGTCGTGGTTGGCGTCATCGTCGTTCGCTCGATTCAACTGAGCCAGGCGCCAACACAGCCGATTGCCTTCAGCCACATCGTGCACGCTCAGGCCAACAGGATCGACTGTCTGTTCTGCCATCGCGATGCTGCCACTGGCCAGGCGGCTACAGTGCCGGCCGTAGAGCAGTGCATGTTTTGCCACAGCGTGGTGGCTGTGGGCCGTCCGGAGATCCAAAAACTGCGCTCGGCCTGGCAGCGCCAGCAACCGATCAACTGGGTGCGGGTCCATCGCTTGCCAGACCTGGCGCACTTCTATCATTACCCGCACATCCAGGCGGGCTTCGATTGCAGCGTCTGTCATGGCCAGGTGCAGCAGATGGCTCAGGTCCGGCAGGTGCGCGCGCTGAACATGGGCGATTGCGTGGGGTGCCATCGGCAGTACAACGCGGTCGCGGAGTGCGGAAAATGCCACTACTGATGTGTGGAGTTGCACGATGGGTCTGACCCGCCGCCAATTCCTAAGGGGGGCTGCCGTTTCGACCATCGGCGCCGTGGCCTTCACGGGCTGCGCTCCGGCGCGATTCTTTGAGATAGAAAGCCCCGCCAATATTCCAAAGGATACCGCGATTGGGCGTGACAATTGGTATGCTTCGACCTGCGGGCTCTGCTCCGCCGGTTGTGGCATCATCGTTCGCGTGACAGGCGGGCGGGTGAAGAAGATCGAGGGGAACCCGGATTTCCCTGTCAATCAGGGCAAGCTCTGTTCCATTGGTCAGGCGGGGCCACAGGTTCTCTACGATCCCAACCGTATCACCTCACCTTTGAAGCGCAACGGCGACCGAGGCCAACAAGCGTTCGTGTCGATCACCTGGGACGAGGCGTTGGACGAGCTGGTGTCCCGTCTCAAACAGGCGCCGTCGCCCGGCGCGACTCCCGTGATGGTCGCTCCGTCGCTGACGGGCAGCGGCGCGCTGGTCGTCAATAACTTTGTGAAGGGGCTGGGCGGCAGTCTTCTGACGCTGGTTCCCGCGGACCAGTGGGCAATCCGGTCGGCCACCAACCATCTCTTCGGGAGCCCACGCCTGCCCGAGTTCGACATCGCCGCTGCCAGTTACGTCCTTTCCTTCGGCGCGGATCTGTTCGGCAGTTGGCTGTCGCCGGTGCACTACGGCCGGGGCTATGCCGGTCTGCGCGATCGAGCCGGAGGGCGGGGGGTCCTGGTGCAGATCGAGCCGCGGCTGTCGGCCATGGCCGCGGCCGCGGACGAATGGGTGCCCGTTCGCCCCGGCGCCGAAGGCGCCCTGGCCCTCAGCATGGCCCAGGTAATCGTATCGGAGAACCTGGCCACTGGCAGAACTGGCGCTCCCGCGGCGCTGGACCAGTACGAGCCGGACCAGGTGGCTGAGCAGACCGGTGTCGACGCACAGCGCATCCGGGATCTGGCGCGGGCCTTCGCGAAAGCTCGCTCCAGCCTGGCCATCGGCGGTGAGGTTGCGGGGTATTCCAACGGGTTGTTCAACCTCTCGGCGATCCAGCTCTTGAACCAGTTGGTCGGTGGCGCGGGCTCCGGCGGCGTGCGACTCAATCCGGCGCCGCCGGCCAATCTCCCGGATGCCGCGGTTCCCGCATCGCTGGGCGATTGGCAGCGGTTTGCCGACCAACTCGGATCCGGCGACATTTCGGTCTCTCTGCTTGTCGGCGGAGCGAACCCGGTCTTCGCCTTGCCCGCGGCGCTCAAGATCCGCGAGGGCCTGCTGAAGTCCCCCTACGTCGTGAGCTTTTCCAGCGTCATGGACGACAGCACAGCTCTGGCCGATCTGGTCCTGCCCGCCAACACTTATCTCGAGGACTGGGGCGCGATCGTTCCTGACCCGGGACCGGGCTTCCAGGCGGTTGGATTGCGTCAGCCGGTGGTGTTGCCGTTCTACGACACACGCAGCTTCGTGGACGTGCTTCTGGTCGCTGCAAGCCAGCTAGGCGGCGACGTGCAGCGCAATCTGCCGTGGGGAAGCAACGAGGATGTGGTACGAGACGTAGTGAAGGGATTGCAGGGGCTGGCCGGTGGATCAGTGCCGGCCAGCGCGAGCTTCGACGAGTTCTGGTCCAGTGCCCTGGGGCGTGGTGGTTGGTGGGCTGGTGGGACGGTCGCGGCGAGCGCCGTGCCGTCGAGCCTGATTCTCCAACCGGCGGCAGCCAGCTTTGCGGGAGATGTCCAGGAGTATCCGTTCAACCTGTACCCTTTCATGAGTTCCTCTCTCGGCAACGGGCAAGGTGCTTTCCTTCCCTGGCTGCAGTCCGTTCCGGAGGCGATGACGACGGTCGCCTGGGGTAGTTGGATCGAGATCAACCCGACCACGGCAGACCGTCTGGGAGTGCAAGAGGGAGACGTGGTGCGCGTGGAGTCGTCCAGCGGCTCCGTAGAGGTGTCGGTCTACGTCTTTCCAGGCCTTCCGCCCGACGTGGTAGCCATGCCGTTCGGACAGGGGCATTTTCCCGACCTGCCCATCCAGAAGCCGGCGTCGACGCCTCTGGATGGGCTTGCGCCACAGGGTAGGAGCCACTCCGTCCTGGGCAACCACGCGCAAGGGCGGGGAGCCAACCCGCTGGAGGTGATCGCGCCGATGGCCGAGAAAGAGACCGATGCTCTGGCCTGGAGCGCTACCCGCGTCCGCCTGATCAAGACGGGCAAGCAGCAGCCGCTGGCGAAGTTCGGACCAGTGCCGGTGCCACCCTACACGGAAGAAGTGGTGCCGATTCAGACGATACAGGAGATGCCGTAGCACATAGATGTTGGCTTCTCGTGGTGATCGCCGGGCTCAAGCTAATTGAGACGTGGTCATAATTGTGAGACGATGCTGCCTGGGAGCGTCCGCCTCAGGCGGACGCTCCCAGGTCCACGCCTCCGCGCTCTGCACCGACCGTGATTTATGACTAGGTCTCAGCTAATCTGGCTCGGCGCTGATGAGGCAAGGAAGAGGGATGATGGCCGGACAGCATCACTGGGGTATGGTGATAGACCTGGATCGCTGCACGGGCTGCGAAGCCTGTGTGGTAGCCTGTTGGGCAGAGAACAACATTAGACTGAACCCGGACAGCGCTTTCCATACGCGCCGGGCTATCCTGTGGATTCGAATCGAGCGCTACTGGGAAGGAGAGTACCCGAACCTGAAGGCGCGCTTCTTTCCCGTGCTGTGCCAGCACTGCAACAACGCGCCGTGCGAGCCGGTCTGCCCCGTCTTTGCCATTCACCATAGCTCAGAAGGTCTCAACGTGCAAATCTACAATCGGTGCGTGGGTACTCGCTACTGCGCCAACAACTGCCCCTACCACATCCGCTTCTTCAATTGGTGGAATCCGGAGTGGCCGGAGAGCATGACGAACCAGCTCAACCCGGACGTGATCGTGCGAACGCGCGGACTGATAGAGAAGTGCACGTTCTGCATACAGCGCATCAACAGCGTGGAGCGCCAGGCCAGGTTCGAGAAACGGGACATCCGGGATGGAGAGATCCAACCGGCCTGTGCCCAAACGTGTCCGACGGACGCGCTGGTCTTCGGGGACCTGAACGACCCGAACAGTCGGGTGAGTCGGCTGGCAGCAGATCCACGTCACTATCGTTTCATGGAAGAGCTGGGAACCGATCCGAACGTGATCTATCTCAAGAGGGTGGAGTTGAATGCCTGACGGTAGCACGGGGCACGTCGAGTATCCGGAAAGGATCGAGCCGGAGAAGATGGAGCGGGTCGCGGCAGAGCTGCGCCGGCAGGCCTTGGACGGCATCCTGCACGCCAGCCGCACCTTCTGGATCGCGGTGCTCGTGCTGGGTATCCTGAGCGTGCTCGGTGTGATTGGGGCCGTACTGCGCATTGCCGGAGGGTTCGCCGATCGCGCTGCCTGGGGCTACTATGCCACGATCTTTGCCTGCCTGGTGGCTGCGGCGCAGGGGGCGCCAATTCTGGCCACGGCCACTCGCATCACACGGGCGCAGTGGGGCAGACCCGTGCGCCGTGCGGCCGAGCTTCTGGGGGTGGTGGGGCTGTTAAACGCCGCTTGGTCGATTCCGCTTCTGCTGGCGCTGCCGCCTACGACCGGGCGGAAGACCATCTGGTTCGACCTGGGCTGGGGCGCGCCTGGATTCTGGGATGGCTTCGCCCTCTTCTTGCTAGTTTTCCTCGGACTGGTGCTCCTCTACCTGGATGCGCTGCCCGATCTGGCCGCGGCGCGTGATCAACTGGGGGCGCGGCACGGATTGTATAGCCGATTGGCTCTGGGTTGGCGAGGAACCAAGCTGCAGTGGGTGATCCTGCAGCGCGGGTTGGTTTTGCTGGGAATATTCTATCTGATGCTCTTCGTATTCGTGCAGTACCTGATCAGCTCGGATTTCTCTATGAGCCTGGTGCCCGGCTGGCGCAGCGCGGTCTATCCGCCTTACACCATCGTCACGTCGCTGGAATCCGCGGTGGCGGCCAGCATCGTTGTGCTGTTTCTGCTGAGGGTGGCTGGTGGCCTGCGCGAGCAGATCGGGCTGGACCAGTTCTGGTCTCTGGCAAAGATACTGCTGGCCCTGGTACTTTTCTGGTTCTACTTCTTCTGGTCGGACCTGATGATTCTCTGGTATGGACGCATTCCTAGCGAAATTGCGACTCTGGAGCTGGTGCTGGCGGGACCGTACTTCGTGCCCTTCGTGCTGGGGGCTCTTCTCATGTTCGTCGTGCCGTTCGCGCTGCTCATCTGGAACAAGTTGCGCGTCAGTATCTGGGGACCCACGTTAGTATCGGTGATCGTGCTGATCGGGCTTTTCTTCGATCGCGTGCGGTTTTACGTCTCCGCGTGGTCCGTGGCAGGGTCCGCGAACTATGCAGAAGGACAGTGGCAGATTCCACCGACTCAATTCCCGGACCTAGTGGATATCCTCGTCATCGTCGGGGCGGTTTCCCTCGGCGCTCTGCTGGTGCTGGGAGCCACTCGGCTGCTGCCCACATTGTCGCTCTGGTCCGTGGAGGAGGGGCGTCTGCTGGAGACAACACGCGCATACTTGCGTACTCATGTGAGGGTCTTGGGCAAGCCAAACTAATCTGCCGCGAGGCCGGGGGTTCGGTCGCCTGAGGCGACCGAGAAACCCTCGTTTCATGTGCGAGGAGGGTAGGGGGCTCCCGAAGAAGTCCCTGATCTTACACCAGGTAGGACCTGGTCATGCAGAATAGGAGAGCTCGGATGAAACAGTTACCTCTTGTATTGGGGCTGATAGCCGTCGCTCTGTTTGCGACGGTGCTTTCTGTTGGTTGTGGTGGAGGCGGAGGTGGCGGGAACTCGTTCACGGTGAAAGGGACCGACTACAAGTTCGATCCGGCCGACATAACGGTGCAGTCCGGTCAGAAGGTCACGGTAACGCTGCAGAACAACGGTAGCGTGGCGCACAATTGGACGGTGCTGGATCTGGATGGCAAGGACGTGGGTACGGGAGACGTGGAGCCCAGACAGAAGAAGTCAGTCGAGTTCACGGCAACCAAGGCGGGGACGTACACCATCGAGTGCACGGTCCCGGGCCACGCCGATGCCGGGATGAAAGGCACGTTGACCGTCAGATAGGGGGTTGGGGGCTAGGGACGCGGGTGAAAAGGGGAGAAACGTAGCCCCTTTTCACCTTTCCCCCGCTGTGCCGCCCCAATCCCCAGAACAGGTTGGAACGATGCAAGAGCGTGTGCGGCTGACGTCTAGACAGATCAATCATGATCTCCTGAACTTCGTGCTGGTCACCCCGCTCTGGTTCTGGGTGGTGGCCGCTGTGCTCGGTGTAGTGGTGGGGATCGCCGCGATTGTGGTGGCCATTCTGGTGATCTTTGGTCTGGGCTTTCTCGGGCTGGATCACCCCGTCTTCTGGGCCTTTCTGATCACGAACTTCGTCTTCTGGGTTGGGATCAGTCACGCGGGGGTCATGATCTCGGCCATTCTGCGTCTGACCCAGGCGGAATGGCGCAGACCCGTGACCCGGGCCGCGGAGGTGCTTACGATCTTCTCGTTGGCCACCGCTGCCCTGATGCCGCTCATACACACGGGGCGCCAATGGCGCGCGCTCTACTGGATTTTTCCGTACGACATCTTCCGAGGGATCTGGCCGAACGTGCGCTCCGCGCTGATCTGGGACCCCAGCGCCATCTTCACCTATCTGACCTCGAGCTCTTTGTTCGTCTACGTGGCGCTCGTGCCAGACCTGGCTGTGGCCCGCGACCACAGCACGGGCTGGCGACGCAGCCTGTATTCTGTCCTGGCTCTGGGCTTCAACGGGAACAAGCGGCAATGGCGGCTGCAGGCGATCGCGGGCATCCTGCTGTCAGCCTTGATTCTGCCTATTTTCGTTTCGGTGCATACTATCGTGTCCTGGGACTTCGCCTCGGCCATCGTACCGGCCTGGCACAGCACGATCTTCGCACCATACTTTGTCATCGGGGCTGTGCATTCCGGCGTCTCGGCCGTGGTGACGGTTATGGTGCTGCTGCGGCGCTTCCTGCACTTCGAGAAGTACATTACTCCCGATCACTTCGATGCCCTGGGCCGTCTTCTCGTCGCGGTGGGCACGACCTGGTTCTTCTTCTTCGTCATTGACTTTGTGTTCGCGGCCTACAGCCAGGACACGGCGGATCTGGCCGTGCTGAATGCGCGCACGTTCGTGTGGCCATTCAACCTGCTCTCTATTATCTTCCTGCTCGCTGCCTACTTCATTCCCGTGCCGATGTGGTTGTTCCGCGGGGTGCGCCGCAGCCCAATGTTGATGTTGGTCACCACCTTGCTGGTGAACCTGGGCATGTGGCTGGAGAGGTTCCTGATCATCGTTCCTGGACTGCTGTACAAAGAGAAAGACTCGTTCATGTGGGGCAGCTATACGCCGACGATCTCGGAGTACGCCATTGTGATCGGTTCGGTAGCTTTCGTAGCGCTGGGCTTCCTGATCTTCGCCAAGCTGTTCCCCATCATCCCGATCTACGACATGAAGGAGGGACAGACCCTCCAAGACGAGATCGCGGTGGGACGACGCGAAGTCCCCGCGATTATCAAGGACTGAGGAGCGTGGTGGGATGGTGACTTCAACAACTCGACAAAGCGTGCTGGGTCTTTTCGAAAACGCGGATGGGGCCGCCGAGGCGGTCAACCGATTACAGCAGGCCGGATTCGGCGTGACGGATCTGGACGTCCTGACCGGGTCACCCTATCCGGATGGAGCGTTCGGGGAGCCGCCCACCCGCCACCGCCTCTACGTGTTTCCCTTCGTTGGAGCGGCCTGTGGCCTGGCCATAGCTCTGCTGGTTACGATCGGCACGCAGCTCGGCTATCCTCTGGTAACTGGCGGGAAGCCTATCCTCAGTATTCCGCCCATGATCAACGTCTGCTACGAGGGCACGATGCTCGGCGCCGTGATGTTCACAGTGCTGGGCATCCTCTTCGAGTCGCGCTTGCCCGGTGTCGGCCGCATCTACGATCCCCGCATCTCGTCCGGCTACGTGGGCGTGGCGATAGGTGCGGCCCCAGCGCGCATCGGTGAAGTCGAGGGCATCCTGCGAGACGCAGGCGCCGCGGACATAGTGAGAGCCGGGCAGGCACTATAGCGATGGGATACCTTCAGAACATCGCCAGGAGCAGACGAGAACGCCCATGCCCCCAGGAAGAAACGCCAGCCGTAGGGGCGGACGGCTCTCGCCACGGCGAGTCGCTTTCGGAGACTGTCCGCCCGGGGGGCGGGGACCGACGCTGGCTCACCAAAACGCTCCAATTCGTAGGGGCGGACGGCTCTGTCCGCCCGGGGGGCGGGAGCGGACGCTGGCTAAAATGGACAATCCGAGTCTCTTGTAGTGCCCTGATCGCGTTTGCGCTGACGCTGCTACTCGGTGGCTGCGCGGGTGGAAAGTACATCTTCGACTGGTTCCCCGAGATGCACTATGAGCCCTCGTATCGGGCTCAGGAGCCGCCTGTGCGAGACGTGCCGCCCGGGGCCGTGCCGGCCGCAGATCAGGGCGGGACGCAGTTGGCTCAGACCACGCCGATACCGAATCCCCTGAACTTCATTCCGTCTCAGCCCGTCTCGGGGGAGCGTCTCTTCCAAATAAACTGCGTCCCCTGCCATGGCCAGAGCGGAAAGGGGGACGGAATGATCGCGCCGCATTTCAGGGCTGCCGGTGTGACATTGCCTGCGGACCTCACCAGCGGTGCGATCCAGCAACGCAGCGACGAAAGCCTCTACGGCTCGATTACCAACGGGAAGCACGACCCCCAGACCCTGGTGGGCATGCCACCTTTCCGGAGCCTCCTCACCCCCGACGAGCGTCTGGCCCTGGTCGGCTATATTCGAAAGCTAGGGGGACAGTAGCGTCTGGAGCACGGAAGACCGTTTGGATCGCGAAGCTCGCGAAAGCGGCGCGAAAAAGCACGAAAAGAGTAACCTCCAATGGACCTGGGGCTGCATGATAAGGTTGCCATCGTGACCGGGTCGAGCCGCGGGATCGGCCGGGCCATCGCGGAGGCGTTGTTGGCCGAGGGCTGCAAAGTGTGCATCTGTGCTCGGAGTAGAGACCAGCTAGAGCGGACGGCCGCGGAAATGCGGGCGGGCGGCAGCACGGTTCTGGCCGTGCAGGCGGATCTCACGACGGCGGCCGGGATCGAGCATGTGGTGGGCGAGACGGTGCGCCAGCTCGGGCAGATTGATATCCTGGTGAACAACGTCGGCGGCAGTGTCGGCGATGGCTTTCTGGGCACCTCTGACGCGGATTGGCAGGCCGCGTTCGATCGGAACCTGTTCCCGGCCATTCGCGCCTCGCGGCTGGTGCTCCCGGAGATGATGCGACGAGGCGGCGGGGCCATCGTCAATATCGCCTCCGTCTGGGGCAGGGAATCCGGAGGGAGCAGGCCGGCCTACAACGCGGCCAAAGCCTCGGAAATCAGTCTTGCCAAGGCCTTGGCCCGCGAGTTCGCGCCCTACAAAATACGTGTCAACAGTGTGGCCCCTGGCTCGATTCTTTTCCCGGGCGGGAGCTGGGAGCGGCGCCTCCAGGCGAACCCGGAGGAAATGGCCGAGTTCGTGAAGCGTGAGTTGCCCCTGGGTCGCTTCGGACGGCCGGATGAGGTGGCGAACGTCGTGGCCTTTCTGGTGTCGGAGCGCGCGAGCCTCGTGACCGGGGCGTCGGTCAGCGTGGATGGCTGCCAATCGCGCTCGCAGATCTAGCGCTGGCTTCGACCAGTAGACGCATGCCCATCAGGTCTACCGGTCCTCGAACCAGTACCTTCCCAGAAGCCTGACGCCATCACATTTAATTGGAGGAGGATACGCGGTGTCCCGTGACCTGGCCTTCATGCCTGCCTTTCAACTGGCCGCTCTTATCCGCCAAAGACTACTCTCGCCGGTCGAGCTTGTCGAGTTGCTTCTGCGCCGCATCGAGGCGCTGAACCCGCGTCTGAACGCTTACCTTACTGTCGACGGCGAAGGTGCCCTGGCGAGCGCGCGCGAGGCGGAGGCGATGGTGATGCGCGGCGATGATCTGCCTCCTTTGCACGGGGTGCCCGTCTCCATCAAGGATACACTGCGCACCAGGGGATTGCGAACTACGGCTGGGTCGCTAGTGTACCGAGACTACGTGCCGGACGAGGATGCTGTGGTGGTAGAGCGCCTGAGGCGGGCTGGCGCGATCGTGTTGGGCAAGACGAACACGCCGGAGCTGGAGCAATCCTCGACCACGGAGAACCGCCTGGGCGATGACTGCCGCAATCCGTGGAACACGGAGCGGACCAGCGGTGGCTCTAGCGGCGGTGCGGCGTCGGCCGTGGCGGCGGGACTGGGTCCGCTGGCCGTGGGCATCGATGGCGGCGGCTCCATCCGCGTCCCGGCGGCCTTCTGTGGCGTGTTTGGCTTCAAGCCTACGAAGGGGCGCATCCCGAGCCATGGTGGGTTCGGCTCGATGCCACTGTTCGCGCAGATCGGACCGATCACTCGCTCGGTGCGTGACGCGGCTCTGATGCTGAGCGTGACGGCTGGGCACGACCCGCGCGATCCCCTCTCCCTGCGCGAAACGCCGGCCGACTACCTGCGTGCTCTGGACGGTCCTCTGGGGTCTCTGCGGGTGGCCGTGAGTGCTGACCTGGGCTACGGCAACGTAGATCCGCGGTTGCGTCAGGCTGTGGAGGACGTGGGGCGCGTGTTCGCGTCTCTGGGACACACGGTTGAGCAGGATACGCCGGAGATCGGGTCACCCTTCGATTTCTTCGGTCCCATTGTGCTCGCGGACGAGTTCGCCGCGAACGGCGCTCTTCTGGAGAGCCAGGCCGACCTGCTGCTGCCCTACGTGCGGTCCAGCCTGGAGCACGGCCAGCGCGTTCCTGGCTACCAGTACTCGCTGTGTCTGCGGGCCATGGAGCGCTTCAGGCTGCGGATGGCCGTCTTCTTCGATCGCTACGATCTCCTGTTGGTGCCGACCACCGCGGTCCCCGCGTTTACCGTGGGGCAACGGCCGATAGTCGTTGATGGGCAGAAGGTCGACAAGTTATGGGGCGCGTTCCCCATCACCGCGCCGTTCAACGTGACCGGCCAACCCGCGGCCACAGTGCCCTGCGGCTTCTCCGAGGATGGCTTGCCCCTGGGCGTGCAGATCGTGGGCCGGTACGGGGAAGAGGCACTGGTGCTGCGGGCCGCGGCGGCCTTCGAGGATGTGCGGCCGTGGGCGGAGTGGCGGCCGGCGATAAGCTAGGAAATCTAGCTGGTGGGTGAGTTACTTTGCCCCAGTGGGCACTTCCCCGGTCTGCGTCTCTGCAAGTCGCTTCACCAGCCAGTACTCGAAGCTGTCGGCCAACGCGTACCAACTGGCTTCGAGTATGTTCGGCGAGCTGCCCACGGTGCTCCATTCGCGCTCGCCGTCGCTGGATTGAATCAGGACGCGCACCTGGGAGTCGGTGCCGGCCGTTTCGTCGAGTATTCGTACCTTGTAATCCACCAGCCGGACGGCAGCCAGGCTTGGGTAGAACTGGAGAAGCGCCTTGCGGAGGGCCTGGTCCAGGGCGTTTACCGGACCGTTCCCTTCGGCGGCGGTGTGCATGATCTCATCGCCCACACGCACTTTGACCATGGCCTCGGCCAAGGTTTCTTCGCCGTTGTTGGAGTGGCGGCGGTGCTTCTCGATGACCACCATGAAGTCGATTAGCTCGAAGGGCACCTGGTAGCCGGGCGTTGTGCGCCGAATGAGGAGGTCGAGGGAGGCCTCCGCGCTCTCGAACTGGAAGCCGCGGCTCTCTAGCGACTTGATCGTCTTGAGCACGGCGGTGGCCTGCTCGGCGGGCATGGACTTGTTGAGTCCCAGCTCCTCGGCTTTATAAATGATGTTACCACGACCGGACAACTCGGAGACCACGACACGGCTACGGTTGCCGACCAGTTCGGGGGCGAGGTGCTGGTAGCTTTCTTCTACCTTCATCACGGCGGCCACGTGGAGTCCGCCCTTGTGGGCGAAGGCGTTGAGACCGACGTAGGGCTGATGCGCGTCCGGGCTCAGGTTGGCTATCTCGCTGACGAAGTGGGACACCTCGGTCAGCTTGGCCAGTTTGTCCGGCCCGAGCACGGCGATGTCCATCTTGAGCTGCAAGTTAGGGATGATCGAGCAGAGGTTGGCGTTACCGCAGCGCTCGCCGTAGCCGTTGATGGTGCCCTGCACGTGCGTCACGCCCCTGGCGACCGCCGAAAGGGTGTTAGCCACGGCCAGCTCGGCATCGTTGTGAGCGTGAATGCCCAGATCTCCTTTGACGGTGTTGCGGACCTTCTCCACGATCATGCCGATCTCGATGGGCAGCGTGCCTCCGTTAGTGTCGCACATGACCAGGCACTGGGCGCCAGCCTCCCGGGCCGCCTGGAGCGTCTGAAGTGCGTACTCCGGATTGGCCTTGAAACCGTCAAAGAAATGCTCCGCATCGTAGAAGACCGTGAGCCCTTTGGAGCGGAGGTAGCTCACCGAATCCGCGATCATCCGAAGGTTCTCTTCCAGGCTGGTCTCGAGCACGCGGGTCACGTGCAAATCCCACGTCTTCCCTACCAGGGTGACGGCCGAGGTTCTGGCATCGACGAGGGCTCGCAGGTTAGCATCGCTATCGGCGGCATGGTTGGCGCGGCGCGTGCTGCCGAAGGCCACGACCGTGGCCTGCTTCAGCCCCAGGCTCGGAGCCCGCAGGAAGAACTCCGCGTCTTTGGGGTTTGAGCCAGGCCATCCGCCTTCGATGAACTGGATGCCCAGCTCGTCCAGCTTGCGGGCGATCTTACCCTTGTCCTCGACGGACAGCGAGATGCCGTGCCGCTGTGTGCCGTCGCGGAGTGTCGTATCGTAGATGTCGATTCTTAGTCCTGTCGTCATGTCTCAGTACCTCGCCGATATGTGACAAGGTCGCGCGCATTGTCTGAACCGCAGATTACGCAGGTTACCGGTACTTCGTCATTCTGAGGCGCGCACCCTTCGGCTCGGCTCAGGGCAGGCGCCGAAGAATCCGTACCCCTTGCCGCACAAGAGTCGTAAAGGCGCGGATTCTTCCTCGCCATAGGCGAGTCAGAATGACAAACTACGGCTATTGGATTTCGCAGATGTTTCAGTTATGCTACCTGACAGGCGTCTACCGTTTTGCTGTGGGCTTTCGGCTTACCTTCGAGACCGTCGATTTAGGCCGTGCCTCATCTGCGAAATCCCTCAATCTATGTAATCACTGGTTCAGACAGAAGGTGCCCCACGCTACTGCGTCGCGACTTTGCGCTTGACCTGCTCGATTAGTCCGCCGGCCTGGACCAGCTCCAGCATGAATTCCGGGTAGGGCTTAGCTTGAAAAGTTTGGCCGGTGGTCCGATTTACGATCGTACCGGTGCCCAGGTCGACCTCGACTTCCTGTCCTGCCTGGATGCTGTCGGCGGCTTCCTCGCACTCGAGGATGGGCAGTCCGATGTTCAGAGCGTTGCGAAAGAAGATCCGGGCGAAGCTCTTGGCGATCACGCAGCTCACGCCGATGGTCTTGATGGCCAGGGGGGCGTGCTCGCGCGACGAGCCGCAGCCGAAGTTGGCGTCCGCCACCATGATGTCGCCCGCTCGCATCCGCTCCTGGAAGCCCGGGTCGATGTCCTCCATGCAATGCTTGGCCAGCGCGGCTGGATCCGAGACGTTCAGATAGCGCGCCGGAATGATCACGTCGGTGTCAACGTTCGCGCCGTATTTATGCGCTTTGCCTGTGAATTTCATCTGCTAACTTCTCCTGCTGTTCGACCACAGAGAAGCCGCTACCTGTCATTCTGAGCGCCGCAGCGCGAAGAATCCGTATCCCCTAGGCGCGGATTCTTCGGCGCCTGCCCTGAGCCGAGCCGAAGGGTGCGCGCCTCAGAATGATAAAAGGCGGCGCCTCAGAATGGCAAAACGAGTGTGGTCAAACACTACTCCAACTCTGTCGGACTGCCGATCCGCCCCAGCACGGCGCTGGCCGCGGCGACGACGGGGCTGGCCAGGTAGACTTCGCTCCTGACGTGCCCCATGCGTCCCACGAAGTTGCGGTTGGTGGTGGAGATGGAACGCTCGCCCTCGGCCAGAATGCCCATGTGCCCGCCCAGGCAGGGTCCACAGGTGGGAGTGCTGAAGGCCGCACCGCTGTTTATGAAGATTTCGATCAGGCCCTCGTGCATCGCCTGCAGGTAGACCGCCTGGGAGCCGGGGATGACGATGCAACGTACGTCCGGGTTGACGCGGTGTCCCTTCAGCACCTGGGCCGCTGCGCGTAGGTCCTCGATCCGTCCGTTGGTGCAACTGCCGATGACGGACTGGTCGATGGCGACGTTCCCCACCTGGCTAATGGGCTTGGTGTTGCTGGGCAGGTGTGGGAAGGAGACCTGCGGCTCCAGGTGGGAAACGTCCCAGTCGTAGACGCGGGCGTACGAGGCGTCGGAATCGGGCTGGTAGACCGTGTACGGTCGGCGCGTGCGTCCCTCGGCGTAGTCCACGGTTTTGTCGTCGACGCCGAAGAGACCCGCCTTGCCGCCGGCCTCGATGGCCATGTTGGCCATGGTGAAACGTCCGTCCATGCTCAGCGCGTCGATGGCCTCGCCGGAGAACTCCATAGAGGCGTACAGGGCGCCGTCCACGCCGATCTGTCCGATGGTATACAGGATCAGGTCCTTGGCGCTCACCCATTTCGGTAGGCGACCGTGGTAAACGAACTTGATGCTATGCGGGACCTTCATCCAAATTTCGCCGGTGGCCATGGCCGCGGCGATGTCCGTCGAGCCCATGCCGGTGGCGAACGCTCCCAGGGCCCCGTAGGTGCAAGTGTGGGAATCCGCGCCGATCACGACGTCGCCCGGACCGACCAATCCTTGCTCAGGCAGCAGGACGTGCTCGATCCCCATCTGCCCGACCTCGAAGTAGACGATCCCCTGCTCGCGGGCGAACGTGCGCACGAACTTCGACTGCTCGGCCGAGGCGATATCCTTGTTAGGTGTGAAGTGGTCCGGCACGAACACCACCCGCTGGGGGTCGAAGACCCGCGGGATGCCTACCCGGCGGAACTCCTTGATAGCCAGAGGCGCCGTGATATCGTTAGCCAGAACCAGGTCCACCTTGACGTTAACCAGCTCGCCCGGGCTGACCCGTTCTTTGCCCGTATGGGCGGCCAGGATCTTCTCTGCTAGTGTCACTATCGTGCTCCTTCCCGGGTGGCAGGAGTTGGGGAAAAAAGTGAAGGGGGCGAAAGGGGAAAAGTGGGGTACGTTTCTCCCCTTTTGCCCTTTTCACCTTCTCCCCTTTTTCACCTAGCCCCCGACCGTGGCCGTGCGCAGATTGGCCAGCTTGTTCAGCGCGTTTATATAGGCCTTGGCGCTTGCTACGATGATATCGGTGGAGGCGCCGCGACCGATGAAGGTTCGTCCGTCGCTCTCGATTTTGATCGTCACCTCGCCGATGGCGTCGATCCCCTCGGTGACCGATTTGACGCTGAACTCCGTCAACTGGTTGGGGATCTCGATCAGGCGATTGATAGCCTTGTAGATGGCGTCCACCGGACCCGTGCCGATGGCGGCGTCGGCTACGACGCGACCGTCGGGCATGATAAGCCGCACGGTGGCCGTCGGCATGCTACGCTCGCCGCACGAGACCTGTACGTGGTCCAGGTGGTAGGTCTCGGCGTGGATGCGCAGCTCGTCGGCCACGATGGCTTCCAGGTCGCGGTCGTCGATCTGCTTCTTCTTGTCGGCCAACTCCTTGAAGCGCATGAAGGCGCGGCTGACGTCCTCGTCGCTCAGCGTGAAGCCCAGCTCGGAGAGACGGCGCTTGAAGGCATGGCGGCCGCTGTGCTTGCCCATCACCAGCGTGTTCGGGATCAGACCGATGGTACGCGCGTCCATGATCTCATAGGTGGAGCGCTCCTTCAGAACACCGTCCTGGTGAATGCCGGACTCGTGACTGAAGGCGTTGCCACCGACGATAGCCTTGTTCGGCTGGATCTGAATGCCGGTGAGCTCGCTGACGAGCCGGCTGGTCTTGACTATCTCGGTGGTCCGGATATTGGTCGTCAGGTTGTAGACGTCCCGTCGGGTGTGCAGGGCCATGACGAACTCTTCCAGAGCGGCGTTGCCGGCCCGCTCGCCGATGCCGTTAATGGTGCATTCCACCTGGCGCGCGCCGTTGACCAGGCCGGCCAGCGTGTTGGCGGTGGCCAGACCCAGGTCGTTGTGGCAGTGCGTGCTCACGATAGCCTTATGGATGTTCGGGACGTTCTCAAAGATGCCACGGATCAGGCGCCCGTACTCCTCGGGCGTGGAGTAGCCCACGGTATCCGGAATGTTCAGCGTGGTGGCGCCCGCGTCTATAACGGCCTCCAGGATCTGGTAGACGTAGGACGGCTCCGAGCGCGAGGCGTCCATGGGCGAGAACTCCACGTCGCTCAGGTAGCTCTTGGCTCGCTTGACCATCGCCACGGCCTCTTCCAGGATCTGCTCCCGGCTCTTGCGCAACTGGTGCAGTAAATGGATGTCCGAGGACGACAGGAAGACGTGGATACGGGGGGTCTCGGCGTCCCGGACCGCCTCCCAGGCACGATCGATGTCGGCGGCGGCCGCTCGCGCTAGCCCGCAGATGCAACTGCCTCTGACCTCGCGCGCGATCCGATTGACGGCCTCGAAATCGCCCAGCGAGCTGATGGGGAAGCCGGCCTCGATGATGTCCACGCCCAGCCGCGTGAGCTGGCGAGCCACCTCGATCTTTTCTTCCATATTAAGGGTCGCGCCGGGCGATTGCTCACCATCGCGCAACGTCGTGTCGAAGACGTAGACCCTATCCATGCAGTGCCTCCTTCTTGGGGGACATGCGGTGCGAGTGGGGAAAAGGGGGAAAAGGCGAAAAGGGAAAAAGGGGGATTTCACATTCTCCCTTTTGCCCTCTTGCCTTTTCCCCTTTTGCCCCTTACTTCTTAAGCCAGGGCATCATCTCGCGCAGCCCGCGGCCGACGACCTCGATCTGGTGGTCCTTGTCGGCGCGGCGCATGGCGTTGAAGCTCGGCCGTCCGGCCTGGTTCTCCAGGATCCAGTTCTTGGCGAAAGTGCCGTCCTGAATCTCGTTCAGTAGCTTCTTCATCTCGGCTCGGACCTGGTCGTTGATCAGGCGCGGTCCGGCCACGTAGTCGCCATACTCCGCGGTATCGCTGATGCTGTAGCGCATGTAGCTCAAGCCGCCCTGGTAGATCAGGTCCACGATCAGCTTCAGCTCGTTGAGCGTCTCGAAGTAGGCCAGCTCGGGCTGATAGCCAGCCTCCACCAGAGTCTCGAAGCCGGCCTTGATCAGAGCCGAGGTGCCGCCACAGAGTACCGCTTGCTCGCCGAATAGGTCGGTCTCGGTCTCCTCCGCGAAGCTGGTCTCCAGGACGCCCGCACGGGTGCAGCCGATGCCCCGGGCGTAGGCCAGGGCGCGCTGCTTAGCTGTGCCGGTGATATCCTGCTGGATGCCCAGCAGACCGGGAACGCCAGAGCCCTGGGTGAATTGATGCCGCATCATGTGGCCCGGCGACTTCGGCGCGACCAGGGTCACGTCCACGTTGGCCGGCGGCACGACCTGTCCGTAGTGGACCGTGAAGCCGTGGGCGAACATGAGCATCTTGCCCTCGGTCAGGTTCTTCTTGATCGACTCTTCATAGACGGGGCGATGGGCGTGCTCTGGCAGGAGGATCATGATCACTTCTGCTTCCTTGGAGGCCTCGTCCACGGTCCTGACCCGCAGCCCGGCCGCTTCCGCTTGAGCCCAGCTCTTGCTGCCCTCGTACAAGCCGACCACCACGTTGCAGCCGCTCTCCTTCAGGTTGAGCGCGTGCGCGTGGCCCTGGCTACCGTAGCCAATGATGGCGATGGTTCGCCCCTGCAGGTAGCTCATGTCGGCGTCGTTGTCGTAATACACTTTTGCCACTGTCAGTTCCTTCCTCCAAGCTTTATTTCCTGCACTATTCTCGCAGCCCTAGTGGGCACCGCAAACGACGAGATTCTTCGTTGCGGCTCAGAATGACACTTGACAGGCTGCGGCTGAGAACAAGCCGCCTCACATCACGTTCTCTCTATACTTTTCGCCTTTTCGCCCCTCGTCCCTTGTCCCCAGCGCGCTAGCGCGCTCCCCGGGCGCGGCGGATCGGTATGGGCTGATCCTCGACCTGCGTGGCGCCGACGGCTCCCCGGACCATGGCCACGACACCGGTGCGAGCCATCTCTTTGATGCCATAGGGCCGAACCAGGCTGACGAAGGACTCGATCTTGTCCGGTGGACCGGTAATCTCGATGGTTAGCGAGTCGGCCGCCACGTCCACGATCTTGGCCCGATAGATCTCCACGATCTGTATAATGTCGGAGCGGGCCGACGCGGTGGCGGCCACCTTGATGAGCACCAGCTCGCGCATGATCGACTCGTCGTGGGTAATGTCGCTAACCTTCACCACGTCGATGACTTTATAAAGCTGTTTCACCACCTGCTCGACGACGGTGTTGGCTCCGTCTACCACGAGGGTCATGCGGGACATGCCCGCAATTTCCGTCCGCCCGACGGTGAGGCTATCGATGTTGAAGCCCCGGCGCCGAAAGAGGCCGGCCACGCGGGTCAGGACGCCCGGACGATCTTCGACGATGGCGGCGACGACGTGTTTGTTTCTCATGCCTTCACCCTCTTTTTCGGTGCCTCGATCATATCCATTAGCGCGGCGCCGGGCGCGACCATTGGGAGAACGTTCTCCTCCGGCTCGACGATGAAGTTCAGCAGCACGGGGCCGCTCTGACTCATGGCCCACGAGATGGCGTGGTCGACTTGATCGGGTCGCTCGACGGTCATGGCGGGGATGCCGTAGGCTTCGGCCACCTTCGCGAAATCCGGAGCACTAAGCACACTGCCGGAGTAGCGTTTGCGATGAAAGAGCTGCTGCCACTGCCGGATCATGCCCAGGAAGCCATTGTTAATGATGGCGATCTTCACGCCGATGTTATCCTGAACCAGCGTGGCGAGCTCCTGAATGTTCATCTGGAAGCTGCCGTCACCGTCCAGAACCCAGACGGTCTCCTCCGGCTTGGCCACCTTGACGCCCATGGCGGCCGGCAGACCGAAGCCCATGGTGCCCAGACCGCCCGATGAGATCAGGCTGTTCGGCTTGTCGTAGATGAAGTGCTGGGCCGCCCACATCTGATGCTGTCCGACCCCGGTGACAATGGTCGCGTCACCCTGGGTGGCCTCGTAGATCGAGCGCACCACCTGCTGCGGAAGGATCTTCTCCGGGTCCGGGGGCACAGACGGCATGGGATGCTTGTTCTCGTACTCCTGGATCTCCGTTAGCCAGCCCGGCCGGACCTGCGAGGCCAACTCCTGATTCAAAGTCTGCAGCACATTGCGGACGTCGCCAACGATCGGCACGTCCACGCGGATATTCTTCCCTAACTCGGCCGGGTCGATGTCGATGTGAACGACCTGCGCGTAGGGGGCGAAGGAGCTAACCTTGCCCGTGGCCCGATCGTCCAGACGCATGCCGATGGCCACGATCAGATCGCAATGGCTCACCGCGAAGTTGGCCCAGGCCATACCGTGCATGCCCAGCATGCCCACGTTCAGCACGTGGGAGGTGGGGAAGCTGCCGATGCCCAGCAGGGTCGTGGCCACCGGAATCTGGCATTTCTCGGCCAGCTCGCGCAGCTCGTCGTAGGCGCGGGCCAGGATGATGCCGTGCCCAGCCAGGATCAGCGGCCGCTGCGCCGCCGCGATCATCTTGGCGGCCTTCTTGATCTGTCCCACGTGCCCGTGAAGGGTTGGCTTGTACCCCTTCAGGCTCACTTTGTCCGGATAGTGGAAGGTCGTCTCGGTCTGCAGAACGTCCTTCGGGATGTCGATCAGCACGGGGCCGGGGCGTCCGGTGCTGGCGATGTGGAAGGCCTCCTTGATCACGGTCGCCAGATCGTCCACCTTGGTGACCAGGTAATTATGCTTGGTGATCGGCAGCGTGATTCCGGTAATGTCCACTTCCTGGAAGCTGTCCTTTCCGATGAAAGGCGTGGCCACCTGTCCTGTTAGGGCGACCATGGGGGTCGAATCCAGGTAGGCGTTGGCGATGCCGGTGACCAGATTGGTGGCGCCGGGACCGGACGTGGCCATGCAGACCCCAACCTTCCCGGTAGCTCTGGCGTAGCCATCCGCGGCATGCGCCGCGGCCTGCTCGTGGCGCACCAGGATGTGGCGAATCTGTGGGTAGTCAGGCAGGAACTCATAGAAAGGAAGCAAGACCCCGCCAGGGAACCCGAACATAACCTCGACGCCTTCTTTGATCAGGCTCTCACACAGTATCTGCGATCCGTTTAGTTTCATGTCTTGCTCCCTTCGTAGGGGGTTAGGAGTTGGGGGTTGGGGGACGGGACCCTTCTCCCTAGCTCCTAGCTCCTTACCCTGTTCCTTTGCTCGCCAATGCACTCCGTAGTGCGTGCAGTTGTCTGCCCAGGACGCCACCTGCTCCAGAACTGGACCAGCCTGCTCCTGTGTTACATAACTGAGTCACGCGACGATTCCTGGTTATGTTGCTAGCTCTGCCAAGGACTCCTGGTCCATTGCATCCCCTCTCCCTTCGCAAAGGGAGAGGGCTAGGGTGAGGGTCCCCCTGTCATTGCTTAGAGCAGCGCCTCCAACACAGATTCCCTCTCCATCAGGATCTGCTTCACAGGTCATCATTGGCTCCGGTCGGGGGTCCATCGGCGTCAGGGGTTGAACCCTCACCCTGGCCCTCTCCCTTTGGCGAAAGGGAGAGGGGATAGACACTTCCCCCAGCCCCTATCGGTACACCGCCCCTGTGCTGGCCGACGTCACCATCTCGGCGTAGCGCCGCAGGTAGCCGGTTTTGACGCGGGGCTCGAAGGCTGGTTGCTCGGCTCGGCGACGGGCTAGCTCCTCGTCGCTAACCTTTACCTCCAGCCGACCCGCCGGTATGTCTATCTGAATCGTGTCGCCTTCGCGCAGCAGACCGATGGCTCCGCCGTTGGCCGCTTCGGGTGAGACATGTCCGATCGCGGCTCCGCGCGTGGCGCCGGAGAAGCGACCGTCCGTGATCAGCGCGACCTGACTATCCAAGCCCATGCCGCTGAGGATCGAGGTTGGCGTCAGCATCTCGCGCATGCCCGGTCCGCCTCGCGGTCCCTCGTAGCGGATGATTACCACGTCGCCGGGCTTGATGTTTTTGCCCATGATGGCGGCGGTGGCCTCGTCCTCTGAGTTGAAGACACGCGCGGGCCCACTGTGCTTGAGCATCTCGGGCGCCACGGCGGCCTTCTTCACCACGGCACCTTCTGGTGCCAGATTGCCGAAGAGGATGGCCAGTCCGCCGGTCGGGGAGTAGGGCTCGGCGACCGAACGGATCACCGAGCGATCTCGCACCTGGGTGCGCGCGATATTCTGTGAGATCGTCTGGCCGGTGACGGTCATAGCCGTCGTGTCGAGTCGTCCGGCCAGTTCTTTCATCACGGCGGGAACGCCGCCCGCCAGGTCCAGATCTTCCACGTGGTGCTCGCCGGCTGGGCTGATCTTGCACAGATGTGGGGTGCCCTGGTTGATCTCGTTCAACTGGCGTAGCGGAAACTCGACCCCTGCCTCATGCGCTATGGCCGTCAGGTGCAGGACGGAGTTGGAGCTGCCGCCCAGGGCCATATCCACGACGAAGGCATTGCGGATGGTGCTGGCCGTCACGATCTGGCGCGGCCGCAGGTCTCGCTTCAGCAGCTCCATCACCTGCATACCCGTGTTCTTGGCCAGACGGATGCGGCGCGCGTCCACGGCTGGAATGGTGCCGTTGCCCGGCATCGCCAGACCGAGCGCCTCGGTTAGACAGTTCATCGTGTTGGCGGTGAACATCCCCGAGCAACTTCCGCAGCCGGGGCAGGATAGCTCTTCCAGCTCGGCCAGCTCTTGCTCGGTTATGGTGCCCTGCACGACCTGTCCCACGCCCATGAAGATGGAGTTCAGGTCCAGGATCTGGCGGCCCTCAGGACTAGCTCTGCGACCGGCCAGCATGGGGCCGCCGCTGACGAAGATGGACGGCAGATTCAGCCGCATCGCGGCCATGAGCATGCCGGGCACAATCTTGTCGCAGTTGGGGATGAAGACTAGCGCATCGAAGCCATGGGCCATGGCCATGCACTCGATCGAATCGGCGATCAGCTCCCGCGTGGCCAGGCTGTACTTCATGCCGACGTGGTTCATCGCGATGCCGTCGCATACGCCGATAGTCGGGAACTCGAACGGCGTTCCTCCGGCAGTGCGCACACCGGCCTTCACGGCCTCAGCAATGGTGCGCAGGTGCAAATGCCCTGGGATAACCTCGTTGAAGCTATTCACCACACCGATGAAGGGCTGCTCGAGTTCTCGGTCAGTAATGCCGAGTGCTCGCAAGAGCGAGCGATGTGGAGCCCGCTCCAGACCACGTTTTACGCTGTCGCTATGCATGCTTCTCCTCCTGGGGGTTAGTGGTTGGGGGCTAGGGGTTGGTCCCCCTAGCTCCCAAATCCTAATTCCTAGTCCCTAACACTACAACCGTAGTTCATCGAACTTCTCATCTTGAGCACCGCCTCTGTTGGTCATTCTGAGGCGCGCACGCCGAAGAATCCGCGCCCCTCGCCCCCGGAGGTACGGATTCTTCGCGCTGC
>SCTZ01000144.1 GCA_004297765.1 Chloroflexota bacterium | reverse complement strand
CCGAGCTCGAAGGGGATCTGACCCGACTGGTGAAGGGTGATCAGCCGGCAGCTGTGGAGTGGATGAAGAGCGACATACGCGAGGTTGCCAAAGAGAATATTACTTAGTGCGTCGTTCCTCAAGTGCGGCATCCTGTCGGAAAAGACCGCTGCGGTCGCCTGAGGCGACCGCAGCGGTCTACGGCGGCGGTCCAACTGCGCCGTCTCCGCAGTGTGGTGCTGACTTACGGAACGGCGCACTTTGCAACGAGACGTTGATGAGGTTGAGGCGGCACGCGGCCTGAGCAGATACCGTTTCAACCGTATGCCTGGGTGGCTCAGGGAATGTTCGCATAGATGATTGGTGTCAAAGAGGGTCATGATGCCCGTGGAAGCCAAAGCGGATTGCCCACTGGTCGATCGTCAGACGGAGTCGACTCGAATAGTGTTGTTAGGAGATAAGTAATGAGCACTGCTTCCATCGCGGTCAGAAGGTCTTCTAGCCCTTGGGTGGTCTACAGCATCATTCTGCTTGCAATGTTCATCGCACAGTTGGGCTCGGGCTTGAAGAACGCATTGACGCCCACCATAGTCTCGGCGTTTGGGCAGACCGTCGAGAGCGGGGTGTGGTTGAACCTTTCTATGGGCATCGTAGCCACTTGTTTTGTGCCTATCGCGGGCAAGTTATCGGACATTTATGGACGAAAGTACGTGGCGGCAATTGGAGTGTCCCTTGCCGCTGTGGGGCTGGTTACGGTCGCGGTATCCAGGGACTACGCCGGCGCGATCGGTGGGTATACGATGATGGGACTTGTTGCGGCAGCCCTCCTGCCAGCGGGGCCGGCATTCGCCGCCGTGCGTATCCCAGAATCAAGTCGGGGGCGGGCCATGGGTATGTACCCATTGGTTACACTGCCGGGCACCATCCTCGGGCCGCTCGTGGGCGGCATGATAACTGATGCGTATTCGTGGCAGATGGTAATGTATGTGGCCGCTGTGGCCTGCTTGATTGCTGCGGCCATCGCCTTGTTCTTTATGGAGGGGCCAGCGACCCGGCTGCAGGCGAAAATCGACTGGGTTGGCGTTGTATGCATCGTCTTCACGGTCTCGTGCCTGCTTGTTGTGGCGAATAGAGGCCAGGTATTGGGATTGGCGAATCTATGGACTTGGCTGCTAATTGCCGGTGTCGTCGTGGGTGGCATGGTGACCGTGTTGGTAGAGAAGGGGAAGCCACACGCCATCTTGGACATATCTTTTATTGCATCCCGGGAGTTCCTTGTTCCGGTCCTGATCATGCTGGGCTGCTACACGATAATCGGCAGCACCAACTATGTTGCAACGTTCTTTGTCGCCGGTGTGATTCATGGCAACGCGACAATGACTGGGACCGTTGTCATGGCATTGTTCCTACCGTTCGCAATCCTATCCCCCTTTGGAGGAGTCCTCGCGGACAGGTTCGGCGCGAAGAATATCACAACCGTTGGCGTTCTAATAGCTCTCGTTGGGCTGTTCTCGTTGACTCGCGTCTCTTCGACCACGTCGTTGGTGGAATTGGATATCTATGTTGCAATCCAAGGACTCGGCCTCGGCATCTTTTTCCCCGGTATTTTGCGAATCGCCCTCTCGAAGGCTAAGCGAGGAAAGGCTGAAGGGGCGGCTGGCACATTTGCAATGTTCAAAGACGTTAATGGACCTATGGCGGTCGCGATGTATGGCACTTGGTTTGGAGTGCTGACGGCCTCGCTGACACCCGGTGTGCTGATGGCAAGGGCGACAGAACTCGGGGTTGGGAAAGACATCGTTGACCGTATCGGAACAGTGGGTCTCAAGGATCCCACTGTGTCTCAAGCTCTGACCAGCCTGGGCATCAAGGCTCAAGAACTGCAGGCGTACGCCACCGCAAACGCCATGCCAAATGCGATGTCTACCGTGATGTGGGCTCAAACTGCATTAGCAGCAGTGGCATTGCTTCTCTGCATCTTCGTCCTTCCGAACCCCGCCAGAGCCAAAAGCAAGGCAGAGTCGGACCTGGTGGCCCAGGCCGACTCATAGGGTGAGACGCTATGATGCGATCGAGAGGTTACCCTTCGCGTCTGGTTACTGTGCGCGAATCTAATGCTCTTTCACGATAGCTCCTTCGTGATTGGCCAGTCCGAGTCGGTCCCTCTGCAGAAGGACCTACTCGGTCTGGCCAATCACGGAACTCGCTGAGCGGGCTTCTGCAATCCTTTCTCCGGCGAAGGCATCTGGCTCGGCATCGAAGGCGGGATAAGGACGTGGTACCCGCGGAAGCCAAAGCGGATTGCCCACTGGTCGAACGTCAGACAAAATCGACGCGAGTAGAGTTGTTTGGAGAAAAGTAGTGAGCACTGCTTCCATCGCGGCCAGAAGGTCTTCTAGCCCCTGGGTGGTCTACAGCACCATTCTGCTTGCCATGTTCATAGCACAGTTGGGCACAGGCTTGAAGAGCGGACTGACGCCCATCATAGTCTCGGCGTTTGGGCAGACCGTCGAGGGTGGAGTGTGGTTGACGCTTCCTATGGGCGTCGTAAGCGTTTGCATTGTGGTTATAGCGGGCAAGTTATCGGACATCTATGGACGCAAGTATGTGGCGGCAATCGGGGTGTTCCTCGCTGCTGTTGGGATGGTCGCGGTCGCGGTATCCAGAGACTATTCTACCGCGGTGGCTGGATATGCGTTGCTGGGACTTGTTACAGCAACCCTCCTGCCAGCGGCGCCTGCATTTGCCGCCGTGCATATCCCGGAATCACAACGCGGGCGGGCCATGGGTATGTACCCATTGGTTACAACGCCTGGCGCCATCCTTGGACCGATCGTGGGCGGACTGATAACCGATGCGTATTCGTGGCAGACGGTCATGTACGTGGGCGCTGCCGCATGCTTGGTTGCTGCAGCCATCGCCTTGGTCTTTATGGAGCGGCCGGCTTCCCGGCTGCGAGCGAAGTTTGATTGGGTTGGCGCCGCGTGCCTCATCTTCACGGTCTCGTGCCTGCTTGTGTTGGCGAATAGATCCCAGGTTCTGGGATTGGCGAATCTATGGACTTGGCTGCTGATTGCCGGTGTGGTCGTGGGTGGCGTGGTGACGGCGTTGGTGGAGAAGGGAAAGCCGCACGCCATTTTGGACACAGCATACATTGCGTCCCGGCACTTCCTTGTTCCGGGCATGATTATGCTGGGCATCTACGCAACAGTCGGCAGCACCACTTATATCGGATCGTTCTTTGTCTACGGCGTGCTTCAGGGCAGCGCGACAATGACCGGGAGCATTGTCATGGCGTTGTTTCTACCGTTCGCAGTCCTGGGACCCTTTGCAGGAGCCCTCGCGGACAGGTTCGGCGCGAAGAACATCGCAACCCTCGGCGTTCTGGTAGCTGGCCTTGGGCTGTTCGCGTTCACTCGCGTCTCTTCGACCACTTCGTTAGTGGAGCTGGATATCTATGTTGCAGTCCAAGGACTCGGACTCGGCCTCTTCTTGCCTAGTCTCATGCGTATCGCCCTCTCGAACGCTAGTCCGGACAAGGCACAAGGGTCGGCTGGCACATTTGCAATGTTCAAAGACGTTGATGGGCCTATTGCGATCTCAACGTATGGCACGTGGTTTGGAGTGCTAACGGCCTCGCTGATACCCGGTGCGCTGATGGCAAGGGCGACAGAGCTCGGGGTTGGCAGGAACATCGTTGAGCGTATCGGAACAGCGGGTCTCAAGGATCCCACCGTGTCTCAGGCTCTGACCAGCTTGGGCATTAAGGCTCAGGAACTGCAGGCGCATGCCACCGCTATCGCTATGCCAAGTGCGATGGCTACCGTCTATTGGGTTCTAACCGCGATAGCAGTAGTGGGGCTGCTTCTGTGCATCTTCTTCCTCCCAAACCCAATCGCCAGAGCCAAGAGCAAGGCAGAGTCAGACTTGGTGCCCCAGGTCGACGCACAAGCTGAGGTGGTTTGATGCGGTCCAGAGGCTACCTTGTCCTACTGCTTGATCCCTGGCAGACCTGCGGACGCGCGCCGCCATTGACACCACGGTGTTGCGCGCCCCGGGTGGGCTAGCTCTGCGACAAGCGTGGCAGCATCCTGGTCACTACGCGCAATACCAAAGGAGGTCCCTATCCGCATCCCGATATGGGGCAGAGCTGCGCCGTCCTTCCGGAGAAGGACACAAGAACCACAGGCTGGCTATCGAGAACTTGAACTTGATGCACTTATGAAAGGGAGGGATAGCGTGAAGAAGAGGAACCTGTTCCGGCGAATCGTGGTTACCATAGGCTTGCTTGCTATGATTGGCGCCAGCGCCTGCGCTCAGGAGACAAAGTCTACTCCCTCAGCTAGTTCCAGCCCTGCCCCGGCGTCCCAGTCATCTGCTGCCGCACCGACCAAGCCGACCACCAAGACCGTCGGCACCGAGCTCAAGCTTGGGTTCGTTAATCCGACCAGCGGAGCGCAGGCTGACTATGGACTAAGGATGCGCATTGCTGCTGATATGGCGGTGAAAGAGATCAACGCCACGGGCGGCGTCAACGGTGTGCCCCTGAAAGTCCTGGAGGCAGATACTGGCAGCCAGCCTCAGGAAGAGGCTAGGCTGCTGCAAAGGTTCGCTGGCGACGACAAGGTCCTGGCTATCTTCGGCGTGCTCAGTGGTGATCCGGCCATGCATTTGCCAATGGTGTCCAAGCTGCGAGTGCCCCTTATTATGACGGGCCCGGTGCCTCCAGCCGTCTTGAAAGAATCTGTACCCTGGGGCTTTACTTTCGCCACTTTCACCACCGAGTTGATCCGCGCCGGCATAAAGCAGGCCGTCAAGATGCACAATCCGAAGAAGCTGGCCTCCATTTATCCTGGCGACCTACCAAACGGTAAAGTCATCGGCGAGAACACCTTGCAACTCGCCAAAGAAGCTGGCATCGAGGCTCTCGATCCCATCATGATCAGCTTCAAGGACACCGATTACACCGCGGCTGTGACCAGGCTCAAAGGTCAGGTCGCCTCACAGGGCGCAGACATGGTGGCCATAGGCCACAGTGGTCAGGGTGCCGGTGTGATCGTCGCGGAGATGAGGAAACAGGGTATCCAGATACCGGTCCTCGGCGCCTACAGCGCGGCCGCAGCCGGCCTGATTACGTCGGGGGGACAAGCTGTAGAGGGTGTCATTGTCGAAGCCAACTGGGTAAACGACAACCCCGACTCACTTCAGGGCAAGTTCGTGAAGGAATTCGAAGCCAGGGCCCAGGCGGAATCTGTCAAGGGACCCACGGCCGACTACTCGACGGCATACATCTATGACATGGTCCGCGTCTTGGCCAAGACCATGCAGGATGGAGGGATCAGCAATGCGCCTGAGAATCTGGCCAAAGACCGGGAGCTGATCACGAAAGGACTCCTGAGCATTAAGGACTTCCCTGCAGTAGGAGGAAAGATCTCCATAGGCGAGAACGGGCAGACCATTCGAGAGGTGTTCACGGCCATCGTCAAGGATGGCAAGTTCCAGATGCTGAGCAGATGCTTCCCTGGTAGCTGCTAGCGGAGCACAGCATCCATGACATCAAGCAACCAAATATCATCAACAACAAGAACGGAGGTCATCAGCATGGCAACACCACAATTGAAACTGGGCAAGATGGAGAATGGGCCCGAATGGTATGGCAAGCCTCTTGATGAGCTGCATTTCGAGTGGAGCAGAGAAGAGGAATTAGAGCTCGAGCGCTACTGCGAGAAGATCCTCAAGAACGCAGAAGAAGAGGAGATGACCCCGCTGCAGCGCTACGAGGCCACCTGGCAGGGCAAGGATAAGGACCGCTTACACATCGAGGTCAAGTACAACGTCCCCTATGCTGTTCGAACCCTTGATTCCTTTGCCGATGCCATCAAACCGGGTGACGTTTACAAGCGTCCCAAGCTGCATGTCAAGGCTCACCTGGCTACGGCCGCCCGGTTCAAGCTCGATATCATCAACGTGTACACGATTTGCTACACGGAGGAGCTTTGGGGAGCCGACGGACGGATGATTGAATACGGCACCCCACAGCAAGTTGGCGGCCCGCCGATAAAGACCATGGAAGACATTGAGAGCGTGGAAGTGGCCGACCCCAAGAAGCACGGCTTATATCCGGGCTATCTCTGGGCGGCCAAAGAACTGATGCGCATTATGCGCAAGTATGGAGCAGACAAGGTGCTGCCCGTGGAAGTCTCCTACTGCGGGGACCCGCTGGGGACGGTTCACCTGGGAATGACGGGCTTTGGCCCCGGCATGGTGATGGCGAAGAAAAACCCCGAGCTATTCAAGGCGTGCATGGACAAAGCGGCCGAATGGTCGATTAAGTTTGGCATTGCCGTCAAAGAGCTCAATCCCAATGGCATGTACCTGTGTTCCTATATGGGAGCCATTCCACCGAAGATGGGGAAGATAGACAATGAATGGATCATGGACGTCGATGCTAGAGTAGCCAGGGAGGTTATTGCCGCTCCAGGGCATCAGCCTTACATGTGGCATACCTGTGGCTCGCCAGGATGGGAGCCATGGATGCCTTTGTACCTTCCTCATGGGGCTGTCGGTCCCGGTAGTTTCGGCGGATGGTGGCTAGGACCTGACATGCCTGTCGAGGAATGTTTTGCGTATGCGAGGGAGAATGACCTGTATTGCGGCTGCACCATCGACGACCATGCCGTACTGGACGGAGATTTCCCCAAGATTGAAGAGCTGCTCGCACCCCGACTAAAAGAGGCCAAGCGTTATCCCAAGCACTTCTGCGCAATCGGCGTTATCGACTACTGGACCCCCCAGCCGGTCTTCGAAAAGAGCATGGAACTTGCCAAGCGACTGGGTCGATTCTAGCCAGAGAATTATACAAACAGGAGGAAGCGCACGTGTCCAAAGCTCAGCTTCTGGAACGGCTACGAGACGCGATCGTCGACATCGATGAAGAACTGGTAGATGAGCTCATCGACGAGGGCATCGCGGCGGGAGTCAGCCCGATGGAGATGATCCTCGATGGGCTCCAGCCCGGCTTGACCATTATCGGCGAGGGATTCGACAAGCATACGCGGTTCACCAGCGACCTGGTGCTGGCCGGGGAGATCATGAACGATGTCATGACTAAGCTCCGTCCCGTCATAGAAGCCGGCGGAGGGGGCAGAGGCGACGTCATGGTGATCGGCACGGTCGAGGGGGACGAGCACTGTGTCGGCAAGCGTGTGGTGGCCTCGGTCTTCACCGGG
>SCTZ01000143.1 GCA_004297765.1 Chloroflexota bacterium | reverse complement strand
CTGACCTGAAGGCCCGAACCGATTCCAATGGCGCGAACTGCTTTGCCCACGCGACCGGTGACGTTGATGGAGCCCCCCGCCGCGTTGATGCTGCCGCCGACATTGCCGTGGATGGTGATCTGTCCGCCTGCCGAGAAAACGTCGCCGGTGACGGTACCGTCGATGATGATGCTGTTGCCGAAGACGTAGAGGTCATCGTCGATGATCTGGTCGGCGCCGATCGTCACGATCTCGCCCTCCCGGAACTCGGCGGCCGATGCCGCCGGCCCGGTGGCGGCCAACAAGAGAAGGACCACCGCCAGAGCCGTCAGCGTCTTGTGCACGAACCTGCCTGTAGAAAGCTGCACGTTTGATTCCTCCTGCCCGGCTTGTGTGTCTCGTTTTGGACGGCACCGTATTGTAACGTTCTGCTTTCCCTTTTGCCAACCTACCCGGCTTGGGGCTGGGGTTGGGGGATCAAACCCCTAGAGTGGGCAGGTTCTGGAGTCGATGACGTGGGGATAGCTGACGCACGATCCCTTCGCCCTTCGCAAAGGGCGAGGGGATCGCCGCATTCCCTCGCCCCGCGATCGATACAGGTTCTGCTCACTCCTGCGGATCTACCTCCCAAACCCAAGCCCGCCGTTGGCCGGCGATTCCTGCGGTCGGCGTCTACTGCCGAGCGGAACGACGGCGTGAATCGTGGTGCCCGCGCCCTCGGCCGATTGAATCGTGAGCTCGCCGCCGAGCAGGACCGCGCGCTCGCGGAGTCCTACCAGCCCGAAGCCACCTTGATCGTGCGCTGGCGGCGAGCCATCGAAGCCCACCCCGTCGTCCTGCACTCTTAGCAATACCTCGTGCTCCGTGGTCCCCAATCGTATCAACACGGAGTTAGCGTGTGCATGCTTCCGGACGTTGGTTAGCGCTTCCTGTGCGATTCGGAGCAATCCATTCTCGATATCACGTGGAAGCTCTCCCGTCTCTCCGTCCACCTCGATCCGCACAGAGACGCCGGTCTCATCCTGAAAGCGCGCCCCCTCGCATCGAAGCGCCTCGTCCAGTGTCTTCTCCTCGAGCGGAGCCGGTCGCAGGTTCCAGACGGAACGGCGTGCCTCGGCCAGGCTCTCCCGGGTCAGCTCGAGGGCCTTGCGCAGTCGGAAAGTTCCTCTCTCGACGTTGGTGCCAATCAGTTGGTCGGCCGCTTCAAGCTGAAGGATGATGCCGGCCAAACCCTGGGCCAGGGTATCGTGTATCTCTCTGGCCAGTCTGTTGCGCTCGGCTACTGCCGCGAACTCTGCCGAACGCTCGTATAGTCTGCTGTTCTCGACCGCTACCCCTACCTGCTGTCCCACCAACGCCAACAGAGAGGCATCGGCCTGGTCGAAGCGATCAGGGCTCCTGCTGGTGAGGGAGACGGTTCCTAGCATCTGGTCGCGGGTCATGAGCGCAGCGCACACCAGGGAGTGGAAGCCGGCTTCAACCATAGGGTGCTCGCGGAACCGGGAATCTGTGGCGAGATCGGCGATGACGACGTGTCGCCGTGTCCCGACAGGAATGAGGGCGAGCCCACTGTCGAATGTGGAGCTAGGGTTCTCCGTGTCGTCGGAGCACGCGGTTGGCTTGAGAGCGACCGAGCGCAGTGACCTGTCGTCGAGCAAGAGCGTTATCTGCCCCGCATCGGCCTCTGTGAGCTCCACCAGCTTGCTAATGGTGCTATCCAGGATCTCCTGGAGATTGAGCGATGCACTCACGGTGGCCGCCACGGCGTTCATGGTGAGAAGCTCGCGGTTGCGGCGCTCCGTCTGCAGCAGAACGCGCTCCAGGCTGAACCTGGACTTGCGCTGCGCGGCGACCATGCGTGCCAGAGCTTGAGCCAGAGATGCTAGCTCGTCCTCGCCCTCTACCTGGATGCTCGTGTCCATTTCACCGCTCTTGATGATCTCGGCGGCCTTCACTAGAGATCCGATCCGCGTAGTGATGCCGCGGGTCAGGCGCAGCCCCACCACGATGCCCAGGGCCGAAGCCACAGCTACCAGTCCCAATGCCAGCAGGGCGGCCAGCCACTCCTGACGGCGCGACTCCTCCATGCCCTCTCTGGTGATCTGGTCTTGCCATGACATCAGCTCGTCAATGGCATCTAGCAGACTGGCTTTGCTCTGCAACCCCTCGCCTTGCCAGATGAACGCCGCGGTACGTGGCTGCCCGCCCCGATACATGGCGACCTCATTCTGCGCAGCCTGCTCAAAGCGGCCGCGTCGGTTGGAGACGGTCTGCAGAAGCTCTGATCCGGGCCCAGGAGGCATCAGGGCTTCGAGATCGGCCAGGGCATCCTCGAACTCCCGCCGCCCGGCCGCGTAGAACTCCAGATGCCCCTCATCGCCCGCGAGGAGGAGTCCGCTCACGCCGTCACTCTGCTGCTCGACAGCTTCGGCGAGACGAATGATGCTGGCGAAGAGCAGACGGTTTCGCTCGGAGATGTCGCGCAGCGATTGCCCGACCTCTGCCAGGTAGTAGATTGAGACGCCTGCGACCGCCAGGGACAGAAAGAGACCCGTCGCGAGGGCCAACGCGATGCGCGTCCCAATGCGCTGACGAAAGATCGCTATCAGAACATCGACGGGCCAGAGTTGCACGGTTTTTTGCTCCAGAATCAGCACCCAATCCTAATCCGGGGCATGCTTCCTGTCAACGCTTGACCACGTCGTATCGGCTGTGATTCCGGCTTGCCTTGGTCTGCGCTTGAGCCATTTCCAGTAGGCCGCGACGACCGCAATTCCGACACAGCTCGCCAGTAGGCCCGACAGTCCTGCCTCCGGTCCGAAGACTCCGCCGGTCACGAGTTCCGGTCCCGTTGGCGTGACCGATAGCAGGCTTGGGAGCTGAAGTCCGCTGACAGGAAAGCCGAAGACGGGTCCCTCGAAGAAATTCCACGAGAAGTGCACGGCCATGGGCAGCCAGAGCGAGCGCGTGGCCAGGAATGCGACGGCAAAGAAAACCCCGGCCATGAAGATGCCTAGTACGGACATCACGTTGGCGCCGCGGTTGCCCAGGTGCAGGATGCTAAATAGCAGAGACGTGACGATCGCGGCGGGAAGCGCGCCCCATGCTCCGGCGATAGTCTGGAGCACATATCCCCGTGTGGCGAGCTCCTCTCCCCAGGCCACCATCGCGAAGAGAATCACGGCGCCGATCAGGTTGGTGAGGGATAAGCCGGCGGGCGTCGGTCGCCACGTCATCCATCCGGCCCACCATTCCAGGATGAAAACGAGGCCCATGAGCAGTAGACCGAGAAGCAGTCCGAAAAGTACGTCGACCAGCCAGCTACCTCCGAGTCGGAGCCCAAGGCTGACAAGACTGCGTCCCTCTAGCAGCCTGCAGGCTGCCAGAGTAGTGCAGGTGATGGCGACCACGCTGGCGAGCTGAAAGATGAGCAGGCTAGGGTATCCCAACTCTCCGAGGTTGGCTGGACCCTGGTTGGGTTTGCCGATAGTCGATGCGACAATCACCTCTGCCACGACCTGTAGTACGATCACGGCAGTTGGCGTGGCTATAAAGTACAGGAGAAGACGCAAGATGGGGTGCAGCCGGCCATCGGGTCCGAAGAATGGTGATGACTGCATTTGATGACGCGTGGGCATGTCCTCTATTGTCTCCACCGGTTGGGTGTGAGCTCGCGTCGGAAGGTGGACACAGACTCGGGGATTCCACAGACATGGTAGATGGAGAGGGCGGATCTTAGGTAGAGGGGCTGCACAGGTTGGGTCCGCCAAAGCCGCGAAGTAGCGATGCTCTCAGTTGCTGTTTGAACGACAGATCGCATGGAACCGGTCGGCGCATTTCCTGCGTAACCACTCCGGCCAGATAAAGCAGGGAAGACAGATCGCTTTCCTCTCCTCCGACCGGCTCCAATCTGCCAACGGCTGGGTTGGGGGTCTCAAGAGCACGAGCTAGTTGCTCGGCTAAGCGCTCGTGAAAATCCATCAATGCCGTTCCCTCCGCCCAGACTCTCCAGGTGGCCGCGCAGCGCGAGTAGGGCGCGGTATAGAAGCTTCTTTACGGCCCCCTCGCTGCGTCCCATGATGACGCCGATCTCCTTGAATCGCAGGTTCTCGGAGAAGCGCAGGATGAGCACCTCTCGCTGATCCGTCGACAACTGACGAAGAGCCGCTACTAGCTCCTGATGCGCCTCCACGCGCTCGATCAACTCATCCGGTTGCACTTTGGTCAATGGAAGATCCCCGCCTTCGTCCAGATCGTCCACCGGCACGGTTGGCGCCCAGCGCCGATGACGATCGATAATCGCGTTGGACGCAATGCGGTAGAGCCAGGCGCCAAATGGCAAGCTCCGCCATTCGTACCTGCCGAGACCTTCCAGAGCCCGCTGGAAGGTCAGAGAGGTGATGTCCTCCGCTTCCTCGCGACTGTTTGTCTTGCGGTACGCGTACCGGTAGATCCTGTCAAAGTACCGATCGTAGAGCTCTCCGAAGGCTTCGGCGCTGGTTCGGGCTGCTTCGACGAGTGCTGCCTCGTCGGTCAGCACGGCGGCTGCCTTCCCGTAGCCCTGGTCACCAAGTAGTTGCAGCATCTGCCCACCTGCCCAATGTAACGTTTCTTTTGCACGAAAGGGACGGCGGATGCCGTCGGACTATCGAGCACCTAGCGTTAACTATAGGTTGTGCGCGAGGCGGCGTCATGGGGCAATAGTCTACAACGAGGGTTCAACCAAAGTCGCATCTGTCCGGTTGTGCTTTGGTCTATTGGCCCATCGCGATCGGTCCAATGTCCCTGGGACCCCGGGCGTTGTCAAAGCTGGGGCATGACCGTGGCGGCTGCGGCGGCACCGCGCTCACGCTGTTGCTCGTCCCACGTAATCAGGGTGATATTGAGCGCTTGAGCGAGTGCGATGTACACGGCGTCGGCCCCGCGCAGACCGAGATCGGCCGCGAGCTTGGCCGCTGCCACGCCGATCCGATGGTCGATGGGGACAACCCGGAAGGTAGGCAGCTTAAGCAACTTTCGGTAGGCGTCGTGCGCGAGAGTGCGGTCCCCCGTCTGACGAGCTACTGGGCCGGCCAACTGTGCCAGAAGGATGACCGGGGCAACGACGATGCCGCCGCTCCGGAAATGGCGCTCCAAATACAGTTGGCTGATACGGTGATGCGTGTCTTCCTCGACGTAGCGGCTTACCCAAACGCTGGCATCGACGATAACCGTGCTCACCGCCGCTCAATCGAGACGGCATCGACGGCGGACACGCCTTCGGGCCAGCGGGCGCTAATCTCCGCCGCTAACTGATCCATGTCGGCCCACGTCTGCTCGAATTGCTCCAGCTCTTCTCCGGCGAGCTCCGGTTCGACCGGCACTATTCTGGCCACCACGCGCCCGTTCCTGGTGATATTGACCGGCTTCCGCTGCTCGGTCACGTCGCGGACACCTGGCTGGCGTGGTTCTGTAACTCCCGCACTCCGATTGCACGCATCGCCATCCTCCGTTGTAGGTACAACTATACCTACATTATACCTCCCAGGCGGTTTGTGAACAATTGCCGAGCGGACGATCTATCATGGTTGCTTGGCTCAGAAATGGTCACAAGTCACGGTCGATGCAGAGCACGAAGGCAGCACCCTCTCACAATCATGACCAGGACTTGCTTCGCTGCGAAGAAGATCGCTCCTCGTGTTCGAAGCAAAGGCGGTGTCAGATCGATCACGAGCCGGAGCGCATCACCCGTAGGTCGCCGCTGACGGTGCGGACCGTGAGCACGTTATCGCCCCGGTTGTACGTGCCCAGGAAGCGGTGCCGATCGCGGGTTTCCGCGGTGAGTGGCAACTCATCGCGGACATCCCCGCTCGTGCTCGCGTAGTCGAGTCGGAAGGAGCTGTCCGGTGATACGAACAAACGAACGTCTCCGCTGATAGTGCGAATGCTGGCGGGCTGGCGTAGCACGCTGTCCACGATGACACGTCCGCTGGTGGTGGAGACTTCGCGCAGGCCGGCGGCCTTCACGATCTCGATGCTGCCGCTGACCGTGGTCGCCATGACCTCGCCTCCAACGTTCTGGGCTCGAAAGTCGCCACTGATGAGATTCGCCCGCACGTTGCCCCCGATATTGGTCAGCTCGACTTTGCCGGAACGGGTCGCCACTGTCACGTCTCGGGTGGCCCCATCTATCTTGATGCGCCCGGCACCGGAGGTTACCTGGACCGCGAGTCCGGCAGGCACAGCGACCTCGACATCCAGGGTGGGAGATGATCCGAAAGCAAAGATCGGCGGTGCCTCGCGGCGGTCGGGGCGTATCTCGATGCGGTCGGCGAGTCTGTCCATGCGGAACGAGACGTTGTCGAAAATCCGTTGTGCTTGCGTGTCGTCCGGTGCCCAAACCTGCTTGACGACCTGGATCTGTACCTGCGGGCTGTCAGAGGGGTAAAGGCGAACGCTCCCCGTGTCGTTGATTACGGAGATCAGAGTCGCTCGCGAGGCATCGAGCGTATCAGTCGTGACCTCGCGTCGCATGATGGTTCCATGCTGGAACATGGCCCAAGATGCGCCTTGCGTGGCCGTATCGAAGGCTAGCACCGCCGTGATCCCCACCACGAGCAGAAGGGCCGGGCCGAGCAGTATCGAGGTCGAGAGGCGCGCACGCGCTCCTACTAGCAAGAGACCGCCCAGAAGGATGATGAGAGCGGGCCACCACTGACTCAGACTGCCGATCATCTCCCGACCGCCGAGCGAGGTGCCGAAGTCGAGGACAGTGTTGACCGCCGCGAATAACAGGATCGCGGCGAGGGACAGCGGATATAAGCTGGTCCATCGTTGCCGCAGGACGTAGGCGCTCAGGAAAGCGATGGCCAGTAATATCAGTAGCCAGGTATCAGATCGGGTGCCCAGCAGATTGGCCTCATGGAGGGCCAAGAAGGACGCGATGGCCAGGGCGACCGCCCCGGGGACAGCAAAACGACGCCGAGCCGATTGGAGGCTCAGCACCAAGAGACCGATCCCCGCAACGGAGAAGGTCAGAATGTTCCAGTGTCCAACGAGGTTGCCAACGAAGAAGAACAGGCCCAGGAGAATCAGCGCTATTCCCAACGTCTTCCCCGGGCGTCGATTTTGCACAGTTGTCTCCGCGATAGGACGTCTCCCCTTAGAGAGTGTGTGACAAGGTCGGGTTCGTCATTCCCGTCTGCGCGGGAATCCACGGCCTCCTGGGAACGCCGAGCTGGGGCTCGGCGTTCCCAGGAGGCATCGTGCACTGGATCTGGCTTCTCCCGCACTTTCTTAGAGTGTATACGTATAGCGTGAGTACCTGCATCGAGCGAAGGCCCAGGAGCGTCAAACAAAAAGACCAATGCCAGCATTGGTCTTTTGGACCGCTGGTCGTCGTGCTGGCTACAACTTGATGATCCCTTTGCGGAGGGCGATGGTCACGGCCTCGGTGCGGTCGTCGGCGTTGAGCTTCTGCAGGATGTTGCTGACGTGTGCCTTGGCCGTCTTCTCGGTAACGCAGAGCTTCCCGGCGATCTCCTTGTTGCGCGCGCCCTCGGCCATCAGCCGCAGCACCTCCATCTCGCGGTCGGATAGACCCTCGTCGTCCGGAGAGCGCTTGGCAAGCTGGGTGTAGCGTTCGACTAGCCTGCTCGCGACGATCGGCTGCAGGAGAGATTCGCCGCGCTTCGCGGCCCGCACGGCCGAGAATACCTCGTCGCGAGTGGCGCCCTTCAGCAGATAGCCGCGGGCGCCGGCCTCGATGCCACGGAAAATGTACTCGTCGCTGTCGTATGTAGTCAGGACGATTATCTGGATCTCAGGGCACTGCTCCTTGATGCGCCGGATGGCCTGGACGCCGTCCAACACGGGCATTTGGAGATCCATGAGAACTACGTCAGGATGGTGCTCCTGCGCGAGTTGCACTGCCTCCAGTCCATTGGCGGCCTCGGCCACGACCTGCAGGTCTGGTTGTGTCTCCATCATGGCGGAGATTCCTTCGCGGACGACAGGATGATCGTCCACGATGAGCAATCTGATCGACTCCATGGGTGGCCTCCGATATGCCGGCTAACTAGCGGGCGATGCCTATGACGATGGGTGGCTCTGCCATATCTCCCTTGGTAGGACATTATAGCACCGCACCGGGCAAGAACAATGTTCTGTTTTGTGATCGCGATTCCAGCCCTTGCCCGTGGGCCGCGATTGTGGTATGGTTTACCACAATTTCTTGTGCCTGGAGGGGGCGGCCAGAGTGCTGCATGATTTTCACACGCATACGTTCCTGAGCGATGGCGAGCTCTCACCAATCGAGTTGATCAGACGGGCCGTCGTGAATGGCTACTCAGTAGTTGCCTTGACCGATCACGCTGGCCCCGGTAGTCTCCCCGCTATGCTCGAAGCAGTCCTCGCCGAATGCGCCCTGGTCGAGAAACACTGGAATATCCGGGCCATTCCCGGCATCGAGCTGACCCATGTTCCGGCCAAGGCGATTGATGAGTCTGCTCGGGAGGCGAAGCGGCTGGGCGCGAAGATCGTCGTTGTGCATGGCGAGACGGTGGTGGAGCCGGTGGAGAATGGCACCGACCGCGCGGCCATCGAGTCAGCCTATGTCGATATCCTGGCGCATCCTGGCTTGATCACGCTGGACGAGGCCAGGCGAGCGGCAGAGACGGGCACTTTTCTGGAGATCACCAGTCGCAAGGGACACTCTTTGACCAATGGTCACGTAGTCAAGATGGGGCGCGCGGCCGGCGCCAGGTTCCTGATCAACTCGGATAGTCATGCGCCCGGGGATCTGCACACGGCGGGCTTCGTCCACGCGGTGGGACTTGGGAGCGGTCTAGAGGACGATGAGCTGCAGATTGTTCTGGAGAGCAATCCTGTGCTGCTCATGGAGCGATTGGGCCTTTAGGGATGGCGCGTATTGCGATTGTAGGATTGGGCATCATCGGGGCCTCGTTTGGGTTGGCGCTCAAGCGGGCCAAGCTGGACAAGACGGAGATCGTGGGACACGATGTCAGCTATGATGCCGTGGTCGCTGCGCGGAAGGCCAGGGCAGTCGACACGGTCGATCCCAGTCTCGCGCGGGTCGTTCAGGGCGCGGGGCTAGTCGTCCTCGCGACGCCGATTTTGACCATGCGCGAGATACTCGGTGAGATTGCGGGACATCTGGAGCCGGACTGTGTGGTGACGGATACCGGGAGCACGAAGCGCCAGGTGGTTAGCTGGGCCGCGGAGCTTTTGCCGGAGACGGTCGCGTTCGTCGGTGGCCATCCTATGACCGGCAAAGATACGGCCGGTGTGGATGGACCGGATGCGCGACTTTTCGACGGGCGCATGTATTGTCTGACGCCGACCGAGACGACGCCCGGCGATGCGGTCGAAGCGGTGACCTCTCTGGTACACCTGCTCGGCGCCAAGACCTACTACCTCGGTCCGGACGAGCATGATGCGTTGGTGGCGCCGGCTAGCCACCTGCCGCTGGTAATCTCGATGGCTCTGATGACTTTGGTGGGACGGAGTTCCGGCTGGAAGGACGTTTCGCGGCTGGTAGCGGGCGGTTTTCGCCATGTTGTGATCAACGCGGGCAACAATCCGCGCATGTCGCGCGACCTGGCCGTCACCAATGCGGAGAACGTGAGTAGCTGGATCGACCTGTTAGTGGAGGAGTTGCGAGGGTACCAGCGGACCATCGCGACCGATGAAGAGGAAACCTTGCGGCTGTTCCAGGATGCGTTTGATGCCCACCGGGAGTACCTGGCCGGAACCCTCTGCTCAGACGCGCCGCCGTCGGCGGCTCCCATGCCTTCCTTGGGACAATCGTTTCAGCAGTTGTTTGTTGGGCAGGGTCTGCTGCGTCGGCGCGGTCAGCGCGGCGCGGGAGACAAAGAGATTTAAGAGAGATTTAAATGATTGCGCGGATTGAACGTCCCCTCCGCCTGGAGGGTAGCATACAGGTTCCCGGCGACAAGTCGATCTCGCACCGTGCGGTGATGCTCAATGCGCTGGCCGACGGGGAGGCGAGAATCAGCAATTTCTTGCCGGGCGAGGACTGTCTCTCGACGATTCGCTGTCTTCGGGCGCTGGGAGCCGCTGTGGAGCTCGCCGGACCACAAGATCATCCCTACGAGACGGTCGTGGTCAGTGGGGTTGGTTTGCATGGTCTGCGGGAGCCGGCCGATGTGCTCGATTGTGGGAATAGCGGGACGACCATGAGGCTCCTACTGGGCATCCTGGCCGGACAGCCTTTCTTCTCCGTCTTGACCGGGGATGGCTCCCTGCGATCGCGTCCGATGGGTCGCGTGACGCGCCCTCTGGCACTGATGGGCGCCCAAACCTGGGGCCGCAACGGCGGGGAGCTCGCCCCCCTAGCCATACGTGGGGCCAGTCTGCGTCCGCTCTCTTATCGTCTCCCCGTGGCCAGTGCCCAACTCAAGTCGGCGCTGCTGCTGGCCGGCTTGTTCGCGGACGGGGTGACGCAGATCGTCGAGCCCGGACCGGCGCGCGACCATACCGAGAGGATGCTGCAGAGCATGGGGGTGGAGTTGCGTGCGCAGCCGGCACCTGGTGGTGTCGAGCAGATCGTGGAGCTGTCCCCTCCCGTCAGGCTTAAGCCAGTCGATCTGGCGGTGCCCGCGGATATTAGCTCGGCGGCCTTTTGGCTCGTGGCGGGAAGCTGTCACCCATCGGCCAGACTCACCTTGCCTGGTGTGGGGATCAATCCCACTCGCACCGGTCTGCTGGATGTGCTGCTGGCCATGGGCGCACGCTTGACTATGAAACCGCATATCGTGGAAAACGGGGAGCCTGTGGCCGATATTGTAGTGGAAAGCAGCGCGCTGCGTGGAATCGACGTCGACCCGGCGTTGGTGCCTCGCTTGATTGACGAGCTGCCGGTGCTAGCCGTGGCGGCTACGCAGGCCACGGGCGTAACGACAATCAGCGGCGCGGCCGAGCTGCGCGTAAAGGAGACCGATCGGATCGCGACGACAGCCCAAGAATTGCGCCGACTGGGCGCGGAGATCGAAGAGCGCCCCGACGGCATGGTGATTTCCGGACCTCAGCAGCTTCGAGGCGCGGCGTGCAGCAGCCTTGGGGATCATCGGCTGGGCATGTCGCTAGCGATGGCGGCCCTGCTGGCCGACGGTTTGACCGAGATAGACGACGCGGATGCGGTCAACGTATCGTACCCGGGCTTCTGGGAGCAGTTGTCCGCAGTCAGTGGAGGGCGGTAGGAGATCGGCGCGTCCCTAACTCCAGTCGGTTTAGGGGATGACAGTCTCCGCGAAGCGCCTGTAGTGGGCAGGTCGGGTGGTTAGCTGACGTCTCAGGCGCGTTTTCCATTTGATTGCTCCGGAGATCGCAAGCGGGGTAAGCCACAATGGCTAGGACCGAGCTCGTACATATTGCTTTCGGGAATGTTCTAGCTGCCAACCGTGTGATTGCCATCGTCGCCCCGGATTCCGCGCCGGTCAAACGGCTGATCCGGGAGGGCAAGAGCAATAACCTGGCCGTTGATATGACCAATGGTCGGAAGACGAAGGCGGTTGTCGTGCTGGATAGCGGTCATATCGTCCTGGCGCCTGTCACGCCTGAGACTCTGGCCAATCGTCTTGGTGCCACCCGGACAGCGGCTCCGGGGCCCGGCACGGAGGGCTAGGAGTGTGATGGTGATTCCTGCGCCGCGCGCGCGATCTCTCAGTACCCGCGGAGGCAAAGCATGACATTCGACTCAGGTCAGGACGCCGCCGAATCCGCCGCGCGGAGCTTGCCTGTCGTTCTCTCGGAGATCAGAGGTGCAATCCCTCTGCTGATCGTCCTCTCGGGTCCATCTGGCGTTGGCAAAGACGCCGTTTTGAATCGTATGAAAGCTCTCAGGTATCCGTTCCACTTCACCGTCACCATGACCACGCGGAAGCAACGCGCGCTGGAGGTGGACGGAGTCGACTACCATTTCGTGTCAAAGGAGTTCTTCGAGGATCGCATCCCGCGTGAGTACTTCCTTGAGTGGGCCAACGTGTACGGCAACCTCTATGGCGTCCCGCGCGATCAGGTGCGCGCCGCGCTGTCCGCTGGTCGCGATGTCCTCATCAAGGCTGACGTACAGGGCGCGGCCACAATCAAGAGCCTGGCCCCTAACGCGGTGTTTATCTTCCTCGCTCCTCCGTCAATGGACGATCTTGTGCAACGACTCAAAGAGCGCAAGACTGAGACCGCCGCGGACATGGCGAGGCGTATCGATACGGCACGGGATGAGATGTGCCGTCTGCCCCTCTTCGATTATCAGGTGGTCAACGAGAACGACAAGCTGGATCTTGCCGTGGCCCATATCGGCGCCACGATCGTGGCGGAGAAGTGCCGGCTGGGCGTCGATCGCTGTACTCGCTTCTAGCGCACCGTCGGTATCCTGACAGCGGTCCAGATCGTTGACAATGATCCGACCCAGTGGTAGAATCCTGAGTAAATCGCTTCACAATGTGGCGATCCGGGGGCTCCTGCCACAGACTTGACGATGCCCTCTCCGACGGACCCTCGGCGCGGGCGGCGAAGGCTCGAAAGTCACTGGGAATCGGCGCTTGAAGTGTGAGGACGGCCATGAAGATCTCGATGAAGAGCGATTACGGGGTGCGCGCTGTTGTGGATCTGGCTCTGCACTACGGACAGGGATTGACCCAGAGCGCCGACATTGCGGCACGGCAAGGCATCCCAGAGCCGTATCTGGATCAGTTGCTCACGGTTCTACGCAAGGCCGGCATTGTGCGGAGCACGCGCGGACCGAAAGGCGGGCACGTTCTGGCTAAGCTGCCCGCCGATATGACGCTCGGAGAGGTGGTAGCGGCACTTGAAGGACCGTTGTCCCCTATTGGCTGCGTAGGTGACGTGCACGTCTGCCCGCAATCGGCGGAGTGCGTGCAGCGCGAGGTTTGGCAACAGGTCAAGGAAGCGATGGATGCGGTCCTGGATGCCACGACCATCGAGTCGCTGGCCAAGAAGCAGGCCGCCCGCGACACCCAACCGATGTATTATATCTAAACACTGATGTTGATAAGACAGTAGCGGTGAGATATATTGAGGCGCGTTGTAGATAGTGCTCTCGAACTAATTGGCAATACTCCTCTGGTCAGGTTGCACCGAATACGCAGGCCCGGTGCCGGGCTGGTTCTGGCCAAGCTAGAATCGATGAACCCCGCCGGAAGCGTGAAGGATCGCATCGCGCTGTTTATGGTCGAGGAGGCAGAGCGCGAAGGGAAGCTGCGCCCCGGTGGCACCATCGTCGAGCCCACCAGTGGCAATACGGGCATCGGGCTGGCTATGGTCGCCGCCGTCAAGGGCTACAAGCTGATTCTGACCATGCCCGAGGATATGAGCATCGAGCGCAGACGCTTGTTGGCGCGCTACGGCGCGGAGGTGGTCCTTACGCCGTCCAGCGAAGGCATGGCGGGCGCCGTGCGAGCGGCCTACGAGATGTCCTGGGCCAACCCAGACTACTTCATGCCCATGCAGTTCGAAAACCTGGCCAACCCGGAGATCCATCGCCGGACGACCGCCGTGGAGATCATGGAGGCGACCGGCGGACGTGTGGACGCGTTCGTGGCTGGAGTGGGCACGGGCGGCACTATCACCGGGGTGGGCGAGGTATTGAAACGCGAGTTGCCCACCGCTCGCATCGTGGCTGTAGAGCCGGCCCGCTCGGCAGTGCTCTCCGGAGGAAAGCCCGGACTGCATGGCATACAGGGCATTGGAGCTAGCTTCATCCCGGCCGTGCTGAATCAGAGCGTGATCGACGAGATCATCGCTGTGACAGATGAAGATGCGGCCGGTACTTCCATCGACTTGGCCCGCAAGGAAGGCTTGCTGGTGGGGATATCGGCCGGGGCGAATGTCTGGGCGTCTCTACAGGTCGCGGAGCGCCTTGGCGAAGCTGCCGTCGTGGTGACTGTCCTGCCCGATACCGGGGAGCGTTATCTGAGCATGACCTTTTAGCCTGCCGCCGACTGCTCCCGCATCCCTCCAATCCGGAGGTCCGGTGGTCGGAGGCTGGCGGCGTTGAAGTGACCCCAATCACCCGTCTTATGGGGGGCAACCTTTCTCCCTAGGGGACGGCTTAGCAAGACAGGGAGGAGCCAGCCGTGGCGACACCGTTTAGTGAGGAGCAAATTCGGCGGTATAGCCGCCACATTATTCTGCCGGAGGTTGGAGGCAAAGGACAGCGCAAGCTGCTCAGTGCTCGGGTGCTTTTGGTGGGCGCTGGTGGTCTGGGATCGCCCGCGGCCCTCTATCTGGCGGCGGCCGGCGTTGGCACGCTGGGCATCGTCGACTTTGACGAAGTCGACATGAGTAACCTTCAGCGGCAGATCTTGCATCGAGTGCAGACCGTTGGTCGGCCGAAAGTAGAGTCTGCAGCTCAAACCATCGCCAGTCTCAATCCGGATGTCCGTGTGATCCCGCACGCCGAGGCGCTTACCTCGCAGAACATCATGAAGATCATCGCGGACTACGACGTGATTGTCGACGGGTGCGACAACTTCGCCACGCGCTACCTGATCAACGACGCCTGCGTCTTCGCCGGCAAGCCCAATGTTCACGGCAGCATTTTCCGCTTCGAGGGACAGGCCACCGTCTTTCACCCGGAACGTGGATGCTACCGCTGCCTCTATCCGGCCCCTCCTCCTCCGGGAATGGTCCCGAGTTGCCAGGAGGCAGGCGTGCTAGGTGTTCTGCCCGGCATCGTGGGAACGATTCAGGCCATCGAGACGATCAAGCTCATCCTGAACATCGGCGATTCACTGATCAATCGGTTGCTGCTGTTCGATTCACTGGCCATGGATTTCCGGGAGGTCAGGACTCGCAAGGATCCCAGTTGCCCCGTCTGCGGCGACAATCCGACCATTCACGAGCTGATCGACTATGAGGAGTTCTGCGGTCTGCCCACGGCGGTGCATTGAGTGAAGCTGGGCATCTTGCTCACAACGGGAATGGAATCGCAGAACCTACACACCGCCAGCAAGCTTGCGGAAGCGGCCCTGGCGGAGGGCCATGAGGTATCGCTCTTCCTCATGGACGGAGGGGTGTATGTCCAGGAGCGTCTGCTATCGCTGACAGAGCGGGGGGCGCACTTGGTGATCTGCGGACACAACGCGCAGGAACGCGGGCTTCCACGCGTGGAGAATGTTCTCTTTGGCAGCCAGTACGATTGGGCTGAAATCGTCCAAAACGCGGATCGAGTGATTGCCCTTGGATAAGCGTAACGTCGTCGTCATCCTGCGAGATTCGCCGCTAAACTCGGTGCGGAACAGCGAGGCGTTGCGGCACTGCGTCGGCCTGACCCTGGGCGAAAACCAGGTGACGGCCGTGCTGCTGGACGCCGCTGCCTGGCTCGCCCGGCCGATGTTCCCCTCCACCGTCGGTGGCGGGGAGTTGAAGAAGCCAATCGATACATTGCGGCTCTTGAAGATGCGGGTGCTAGTGGAGAAGGAATCACTGTCTGCCTGGCGCGTGGACGAGGGCGAGGTCTCCACGGGTATCGAGGTCGTCTCTTCGGCCGAGGTCGTTGACC